>JAFRMM010000183.1 GCA_017430675.1 Prevotella sp.
GTATGCTCCAGTCGCGAAATTGCCTATGACCTGTATAAACAGATTATTGCCTTGCGTCCCGAATGGGAAGAGAAAATTGGCTCAGAAGACCAGACACCTGTAGAGCGCATCCGATTGGTGATGACTCGTGAGAAGGATGATGATCCGAAACTTCGTGAATTGATTGGTTCGGACGAAGACAGAAAAGCACTTGATGTGCTGTTTAAGAATCCAGACTCTAACTTCAAGATTGCTATCGTCGTGTCAATGTGGATAACGGGCTTTGATGTGCCTTGCCTCGACACGATGTATATTGACAAACCTTTGCAGAAACACACGCTGGTACAGACCATTTCACGAGTGAATCGTGTGTATGAGGGTAAGGACAAAGGCTTGGTGGTGGATTATATCGGTATCAAGACCAACATGAACAATGCCCTGAAACAGTATGCTGGCGGTGGTGATTTGGGTGAGAATATAGAGACCATCGAGCAGAGCGTGACGATGGTGAAAGATGAACTGGATATCCTGTGCAGGATGTTCGCTTCGTTTGACTTCTCGAAGTTCACAACGGGTACACCATTGGAACAATTAGAGTGCTTGAAACATGCGGCTGAGTTTGTGCAGACAACAGAAAAGACGCAGAATCAGTTTATGGGGCATACCAAGAAAGTGAAATCTGCCTTTAATCTCTGTTCGAATCACGAAGCCATCACAGACGAGGATCGTGAACATATCCACTTCTTTACGGGTGTGCGTTCAATCATCTATAAGTTGACCAAGGGTGATGCCCCAGATGCCTCACAGATGAATCGCAAGGTGAGCAAGATGATTGCAGAGGCATTGCAGTCGGAAGGCGTGGAAGAAGTGGCTCAGGTGAATGCCAACACCAAAGACTTGGATTTGCTGAGTGTGGACTATATGGCACGGCTTGAGAAACTGGAACTGCCCAATACGAAGGTGAAGTTGATGGAGAAACTGCTACGCACTGTGATTACCGATTTTAAGAAGGTGAATAAGATGAAAGGCGTCGATTTCACGAAACGCCTGAATGCGCTGGTGCAGAAGTATAATGACCGTAGCGACAATGCCATCTTTGCAGAGGAAGTACTGAATGAGGTTGCCAAGCAGATGGCAGAACTACTGAAAGAGGTCAACAAGGAAAAGAAGTCGTTTAAGGATTTGGGGATTACCTACGAGGAGAAGGCTTTCTATGATATACTGAAAGAAATAGCCCATAAGTTTGGCTTCGAATATCCAGAGGAAAAACTACTAAAACTCAGTGCTGCCGTGAAGCAGATGGTGGATGACAAGTCGAAATACACAGACTGGGCAAACCGTTCGGATATCAAGGCAGAGTTGCAGATGGACTTGATTCTTATTCTTGCAGAGCATGGCTATCCACCAGTACCACAAGACGAGGTGTTCAAGGAAATCTTTGAACAGGCTGAGAACTTCAAGAAATATGAGGCGGATGAAGATGGCCGGCCAACGGCTGTTGAAGTGTCATTGGCAAGGATCATTGACAATATCCGTGACGATAATTCGTTAAAACAAATGATTGATAATATGATGGCGCTGGATGCTGGCACTACGTTACTTGCCATCGTTCGTGAGTGCTTCAATCAATTTGGGGAACGGTATGATGGTATGAAGCAAAAAGACTGGTACCACATCGTAAGTCAATATGTGAGCGAAACCACAAAGAGATACGATCTCCAACCAGAAGAAACTTTCTGCTGGATGGTGGCAGAACCGCCAGTAGAGTAAGATGACAATTAATTAAAAACTTAAAAATACAAGTCTATGGGAAAGAAAAAAGGAGGAAAACGGTTAGGGAAGAAGCAGGTCAGCGAGTTGCTGCAGAACCTCTTCCAGCATCATCCGAACGAGACGTTCTCGTTGAAGCAGATATTCAAGGTACTTAAGTTTGACACCCATCCGCTGAAGATGCTCGCCATCGACACGATGGAGGAGATGGCGTGGGACGACTTCCTTTCGAAGGTCAGCGACAACTCCTACCGTCTTAATATGAAGACGCAGGTGCAGGAGGGTGTGTTCCGTCGTAAGGCCAACGGCCGTAACTCGTTCCTGCCTGATGACGGTGGTACGCCCGTCTTCGTGGCAGAGCGTAACTCGATGTCGGCGATGGACGGTGACCGTGTGAAGGTGTCATATATGGCGCGTCGCGACAAGCATATCAAGGAAGCCATGGTCATTGAGATTGTCCGTCGTGCCCACGATCAGATTGTCGGCAAACTACGTGTGGAGAAGGACTGGGCCTTCCTTGTACCTTCCGACAGTACTTTCGTACACGATATCATCATCCCGAAGCGGAAACTCAAGGGCGGCAAGACGGATGACAAGGCTGTTGTCAAGGTTATCCAGTGGCCCGATGCCGAGCATAAGAATATCATCGGCTCCGTGGTGGATATCCTGGGTAAGACGGGTGAGAACAATGCCGAGATGCACGCCATCCTCGCCCAGTACAACCTGCCGTATAAATATCCGAAGAACGTGGAGGAGGCAGCCGAGAAGATCGATGCAGGCATCACGCCTCAAGAAATTGCCCGTCGTGAGGACTTCCGCGACGTCTTTACCTGTACCATCGACCCCAAAGATGCCAAGGACTTCGACGACGCCCTCTCTATCCGCAGACTCGACAGCGGACTCTGGGAAGTGGGCGTGCATATCGCCGATGTCTCCCACTACGTGAAGGAAGGCTCCGTCATCGACAAGGAGGGCTACAATCGTGCGACGAGCATCTATCTCGTGGATCGCACCATCCCCATGTTGCCTGAGCGCCTCTGTAACTTCATCTGCTCCCTCCGTCCTGACGAGGAGAAACTCTGCTATAGTGTGATCTTCCAGATGGACGATGAGGCTAACGTGAAGAAATGGCACCTCGCCCATACCGTTATCAAGAGTAACCGCCGCTATGCTTACGAGGAGGTACAGCAGATATTAGAGGACAATGGTGTGAAGGACGGCATGGGAGAACCTGCACTCCCTGCCACTAAGAAAAATCCCTACAAAGGTGAGAACGCCAACGAACTCATCAAACTCGATGCTCTTGCCAAGAAACTCCGTGCCGCCCGCTTCAAGAACGGCTCTGTGAAGTTTGACCGTGAGGAATTGCATTTTGATATCGACGAGAAGGGCAAGCCCGTGAAGGCTTATTTTAAGACCTCGAAAGATGCCAACAAACTGATTGAGGAATTCATGCTGCTGGCAAACAAGACGGTGGCAGAATCCGTAGGCCGTGTGAAGAAGGGCGTGAAGGCTAAGACGCTGCCTTATCGTATCCACGACCAACCCGATCCGCAGAAACTTGAGAACCTGCGCCAGTTCGTGGCGAAGTTCGGCTATAAGGTGAAGACCAGCGGTACGAAGGGTGCCATCACGAAGTCGCTCAATGCCCTGATGTCGGATGCTGAGGGTACGCGTGAACAGAACGCCATCGAGACGGTAGCCCTGCGGGCGATGATGAAGGCTAAGTACAGTGTGCATAATATCGGACATTATGGTCTGGCTTTCGACTACTACACCCACTTCACCTCACCTATCCGCCGCTACCCGGATATGATGGTGCACCGTCTGCTGACGAAGTATCAGGATGGTGCCCGTTCTGCCAATAAGGATAAGTACGAGGAGTACTGCGAACACTGCAGTGATATGGAACAGATCTCGCAGAATGCCGAGCGCGACTCCATCAAGTACAAGATGGTGGAGTTCATGGCCGACAAGATCGGCAACACCTACGATGCCCATATCTCTGGCCTCACTTCCTACGGTATTTATGCCCAGATTGATGAGACGCATTGTGAGGGTATGATTCCCATCCGTGATTTGGGTGACGACTACTACGATTTCGACGAGAAGAACTTCATGATCGTAGGCCGTCGTCATCACACGAAATATCAGTTGGGTGATCCCATCCGCATCCAGGTGGCCCGTGCCAATTTGGAGCGTAAGCAACTCGACTTTACCCTCGCGGAGTAAAGGCAACTATGACTACAATGATGTTGTATCAGAGAAACCCGCCATGGCAGACCGCATCTATGCCACAGGCTGCAACGATTTCCAACGGATTGAGACCTCCGACATCAGGAAGGCCTTCGAGCAATTCAAACCCAAAGCCATAGAGCTGAAGCCTACCCGCCACAGGGTCAAGGGCTTCAGCGCCTGATGGCGACCAAAACAATTACCCCCAATGAACCCATGTTTATCTATGACGGAGGCGACATTGCCCTCCTTTTCCGCGACTGGGACAGCAATGTCCGACTCAACAACATCAGCGAAGAAGCTCGCCCCATCCTGAAGGATGCAGAAGAGATATATGTTGTAGAGATTCAGGGCGAAGACATCTTGAACGACTATTATGCACCCATCCGCATCGTTAAGGATGTCAAATCTTTAATTGCAAAATAACAATTTTCACATTTAAATTAATATAGCAACCCAAACATCCAAAGTGGAATGTGATTACGATGTTCTGTCTCTATGTTATCAATTGCCAGATAATTATCTAGAATATTTTAGATTTACTCGAATTACTTCCCCTTTCCCCATCCTCAAACAGACATTTTCAATCAATAAGGAAGTCATCGGCTTTAGGATAGCGCACCTCATGTCTTTGCGACAATTGATTGATGAAGAAAGTCTTATGTGATGTTCCCATGTCAGCCTTGGGGTGAAAGCGCAAATATTATAGTGTAACAGGGATTCACTTCATTCTGATGAGATAAAGAGTAGTTACCTTACCAAGACTACTTTTCTCGTGGTGCGGTTGCCAACCTTAATTAGATAAATTCCTTTTGTATGAATAGTAATCCTGTCCTTATCTGTTAAAGCCAGCAATCTGCCATTCAGGTCAAAAACCTGCTTCATTTCTCCTGTTCCCCCATCGATAATGACAGTGTTTCCTTGGGTATAGACGATGATTCCATCCTTGGAAGTAGTGCCATTATCATGATGTTGCATCAACCAAGGAATGTCCACAGTCGTGGAAGGGCCTCGTTCGATGGTAAAATCAAACTGCGTCGAAGTACAGGGGTCGTAGGCCCACCAGAGATAATACAGCAGTTGCATAAGCACCAGTTGCATTGGCTCACTGTCCTTAGCGAATCGGTAGTCTGTCAGCTCAATACCAAGAGTGGTAATATAGTGCGGACTATTCTTATGACCGAAATAATCTCCAGTAGGATCACCGTTTTTGCATGTAGGGTCAACGGGAATCCATCCGTAGTCTTGCAAATAGAATTCTGGCCATACATGATAGTTATCCTGCTCTATGACACCAACCACTGGGCGTGACGGAATATTACGGTTGCGCAACAGTGAAATATAGTAAGAAGAGAAGTTTCCACAATCTCCACCTCCGTTGTCAATGATACTCTGTAGGCTATGGATACCTGTGTTGTCATCAAGATATTTCAAGTGGGTGGCTGTGTACTCATAACATCGTCTGGCATAGTCAATGATGTCACTCGACTGAGCCCAAAGCTCATCAGCCACAGCCTCAATATGAGGATGATGCGGAAGAATGCAAGTTGTCACATCTCCAGTATTCTCTATATACTCTTTACTGTTTGTGTCATAGGGATAGATTGCTTTGATGGCATCGAAATCCACATTGATATTAATCGTGGCGACATCGAAACTCATTCCCAGATAAAAAATATTGCTAATAGCATTAAGCTCAGGAGTGTGTAGGCTATATCCGATATATCTATTCCCGGCTTCAGCATTTTCCCGAACCTCACCACCAGAAAAAACCTCCTGGTTCTTTATCACTTGATAATGATTAGTCTGTATATAGGGAAATATAGCCTCCAGAGTGTGCATTCCGCTACAGTAGGTCTTGTCCACCCTCATATAATGCTTAACGTGATCAAACGAACTGGTGTCTGTCACTATCACCTGCTGAGATTGTAACGTCTGTCCTTGCGCAGGAATAAAAACAAAGCAAAAGAAGACGGAAATTACTAATGATATTTTCTTCATATAATACCTAAATGCCTTTTCCATAACGACTCATTTCTGTTTCGGCTACAAATATGCCTTGTTCTTTGACGGGTTATAGGATTTGCTAGATTCTAAGTAGCCAAAGACAAGACGCCCTGTAAACGCCTTTCCATAAATATGTATCCCTGCCCTTCACCGATATCCGAGGACACCGGTTTTCGGCTTGGACGCTACAAAAGTAATGATAAATTTTAAAACAAACAACTTTTTTGCGATTTTTTTATTCAATGCAGATAATGTCTGTACTTTCCTTAGTGGCTATCCGCAGAATGTGGTCATAACATATATTTATTTATATTATTAATCCTTTCATCCTTCATTTTTTTATTATAAATTACTGTATATTAATATATTACATAGTGAATGTTTATGTCTAAACTTTCATATACCTTCATAAACCTTCACAGAATAAGATAGGGGGGAGGGGGGGGGCGAATGATAGTGGTTCCGTATGAAAATTTCGAAGCACTTATTGAAAATTAAGTGGCTCTTTTCGAGAAATAGGTGGCTCTTTTCGAGCGAAAAGCACTGACTATTTTTCGAAAAGTAATGAGTATTTCAGCAAAACAGTTTGTTTTGGTTCGTAAAAGTGAAGGATTATGAAGGTATATACAGAGAAGTTTATGTAGAAATTGGCTAATTTTCAGTTAGATATAAAAATAGTGAAGGATGAATGTACGAAAATGGTTTGAAATTACTTGTAAATATGAAATCTTTTTTGTATCTTTGTCGCAGAATTTGGAAATAGCAACAATCGAATCTAAAAATCGATCAAATCAGCATGAAAATATCAGTTTTTAAGCAAAAGGGCAAAAAAGAGACTGTTGTAAGAGAGGAAATCGGCACTATTGTGGAGGCTATCAGTAGCGGAACGTATCAGGAAGAGGTGCGAAAGTTGCGTGAAATCTATCCGCTGATCCATCCGCGCAGGACGGAGGACGGGCGGATGGAGACAGACTTCAACTACAAGATGACTCTGCCCAGACTCTGTTTCGCGGCTGAGATCAGCAAGTCCAGGAACACGTACCACGTCAAGAACTACAACGGTCTGATCGTGCTGGAGGCCAACAACCTGGCTGACTACGACGAAGCCATCCAGATCCGTGATGCTGCTGCCCGTTTGCCTCAGACGATGCTGGCCTTCCTGGGTTCCAGTGGGCGAAGCGTGAAGATCGTCTGCCGTGGGGAACGCTACCCTGACAATGGTGGCGGTGTGCCTACGGAAGATGAGGAGATCTTGAAGTTCCACCTGTCTTTATATAAGACGGCCCGGAAGGCCTATAACGCCCAACTCGACATCACGCTCGATGCCATTAAACCGCTGATACATAGGACGGTATATATGTCTGCCGATCCTGATGCGAAGTATCGCGAGCGCGCCGTACTCTTCTATGTCGATATGGGCGAGACGGCTCATAAGACTTCAGACGCCACAGCCGTTGAAGGCACCAAGACTCTCTCAGAATCAGAGCGTTATCGCCTGATGCCAGGCCGTACGCTGAAGCGTACCTACAGCCTCAACTTCCAGTTCATCCTCATGGAAGTGCTGGGCCATTACTTCGAACTGCCTGACGAGGAGCGCGTGGCTGAACTGCTGATGCGCCTCGCTGCCAAGTGCCAGGAGGAGGGCATTCCTCAGGAGTTGGCCGTGAAGATGACGATGTGCCATCCTGTGTTCAACCACGACAAGATGCTGGTGGATATGTCGTTCGAGAATGCCTACGCTGTGCAGAATCAGACCGATTACATGAAGCGCAACAAGGTGAAACCGCTGAAGAGCGTGCCTGAGGATACGTTGCTGATGATGAAGACGGACATCTTTCTGCACACCCACTATGAGATGCGCAAGAATGTGATGACGGGCGTGGCACAGTATCGCGAGAACAACGGTGAGGATGATGAGTTCCGCGACCTCGACGATGAGGCCCGCAACGAGATGACGATGCGTGCCAAGGAGATGGGGCTCAAGACGTGGGACAGGGATATCTCCCGTTTCATCGACTCGCCACGCATCGAGAAGTTCGACCCTGTGAACGACTGGCTCGACCATCTGCCCCAGTGGGACGGCAGGGATCGCATCGCGGAACTGGCCCAGCGCGTGCCTACTAACCAGCCCCAGTGGGAGAAATACCTGCATATATGGCTGCTGGGCATGGTGGCCCACTGGCAGGGCAAGAAGTCGCTCACGGGCAACGCGCTCGTACCTTTATTAATAGGCAGACAGGGCTGTGGCAAGTCGTCGTTCTGTCGGATCCTGCTGCCTCGCGAACTGCGCGACTACTATAACGACCGCATCAACTTCAAGAACGAGACGGATCTGAACCTCGGACTGACCTCGTTCGCGCTGATCAATATTGACGAGTTCGACAAGACTACCGCCCGTCAGCAGATCCTATTGAAGTACCTGCTTTCGACGGCCGATGTGAAGTTCCGTCCGCCTTACGGCAAGGCCTATAAGCAGTATCGGCGCTATGCCTCGTTCATCGGCACCACGAACCAGCCGAAGCCCCTCACGGATCCTACGGGTTCGCGCCGTTTCGTCTGCGTGGAGATCACGGATATGATCAACTTCGAGGACTCGCTGGAGCATCGTCAGGTCTATGCCCAACTGAAGCAGGAGATAGCCGACGGCATGAAATACTGGCTTGACGACGCGGAAATCACCACGCTGATTGAGGAGAACGAGCGTTTCCAGCGCATCGACTCACTGGAAGAGATGATCGCCAGCATGTTCCGTAAGCCTGAGGAGGGAGAGACAGGCCGCTGGATCTCAGCAACGGAGGTGCTGGAACTGTTGCAGCGTCGCTATGGCAAGACCACGCTGGGTAAATGCAGTCCTGAGAAGGTAGGCAACCGCCTCAGCAGTCGTCGCTTTGGTTTCAAAAGCGACCACAAAAATCATGGCAACTGCTATCTGTTGGTGGAGATGTGAAACCAATACACACAGCATCCCACCCAATTATAATAAAAAACAAATTCCTCGCATTGTCAATTCCTACAATGCGGGGGGCTGTACCCTTATTATCTTTGTTCTACCTACTTTTCTATTTTAAATCCTAACTCAAGTATGGACTTTAGTGTCTCTAAATAAGAATTTCTTAATATCTTCAGTTATTACAATTGGAGTATCTACATCTGTAAATAAAGAAAGCCACTTCTTGAATTCTTCATTTGTCTCTTTTTTTTCTAATGGAGTGGCAGAGGATAGAGTTTTTATCTTATATTCGCTAATGACTTTGTCGAATACACCAATTTCAATTTTGTCATCCCTGACTAGTAGAATGGGCAGATTGGCCATCACTGCCATGCCTACCTCAATTTCATTCCATGGTGTAGGTAACCATAAGTTTTCTTCGAATTCTTTTTTGTCAGGCTTTAAACGTCCAGACTTAATTTCTATCTGTTTAAGGCCAAACGCTATCATTGCATCTGACTGCATAATGAATTCCTTGACCTTGGTTAGCTGACTGTCTTTTGGGTAATGATCGCGTTCGTAAATCTTTGCTTCAATTCCCTTGCCTTCTAATATTTTCCTATAATAAAGTGTCAAAGCCTTTTCTGAGGCAGTTAAAGTGCCAGGCATGCTGAAGAATACCATCTTGTGCCCACCTCCTCTTTTTTTGTCTTGTCTATTGTAAAAGGATTGTCATTTTTGTAAACGTAAGCCTCATCTTTTGTTCCTAGTTTTATCCATTCCAGATAGTCAATCATTTCCATAGGAATACCTTTGGCACCTTTAAAATCAGAGCCATCAAGTATGACATCCTCAAAATAAACGTTGGTTAAATCTGCATATTTGAAGTCTGCATTTCTGAAGGAGCAGTTCTTGATGTTGGTATGGTTTAATGTCGTACTGTTGAACACAGTGCCAAAACCGAAAACATTCTCAATTAGTGTGTATGATAGGTTAGCACCATACATATCAGTGAAGTCCATTGTGATTTTCCAAGAGTCGTCATCATCCGTCTCTGATTTTAGTCCTTGCTTCTCCAGTTCATCATCCTTTTCGTTCTTTTTCCCCAGATACAGATCCTGCAAATTGGTACGCTGCAGGTCTTCATAGTTCAGATTGCCTGCGTATGCCAAGCCGTCACCCAGTGTTTTCTGATAAATGCCTGTTGGATGGATCTTAAGCATTGAAGATATAACATTGATGGTTTCCTTTCGAAATCTTTCTCTATCGATGACGGTATCGAAGAATTTGCGCAGAATGATGGCTGCAGACAATTGGGAGGTCTCATTGTCTTTTGATAATTGTTCGACGACCAAATTAAACTGCTCTTGTGTGTCCTGTCGTTTCTGATTGTCAGTTCTAATAATCTTAGTACATATAATATGACACCAGATAATACAACGCCAATGGTGTATAGCGTTTCTGCGTTGCTTAAAGAGAATAGTAATATTTGACGGCTATACGGCCAACTCAAGCAGCCACAGACAATGTCCGCGCTTTCCTCAGTGACCATCCCCAGCATGTGGTGCCCCTTTAAAGCATAGAATTCTGCTCAAAATAAGAAAATCTGAAGTTTTAAACTCTAAAAAATATCACCATTCCAAAGCATCTTCAAGAAGTCCAGAACATAGACAAGTTCTTTATCATCTGACTTGCGGGTAATCGGATCAAGGGACACGAGAATCAGGCGACAGTCTGGATGCTCCTCTTTGAAAGCCTTGAGCCCTTTTTTATGCTTTGTTTCCACATGCTCCGTTGATTTGATCTCAATAGCCACCTTGGCATCGCCGATTACAACATCTACCTCTTTTTTGTCGTAAGTGTGCCAATAGGAGATAATGTTACGCTTGTCGTTGTAGCCTTTGTAGGCAATAATTTCCTGCATCACTAAGTGCTCAAAGGCATGTCCGTAATCGTCTGTGCCTCGCTTCAGGGAATGGCGCCCCATCAGGTAGTTGGCAAGCCCGACGTCAAAATAATAGAACCTGGGGGCTTGGACTATCTTTCGCTTAATTTCCTTCCTGAATGCTGGAATTTCGTAGCCGATGAGCGTATCATAGAGGATTTGGAAATATGACTTGACCGTTTTGGCAGACACGCCGCAATCAGAAGCGATATTGGAATAGTTAAGCATTTCTCCGTCGGAAATAGCGGCAACCTCCATGAAGCGCTCAAAGGCATCAAGTTCCCTCACTTCTCCTTCTTCCCTGATTTCTTCGTCCAAATATACTTTTACATAACCGGAAAGACGTTTGGTGGCATCCTCTACCATATAATGACGGGGAATCATACCATTTTGGACAGCACGGTCTATCTGGAAATCGGTTACCTCTGGCCATACAAGAGGGTAAAGTGTTTCGGGTATGGCACGACCTCCGAGTGTGTTGGCTCCTGAACGCTTGAGTTTCCTCGCACTGGAACCGCTGAGGATGAAAAACAGACCTCTGTTTACCATCAGGGAATGCACCACATCCAACAAATCAGGTACTTTCTGGATTTCATCCACGATGACAAGCGTGCCGGCAGGTTTGTCCTGAAGAGCCTCCCAAAAGGAATTAGGATTCAACTTAAAGGCCCTTCTTACACTGGGATTGAGCAAATCGTAGTAAATCGCTCCTTTGAACCGCTCTTTCAAAAGAGTCGATTTCCCTGTCTGACGTGCGCCAAAGAGAAACATTCCTTCATCCAGTTTGCCCTCAACATCAAATAACCTCTTATACATAAATCCTTTAAAATTGGTACGTGGACTTCTGAAATTTATATGAAATTCGGGAGTATGGTTCCGAATTTTGTAACTTTTTTGTGCTGCAAAGATACGTATTTATATTTTAAACTACAAATTTTTAGTCTTTTTTTGTAGTTTCAACTACAAAATTCTTGGTAATATGGCATCTTATTTGTATCTTTGCTGCAAAAGGAAAGGTTATGAGGATTGTAATATTTGACGGCTATACGGCCAACCCGGGCGATCTGTCGTGGGATGGGCTGAAGGAATTGGGTGAGGTGACGGTCTATGACCGCACCTCGCCGAGTGAGACGGTGGCGAGGGCTGCCGAGGCAGAGATTGTGCTGACGAATAAGGTCGTCATTGGGCGCGAGGAGATGGAGCAGTTGCCACATCTTCAATATATCGGTGTGCTGGCGACGGGCTATAACGTGGTGGATATCAAGGTAGCCCATGAGCATGGCATCATCGTGACCAATGTGCCAGCATATAGTACGGAGAGTGTGGCGCAGATGGTGTTTGCCCATCTGCTGACGGTGACGAACCACACGGAGCGATACGCCATCGGGAATCGCCAGGGGCGCTGGAGCAACAATCCTGACTTCTGTTATTACGACGAGTCCATCCATGAACTTGCTGGCAAGACTTTTGGCATCGTGGGACTTGGCAATATCGGCTATCGCGTCGCCCAGATCGCCCTCGCCTTTGGTATGAAGGTGAAGGTCCTTACCAGCAAGTCGGCTGATGCACTGCCCGAGGGCATCCGGAAGGCTGATCTCAAGGAACTCCTTCAGACATCGGATGTGATTTCTCTACACTGCCCGCTCACCTCAGACACTCATCACCTTATTAATAATAAGACGATTGATTGGATGAATCCTGAGACTATCCTTATCAATACGGGACGAGGGCCGCTTGTCGATGACTTTGCACTGGCTGAGGCCTTGGAGAAAGGACGGATCAAGGCCTATTGTGCCGATGTCATGACGGAAGAGCCTCCCAAGGCCGACAATCCGTTATTGAGGACAAAGAATGCCTATATCACCCCACATATTGCCTGGGCCACCTTCGAAGCGCGCCAGCGCCTCATCCAAGTCACCACCGATAATGTTCGTGCATTCCTCAGTGGCCATCCGCAGAATATGGTGCCCCTTTTAGATTGACATTATGCCAGCAATGAATATTTATTCTTGATCGTTCTTATATCTGTTGATAGCCTGTATCGTTTTCTGTCTGCCAATAGCAATAAGTTTCTCTGACTTGTCGAAATCGAAAGTCGTGTAGCGACTCATCTGGATGTCAACAAGTATGTCTGGTTTCATTAGTTGAGCCATCAGGATGGAGTTCTGTCGGATCATCAGTGAACTTGTGCGCGAGAGTAGCGTATAATAATTGAACTCAATGTTGTCGGGAATGATCATGTCAAGCAGTTTCGCTTTCAGAGAATGATCATGCTTATGCATATTGGTCAGTTTGTTCGTCTTTTCCCACTGGGCTTTATAGTCGTGGCCGCTTACGTCCACGCCAACTAGGATGTCGCCCTCGTTGCGTTTGACACGATTCATCGGAATGGGATTGACGACACCTCCATCTATCAGTATCATCCCGTCGCGTTGAACAGGCTCGTAGAAGGATGGTAAGGAAATGCTGGCACGTATCGCTTCAAACAAACTTCCTTTGTCCAGCACGACTTCACGGCCGGCTTTCCAATCGGTGGCTACAGCGCAATAAGGTATTGGTAAATTCTCGATGGCCATGTCTGGCACAAATTCCATAATGGCCTCAATGATACGATTACCCTTGACAATATGATTGAAACTGAGTGAGAAATCTGTCAGTTCCAGCATCTTCTTACGGTCAACCGTCTTCATCCACTCTCGGAATTCTTCCAGTTTCCCTGTGGCATAGACACCGCCGATGAGTGCTCCCATCGAACAACCCGCAATGGAAGTGATGTGATAACCCTGGGCCTCCAGTTCCTCAATGGCACCGATATGGGCGAGACCTCTTGCGCCACCGCTCGACAATGCCAATGCTACATCTTTTGCCATATTATGATCCTACTTATGAAATATTTTACGAAATCATTTAAACACGACGCAAAGGTAGTGATTAATGCTGAAACATTGTCATTTTTGTGACGAATAATAAGATACTTTATGAAAATTTTTTTGTCAATAATTCCTATGAATTGGTGTAAAGTGTACGATTATTGCTCAAAAGTGTGAAAAATGTGCGAAAAAATTTGCGTAATCCAAATAAAAGTTGTTCCTTTGCAGCACCATAAACTATAAGTATGCACAATAATAATGTCACGCTTTATGAGTGAACAAATACTGGACTTGGCATTTTCAGGTCTGCAGATTGGTGTGGGAATTTATGACAAAGAGGGTCAGATGGTCTCTTGCAATGAAGAGTTCCGGAAGATGAAAAGTTCCTACCTGATCGACGACGGACAGTTACATAAGGTCATCAGGGAAGGCAAGGCCGACAGGGTGCTTCTGGCAGGATTCAAGGAGAAGGTGCTGGAGTCGTTTGTCGCCCCCAGTACAGATGAAAAAGGCGAGATCACCGGTTATGTCTATCGGCTGAGTGATGTGACGCAGAGTTATGCTCCCTCGAGGGAGAAGGAGTTGGAGGAGATCTTCCTCGACAATGTGAGCCATGAGATCCGTACCCCCCTGAATTCCGTCATCGGCTTCAATGATATTCTGAACGGTGTGTCGGGCCTTCACATGGAGGAGGAAGAGAAACTGATGCTGAAGGATCATATCCACAGGAATGCAGACCGTCTGCTCACCGTGATGGATGATATCCTTGACCTCTCGAAGATGCAGAAGGGCTGTCTGCCGCTGCACAAGACGGTGGTGAGTCTGATGGAGATCTGCTGTAAGGCGCGCGATGCCGTGAGGTCCGAGGTGCGACAGGGCGTGAAGTTGGCCCATGAGTATCCTATAGCGCTGAAGGACACCTATTTATATACCGACAGCAAAAGGCTGGAACAGTTGTTGCGTAACCTGCTGACGAATGCCTGTCAGCATACCTTCGCTGGCACCGTCACATTGAAGGTGAGGACGTTCGACGATGCGGATAGCAACAGGGAGATGCTCCAGTTGCGCGTCGATGATACGGGCGAGGGTATTGCCCATAGTCAGTTGGACCTGCTGTTCCGTCCCTTCCGCAAGGCTGACAGCAAGTCGGAGGGCCTGGGCGTCGGACTGTCGATCTGCAAGGAGATCGCCAGGTTGCTTGGCGGTAAGGTCTATCTGGATACGGAATATACGGATGGCACGAGTTTCGTGTTCGAGATGCCGTTTGAGACGATATGATCAGATATACGAAGAAAGAGGAAATCTGGAATGCTGCTTCGCACGGAGGCGGCATTCTGCTTGGGGTGGTGTTCGGCATCATCTTCCTCGTCTGGTGCTTCCAGGCCGACAACGACTGGGCGCGGGTGGGGGTGATCCTCTATCTCTTCGGCATGCTCGGCTCGTATCTGGCCTCGACGCTCTACCACTCGATGAAACACCACTCGAAGTGGAAGGAGCGGCTCCGCCGTTGGGACCATGCCGCCATCTACTGGCATATCGCGGGATCATACTCGCCGCTGACGCTGGTGGCGCTGCGCAGTCAGGGCTACTGGGGCTGGAGCCTCTTCGTCTTCGTGTGGGCTTGTGCGATAGCGGGCACCATCACCAGTTTCATCCGCCTGAAGGAGCATTCGAACCTTGAGACGTTTTGTTTCATCGGTATGGGTTTGAGTGTGCTCGTGGCCTTCAAGCCCCTGATGGACAGTGTATCGGAGGCCGCCGTTATCTGGCTCATCGCCGAGGGTGTCAGTTACATCACGGGTGCCGTGTTCTATTCCTTTAACAAGACAAAGTACATGCACTCCGTGTTCCACTTCTTCGTGCTAGCAGGCAGCGTTTGCCATATCATCGCCGTCTGGGACGTGCTGATGGAGTATCTGTAAAAATTCATAATTCATAATTCATAATTAATATTTTATTTGGTGGTTTGACAGAAAAACACTAATTTTGCACGCAAAATTTGCAAATTTAAGAAATTATGGCTTATACACGTATGACTGCCGCAGAGGCTGCGGCACTGATTAAGAATGGCGACCATATCGCCATGAGTGGTTTTACACCTGCTGGTGTGGCTAAGGCAACAACCAAAGAGTTGGCAAAGATCGCTGTGGCTGAGCATGAGGCTGGTCGAGAGTTTAAGGTGGCTATCTTCACAGGTGCCTCCACTGGACAGAGCACGGACGGTGACCTGGCTAACGCCCAGGCTATCCTCTATCGTGCCCCTTACACCACGAACCCTGATTTCCGTAAGCACGTCAACATGGGTGAGATCCCCTATAATGACCTGCACCTGAGCCACATGGCACAGGAGTTGCGCTATGGCTTCTATGGTGATGTGGATTGGGCCATCCTCGAGGTGTGTGACATCGAAGAGGTGGGCAACGATTATCATGTCTATCTGACGGCCGCTGGTGGTATCTCTCCGACGGCTGCCCGTCTGGCCAAGCACGTGATCCTGGAACTCAACAGTTTCCACAACCCCAATGCGAAGTATATCCACGACGTGTATGAGCCCTTGGATCCTCCTTACCGTAAGGCTATTCCCATTGAGCATGTGGGCGACCGCATCGGACAGCCTTTCGTCAGCATCCCCAAGGAGAAGGTGGCTGGTGTCGTCGAGTGTAACATCCCCGATGAGGCCCGCGCTTTCAAGGACAGCGATCCTGTAACGGATAAGATCGGATACCTGACCGCTGAGTTCCTCGTGGAAGAGATGCACAAGGGCCGTATCCCCAAGGAGTTCCTGCCCCTGCAGAGTGGTGTAGGTTCGACGGCCAATGCTATCCTCGGTGCTCTGGGACAGGACAAGCACGTGCCCGACTTCAATATCTATACCGAGGTGCTGCAGGACTCAGTGGTTGGTATGATGCTCGACGGTCGTGTGAAGGATGCTTCGGCCTGTTCACTGACGGTCTCTAACGAGTGTCTGATGCAGGTCTATGATAATATGGACTACTTCAAGAGCCACCTGACGCTGCGCCAGAGCGAGATATCCAACTCGCCTGAGATCATCCGCCGCTTAGGAGTTATCGCCATCAATACGGCTATCGAGGCCGACCTCTATGGTAACGTGAACTCCACCCACATCAGTGGTACGAAGATGATGAACGGTATCGGTGGCTCGGGTGACTTCATCCGTAACGCGTACCTCTCTATCTTCACTTGTCCTTCTGTGGCCAAGGGTGGTGTGATCTCCTCGATCGTGCCTTTTGTCTCTCATCAGGACAGTTCAGAGCATGATGTGAACATCATCGTGACGGAGCAGGGTATCGCCGACCTGCGTGGTAAGGGTCCCATCCAGCGTGCAGAGTGCATCATCGAGAATTGTGCACATCCTGACTACAAGCAGTTGCTCTGGGACTACCTGAAGATTGCCAAGATGGGTCAGACCCGTCACAACCTGCCCGCTGCCTTCGCCATGCACGACAC
>JAFRMM010000184.1 GCA_017430675.1 Prevotella sp.
AAACCAAATAACCAATAACCTAAAACAAATATGCAAAATGAACAAACGTATGATTCAAATAACTGATGCAAGGGTACGATGAAAAACAGCTGATTCCAAGAAATTAGCCTGATTATTGTCGGAGTTGTTGCGACAGGGTTGGTGATTTACGACAGAGTAGGGGAATAGGGTATGAGCGTGTCGTAAAGAGGTTTGTTAATCAAGGTTACAGGAGCCATCTAAGGCTTGCTCATTAGTCATGTCCGAGTCGTTCAGATAATAGCCGTTTGTTGTTACCCTATAATTTGTTGTTACCACCCGTAACAAGTTTGTTGTCAGCAAGTTATTAGTATAGTGACAATAAAACAACAAATTCGAGGGAAAAAACTAATATTTAAGAGCATTTTTTTCGATTTAAGAGAACAACGTATCGGATTATTTTGTATATTTGCACCATAAAATGATTTGTGGTATGAAACAGAGGATTTTTTTGTCAGCAGTATTGATTTGGAGTGTCGTGAATGGTTTTGCTCAGATTGGGCAGGCGGGACAGAAAGTGGTAACTGGTTCACAGTGGAATATCGGTTGGGGGCAGTTTGAGGCGCATGTGAAGCCTGCCCTGATCCAGATGACTTCGGTGCATGAGGGTGAAGATCAGGCTTTCGTGCTGGTGCCGAAAGGAGCGACTCAGTATATCTATTCTGCTGCACCGGAAGAACTGGGCGAGGATCCGCAGATTGTGCCTCAGGGTGCGAAGGTGGTGCTGAAGAACCAGGAGGGTCTGAAAGTGCTGATCTTCTACGATGAGAAGGGTAGGATAGATAACGCCATGTTCTGGACGTTTGACTCGCCGTTGCATAATTCCAAATGGGATGTGATTCCTGAGTGCTGTGGCAAGTATAAGATTGGTCCGGCTCCTGAAGCAGGCAAACCTGACAATCGGGAGTGGCTGATCATCGGACAACTGGATGTGACTTTCAGAGGCGTACGCGTGGATTACGAGGTGGAGCATCTGAATGACCAGGCACTGAATGTCATCACCATCGCTCCAGGATCGGATCTCACTGGCAGTTGGTATGCGACGCCGACAGCATCGGGTCTGAATCTCTATGAGTGTCAGAGGGATCAGTATGGACAGTTCGTGAAGGTGGGGCGCACCTTGTCGCTCTATCATGCCGACCCCGAGCAAGGCCGTTGGCATTTTGCGTCGGAAGCGATGCTGAGTCGTCTGACCTTAGGGCATTATCGGAAGTCTTCGCTCAGACTGATGCGTAATGAGGTGCTGGCCCGTCATGGCTATAAGTTTACGAACAAGGATCTGGTCGAGTATTTCACCAGTCAGCCCTGGTATCATCCTGCCGAGTCGAACGATCATGTGCAACTGTCGTTCTATGAGCAGATGACGGTGGCGCTCATTCAGGCTGAGGAGCGTAAGCCTGACAGTAAAAGAAGTCCGATTGAGGAGGATCCGATCTGGAAGTAGAATGCGATGCTTATAGCGTTCTGATGATTTCTATGTATTCTTCGTAGGGGATGTGGCGACCGCCCATGGTGCAGAGATGGGGCGTCTCAAACTGGCAGTCGATGAGTAGGCCGCCATGGGATTCTAACATTCGCGCCAGAAAGATCAAAGCCAACTTTGAGGCACTCGGCACCAAGGAGAACATGCTCTCGCCGAAAAAGCATCTGCCCAGCGTGACGCCATAGAGTCCGCCTACCAACTGCGTGCCTTCCCATACTTCCACGCTGGCGGCAAAGCCCTGACGATACAATTCCGTATAGGCCTTGATGATATTGGGACCCAACCAGGCCCCTTCCAGTTCGTTGCGGTTCTGGGCGGTGGCGCAGCCTCGCATCACGCCCTCGAAGTCCTTGTTGATGGTGATGCGGTAGGGATTCTTCTTGAGGAGTTGCTTCATGGAGTGGCTCACGTGGATCTCGTTGGGGAAGATGACAAACCGCAGCAGGGGACAGTACCATAGCGGCTGCTGATCCTTAAATGAGTACCAGGGGAAGAAACCGTTGGAGTAGGCGAGTATCAAACGATCGACACTCAGGTCGCCGCCGATAGCCACCAGTCCGTCTTCCTCTCCCAGATGCGGGTCGGGAAACCAGAGATTCTTATCTAATAGACAAACTGCCATCTTTCGTTCCGATTGTTACGTTTCCACCTTGTTTGAGAGTGCCGAAGAGGATCTCGCGCATGAGAAGTGGTTTGAGGCGCTGGGCTATCACACGATCCATCTCACGGGCACCGTATTCGCGGGTGAAGCCTTCGTCGAGTAACAGGGCAAAGGCGTCGTCGGTGAGTGTCATCGATACCTGTTTGGCGGTGAGTTTCTCCTGCAGTTCGCCGAGTTTCTTCTTCAGAATCAAAGTCGCCATCGGACGATCCATATCGTTGAAGACCACCGTACCTGTGAGGCGGTTGATGAACTCGGGCTTGAAGGTTTTCTTCACTTGCTTCAGCATCGCCTCTCCACGCGACACATTTCCCGTAAAGCCGATGTTGGCCTGGGCTGCAAACTGCGCACCTGCATTGGAGGTCATGATGAGGATGACATTGCGGAAGTCGGCCTTGCGTCCCTTATTGTCGGTGAGTCGGGCATAGTCCATCACCTGCAACAGAATGTTGTAGATGTCCTGATGGGCTTTCTCGATCTCGTCGAGCAAAAGTACGCAATTGGGTGTCTTACGGATGGCATCGGTGAGCAGGCCGCCGTCTTCGTAGCCCACATAGCCTGCCGGTGAACCGATGAGTTTGGCGACGGTATGTTTCTCGGTGTATTCGCTCATGTCGAAGCGCAAGAGGGTGATGCCGAGTTCCTGGGCGAGTAAGCGTGCCACTTCTGTCTTTCCCACGCCTGTCGGTCCGACAAACAGCAGGGAGGCGAGGGGCTTGTTGTCGTCGAGCAGTCCTGCCTTCGACATCTGAACGGATTCCACGACCTGTCGGATGGCTTCGTCTTGTCCGTAGATCTTAGCGAGCAGACGGGGGGCGAGTGTCTCGAGTTGTGTGTTGTCGTCGTCGGCCTTCATCGCCAGGGCATCCACCTTGCAGGTCTTTGCCAGGACATCGGCAATGTCTGCCTTTGTGATTTTTCCTTCGGCAAGCTCAGGAACCGTAGTCGGGGATAGTTGGGAGGCGGCGCCTGCCTCGTCGATGAGGTCGATGGCCTTGTCGGGCAGGAAACGGTCGTTCACATATTTATAACTGGCATCCACGGCGAAGTCGAGGGCGGCCTCGTCGTAGGTCACCTGATGGAACTGTTCGTATTGCGGGCGCAGTTGTTGCAGAATATGTTTCGTCTCCTCTGGCGAAGGCTCTGGGATGTCGATCTGCTGGAAGCGGCGCACGAGTCCCTTGGAGCGCGAGAAGTGGCGGTTGTATTCCTCGTAGGTGGTGGAGCCGATGAATCGGATGCTGCCTGACTCCAGATAGGGCTTGAGCATGTTGGAGGCGTCCATCGATCCTTCGCCTGTGGCACCGGCGCCTACGAGCGTGTGGATCTCGTCGATATAGACGATATTCTTGTCACTCTCTTCCTGGATGCCGTCCATGATTTGTTTGATGCGGTGCTCGAAGTCGCCACGATATTGGGTGCCTGCCAACAGGGTGCCGATGTCGAGTTGGTAGATGCGGCTGCCCTTCAGACGTTCGGGTACGTTGCCTTCCTGAATCATCCTGGCGAGTCCCCAGATCAAAGCCGTCTTTCCGACACCGGGTTCTCCCACATGCAAAGGGTTGTTCTTGTCGCGTCGGCAGAGTACCTGGATGGTGCGCGTCAGTTCCTGTTCCCGACCGATCAGTGGGTTGTGGTTCTGGTAGAGGTCGTTCATACAGGTGACGAGCCGGCGCCAGGCGGCCTCATGCTGGTGTTCGCCCGTCTCTTCCTCCAGATGATCGCTGAATTCATAGGCACTGATCAGTTCACTCATGAAGTTGCTCTCATTGGAGCCCAGGGCATCTTTCAGCAGATAGCATGCCCACGACTCCTTGAGTTGCAAGATGCCCATCAGCAAGTGGGGGATGTCGAGTGCCTGGGCACTGCTGTTGATCACCTGTGCGTAGGCGATATCGATCACCTGACTCATGTGTGCCGACATCTCGGGATCATAGGTCTGACACTCAGGCACCACTTCTATCTCTTCGAGTTTCTCTTCCAACTTTTCTGCCAGCGACTGATTGTCAGCGTAGTTATTGAATGTGTGTGCGAATGTGAACTCGTCGATCAGTGCCATCAACATGTGTTCGGGCATGATGAATTCATGACTGTATTCCTTGCAGCACAAAACGGTCTCTTTCAATAAGGTGGCTGCACGTATGGTTTGTTTAATCTCTGCCATTTTTACTCCTCCGATGGCTCTACTGTTAATCTTAGCGGGAAGCCTGCCTCACGGGCCATACTGGTGGCTTTTCGAACCTTCGAGGTGGCTACGTCGTAACTGTAGATGCCCACCACCGCCTTGTCGGAGTGGTGTACCTGCAGCATCAGCGTCTCTGCCTCGGCCTCGCTTTTATAGAACACCTGGGTGAGGATCTTCACCACAAACTCCATCGTCGTGAAGTCGTCGTTGTAGATTGTCACCTTATAGCGTCGCGGTTCCCGTAGGTCTGTCCGCTGTCGTTCTCTGATTGATGATTGTTCTTTTGGCATAACCGTATCTTGTAATCTGTGGCAAAGATAAGCATTTTTTCCGATTTAAGAGAACAACGTATCGAAATTTTTCGTATATTTGCACCATAGAAACTTCAAACTTAAAACTTAAAATCTGTAAAATCGGCATTTTAATTCTTAATAAGAGTTAATAGAAAGAGGGGTGTCCTGCGATTTGGGACAGCCCTCTTTTTCCTTTGCAGCCAGAAATCAAAATTAAAATGTCGAACTAAAAACTTTTGGAATTATGGCTGGATTGTTTATTATCATCGTTGCTACCGTTGCTGTTGCAAACATGTACAGTGACTATCTTCATATGAATGATGAAAATATTGCGTTGTGAATGCTGGTTTTAGGTTTTTTTCCCGTACCTTTGCAGTGGAAATGAAATATGAATAGCCCATGAAGCAATCGCAGATCTTTCAGCAGTACGTGTGGCTGATCTCCACCATCAGGCGATACAGGCGCATGACGTTTGAGGAACTCAACCAGAAATGGATCGAGGATCAGGTGACGGATGGTAACCCGTTGCAGCGCTCCACGTTCAACCGGCATCGCGATGCCATCCTGAACATCGTGGGACTGATCATCGAGTGCGATCAGGCGAATGGCTATAAGTATTACATTGCCAATCCTGAGGTGCTGGAGGATGACTCGATAGAGCGTTGGCTGTTCTCGACGCTCACCGTCAGTACGATCCTCTCAGAGAGTGTGGCGGTGAAGGACCGGATCATCCTGGAGAATGTGCCTGCGGGGGAGTATTACCTGCCGGTGCTGATCCAGGCGATGAAACTGAACCGCAAGATCGTGATGGGGTATCAGCGTTTCGACGGGGAACCGTATGAGAAGACGGTTGAGCCGTATTCGCTGCGGCTCTGCAAGCAGCGTTGGTATCTGTTGGTGTTCACAGGGCATCATATCGCCACGTATGCCCTCGACCGTATGTTGTCGGTGGAGATGACGGACGAGACGTTTGAGATGCCTGAGGATTTCTCACCCGAGGCGTATTTCGCGGAGTATTACGGGGTGTTGACAGATGAGACCCCGATGGCGCATGTGGTGGTGAGAGCCTACGGACGTACGTCGAATTACCTGCGTACGTTACCGCTTCATCCGTCGCAAAGGGAGGTAACCAGCACAGAGGATTACACCGATTTCTGTTTTGATATCCGTCCGACAGCAGACTTTATCGGTGAGTTGCTGTCGTATGATGTGGGGCTTGAGGTGTTGCAGCCTGCTGATCTGCGTGAACGGATCAAGAGGCTGCTGGAACAGTCGCTCAAGCATTATTCCTGAAGTAGTTTTTGGATCTCTGGGAAAAGGGTCCAGTCTTCATTGTCGTGGGGACAGAGCGTGTGGATGCCCAAGGACTGGGCAACCTTGACGTTGGTCTCGCTGTCGTCGATAAAGAGGGTCTCCTCAGGCAGGGCGTTCTGGCCTGAGAGCATCATCTGGAAGATCGTAGGGGCTGGTTTCATGACACCGCACTGATAACTGAGATAGAGATGATCGAAGTAGTAACTGAGCGGATGGCCGTGTCCGTCGAAGGAAGGGCTCTCTGCCCACATCATCATAAAGGGATTGGTGTTTGAAAGCAGACACACCTGATACCCCTTCTCACGCAGTCGGAGAATGGTGTCGAGGTTCCGTTGGGGGAGGTGGTCCACATATCCATGCCAAGCCTCAAAGCAGTCTTGCATGGAGACGTCCCTACCCGTGAGCTGGCACATGGCGATGCGGAATTCCTCTGCCGTGATACGGCCTGACTCCAAATCCTCAAACACTCCTGTCTGGTGGAAGGCATCCAGACGTTGACTGGCATCCTTGACGCCAATCTTCTCGAAGGCCTTGATGGCACCTTGAAGACTTAATGCCACCACCACACCTCCAAAGTCAAATGCGATATTCTTGATTGATTCCATAATTCTGTGGCAAAGATAAGCATTTTTTTCGAGAATGATTAACAACGTATCGAATTATTTTGTATTTTTGCAGGCAGATAACAATGGAAAGGAATCAGGAAATCTATCAAGTGACACTGGTGGGCGGTGTCGTGAACGTGGTGCTGCTGCTCTTTAAGTTTGTGGCAGGCATCGTGGGGCATAGTGCCGCGATGGTGGCTGATGCCGTCCACTCGTTGTCGGACTTCGTGACGGATGTCATCGTGCTGGTGTTCGTGCATATCAGCAGCAAACCCAAGGACAAATCCCACGACTATGGGCACGGGAAGTATGAGACCTTGGCAATGACACTCATCGGGGTAGCCCTGTTGATAGTAGCAATAGGTATCATCTATCACGGTGCGATGGAGATCGTTGCGTGGCTGAATGGCGAACAGTTGGAAGCCCCGGGTACGTTGGCACTCTGGGCAGCGTTGTTGTCTGTGCTTCTGAAAGAGGGTGTGTATCAGTATTCGATGGTGAAGGCCCGTCAGTTGAACTCCCAGGTGGTTGAGGCCAACGCGTGGCATCATCGCAGCGACGCCCTTTCTTCTGTGGGTACGGCGATAGGTATCGGCGGTGCCATCTTCTTAGGACAGCGTTGGACGGTACTTGATCCGATCGCCTCGTTGGTGGTGGGTGCGTTTATCGTGAAGGTGGCCGTGGATCTGTTGCATCGTGGTATCGATGACCTGATGGAACACTCGTTGCCTGAAGACGTCGAAGAGGAGATCCTCAGGATCGTGGGTGAGTTGAAGGGTGTGGTGGATCCGCATGACCTGCGGACGAGAAAGATCGGCAATCACTATGCCATCGAACTGCATATCCTGATGGACGGTGACATCACCTTAAGGGAAGCCCACAACAAAGCCTCGGAGGTGGAGGATCTGTTGAGGGCCCGATATGGAGAGCATACCCACGTGGCTGTACATGTGGAACCTAAAGAGAATATGTAACAACAATATAATCACCAACCAAAACTTATTATTTATGAGGAATCATTCATTACTTAGAAGTGCGCTTTGCCTGATGGCCTGTCTGTTGCAGCCATTCTCTGCAGAAGCCAAACACGAGAATTTCAAGGTCTCTGTCTATGTACGTGCCGCAGAGGTGCAGAAGATGAAGGACACCCAGTGGCTCGAATCTTCATGGGCCACAATCTCCAGTCAGTTGGATGTGGATAAGATCTACCTGGAGACGCATCGTGACCTGCATATTGTGGATGATGCCACGATTGAGAAGGCGAAGAAGTTCTTCCAGAAACAGGGCATCGAGGTGGCTGGCGGTATCACCTTCACTATCGACGAGAGCAATGAGTTTGAGACCTTCTGCTACTCTGATCCGGAGCATCGGAAGATGGTGCAGAAGATTGCCGAGACGACAGCAAAGCATTTCGATGAGTTCCTGCTCGATGATTTCTTCTTCACGAGTTGTAAGAGTGAGGTGGAGATCGCAGCGAAAGGGAATATGAGTTGGACGGCGTATCGTCTGCAACTGATGAATGATGCGGCTAAGCATCTGGTGTTAGGTCCTGCGAAGGCTGTAAACCCGAAGGTGAAGGTTATCATCAAGTATCCCAACTGGTATGACCATTTCCAGGGACTGGGTTTTAACCTGGAGGACGGACCAAAACTTTTCGATGGTATCTGGACGGGTACGGAGACGCGCGATCCCGCCAGTGCCCAGCATCTGCAGAACTATCTGAGTTATAATATCATCCGCTATTTCGAGAATCTGCGTCCTGGCTATAACGGCGGCGGTTGGGTGGATGCAGGCGGTATCCAGATGGGTATGGACCGCTATGCGGAACAGTTGCATCTGACAGCCATCGCCAAGGCGAGAGACGTGATGCTCTTTGCCTATCATCAGTTACTGGATGTGCCCCTGAACGACCGGCTCCGTACCCCTTGGCAGGATATGGGAACCAGTTGGAACTACGACGAGATGAAGGCCCCCCTTAAGCATGGCAATAAGACGGTAGAGCCTACCACGATGGCGCGTATAGCAGATGTCACACTCAGAAAGGCTGATCAGTTGGTAGGGAAACTGGGTAAGCCTATAGGCATCAAATCCTATAAGCCTTTCCACGCGCTGGGTGAGGACTTCCTGCAGAACTATCTGGGTATGATCGGTCTACCGATGGATATGTATCCCTCCTTTGCAGAAGACCAGAAGATCGTGCTGTTGACAGAACAGGCTGCCGGCGATAAAGATATCATGACGAAGATTAAAGCCCAACTGCAGCGTGGGAGAGATGTCATCATCACCAGCGGTCTGCTGAAGGCAATCCCAGAGAAGATTGCGGAGGTATGTGAACTGCGCTGTTCGGATCTGAAAGCCATCGTGAATGATTTCGGCAGATACGGGAAGAGTAATCGGGAGTTCCTGATCCCGCAGGTGCGTTATCAGACGAATGACAGTTGGGAGGTTGTGAGTGCAGGACGTCCGTTGACAGGTGGTGTCTCCGGTTTCCCCATCCTCCACAAGGCGAAATATATGAATGCCTACCTTTATGTGTTGACGATTCCTGACGATATGGGTAATCTCTATGACTATCCTGCTGCAGCACTCACGGAGATCCGCAGGGTGATGAGTCAGGATCTGGACTTCTATCTGGATGGTCCGTCGAAGGTGAGTCTTTTCCTTTATGACAACCACACGCTGATAGTAGAGAACTTCAACGATGAGCCTGTGGATGTGAAACTGGTTTGTGAGCCTGACAGATTCAAGTGCCTGAAGAATCTCGAAGACGGGACAACGGTAGATGGGAAGTTGGAAGACTACTGGGTAGGTTGGCATAAAAAGAACGCCACGAAGTTTGCCGTTTCCCTGAAACCGCATTCCTACATGGCGTTCAGTTATTAGAAGTTTAGACTCCCTTTAGAGAGAGGGATATCCTGTTGCGCCTACGATCCACCTCGATGACGCGGACACGCAGGTGCTGATGGAGTTTCACCACATCTGTCGGATGGGCAATGCGACGATTGGCCATCTGGGAGATGTGGATGAGACCATCCTGATGGACACCGATATCCACGAAGGCACCGAAGTTGGTGATGTTGGTGACGATGCCAGGCAGGATCATGCCCTCTACGAGATCATCGACAGTAGAGACATTCTTATCAAACTCAAACTCCTCAATCTGTGAACGCGGGTCGCGACCTGGTTTCTCCAGTTCCTGCATGATATCCGTCAGGGTGGGGATGCCAATTTCGTCGGTGACATACCGTTTGATGTCAATGGCCTCTCGCTTCTCCTTATTCTTAATCAGGTCAGCCACAGAGCAACCCTGATCCTTTGCCATCTGTTCGACAACGGCATAACTCTCCGGATGGACGGCAGAGTTGTCGAGCGGATTCTTGGCATCAGGGATGCGGAGGAAACCTGCACACTGTTGGAAGGCAGAGGGTCCGAGACGCGGCACCTTCTTCAGTTGAGCGCGGGAGGTGAAAGCCCCATTCTCCTTCCTGTAATCCACAATGTTCTTAGCAAGCGTAGGACCCAGTCCGCTGACATACATCAGCAGATGCTGGGAGGCCGTGTTGAGATTCACACCAACGAGGTTTACACAACTCTCTACCGTCTGGTCGAGGGAGTGTTTGAGTTGTGTCTGATCCACATCGTGCTGATACTGTCCCACACCGATGCTCTTGGGATCGATCTTCACCAGTTCGGCGAGGGGATCCATGAGACGGCGACCTATCGAGACAGCACCACGAACGGTGACATCCTCATCAGGGAACTCATCGCGGGCTATCTTCGAGGCGGAATAGACGGAGGCCCCATCTTCTGAGACGGTAAAGACCTGGGGGGGCTCTTGGCTAGGCTGGCTAGGCATCCTAGGCGACCTAGGGCTACTAGGAATATTATAACGACCCGCCAGCACATCCTTGATGAAATTGTTGGTCTCACGACTGGCGGTACCATTGCCGATGGAGATGGCTTCGATCTTGTATTTCTGGATCATCTTCTGAATGGCGATGGCTGACTCCGTACGTTTGTTCACAGGTGGATGGGGGAAGATGGCATCATGATGCAACAGATTGCCTTGGGCATCGAGGCAGACCACCTTACAACCTGTACGGAATCCAGGATCGATACCCATGACACGTTTCTGTCCGAGCGGTGCACCCAGGAGCAACTGACGCAGATTCTCGGCAAAGACACGGATGGCTTCCTCGTCGGCACGTTCCTTACTAAGTGCTGCGAATTCTGTCTCGATGGCAGGCTTGAGGAGACGCTTATATCCATCCTCGATGGCCTCTGCAACGAGTTTGCCGCAGGGGGTGTTGCCATAGACATAATGGCGCTTCAGACGTTCTACCGCTTCGTCATCGTCGGGTGAGATACTGATGCGGAGGATCCCTTCACTCTCACCGCGTCGCATCGCCAATAGCCGATGGGAAGAACAGCGTTTCAATGGTTCTTCCCAATCGAAATAGTCGCTATATTTCTGGGCCTCGTCACTATCAGCCTTCGCTTTCACCACTTTCGAGGTGATGAAAGCCTGACGGGTGAAAGCATTACGAAGTTGTTGGCGGGAGCGCTCATCCTCGCTGACTGTCTCTGCGATGATGTCCTGAGCCCCCTTGAGGGCAGTTGCCACATTTTTTACGTCGCCTTTGACAAACCGCTCTGCGGCGCGTTCCGGATCGCGTTCACGTTGGAGCAGGAGAATCTTGGCGAGTGACTCCAGACCCTGTTCGCGAGCCACCTGGGCGCGAGTACGGCGCTTGGGCTTATAGGGCAGATAGATGTCTTCCAGTTCGGTTGCGTCCCAACAGTCGTCGATGCGCTTCTGCAACTCTGGTGTCAGTTTTCCTAAGTCCGTGATGGTCTTTACCACTGTTTCCTTACGTTTCTGAATCTCCTGCAGTTTGTCGAAGCGATCGCTGATCGCTGCAATCTGCACCTCATCGAGTCCGCCAGTCCGTTCCTTTCGATAGCGGGAAATGAAAGGAATCGTACA
>JAFRMM010000019.1 GCA_017430675.1 Prevotella sp.
CAGTGATATGGATGCCGTGACGGCGATGACCCTCGACCGTGGTCGTAAGAACAACCAGTTGCTGATCCAGCCGCAGTACAGTCCGATGCCTGTGGGTGAGCAGATCGCCATCCTCTATTGTGGTGTGCACGGTCTGATGCGTGAGGTGCCCATCGACAAGGTTCGTGAGTGCCAGACACAGTTCCTCGACAAACTCCGTTCTGCCAACCCCGAAGTCATCGAGACGCTCGCCAGCGGCAAGATCGACGACGAGACGACAGGCAAGATCGAGGCCGTGATGGCCGATATCGCGGGAACCTATAAAGCCTGATAGCCTATGCCCAGCCTGAAAGACATCAAGGGCCGCATAGCCTCAGTCAACTCCACGCGAAAGATCACGTCGGCTATGAAGATGGTGGCCTCCAGCAAACTCCATCACGCACAGGTGGCAATCCAGAATATGCTGCCTTACGAGGAGTTGTTGGAGCACATCCTCAAGTCGTTCCTCGCGGCAGAAGCCGAGGCTCATACCATCTACGACCAGCCGCGTCCTGTCAAAAGGGCTGCCCTGGTGGTCTTCACCTCGAACTCCTCACTCTGTGGTGGCTTCAACGCCAATGTCATTAAGATGATGACACAGGCCGTCGATAAATACGCCTCGGAGATCGGACGTGAGAATGTGGAGATCTATCCCATTGGCCGTAAGGTCTATGAGAAGGCCAAGAAGATGGGTCTGAACGTGCAGGGAGAGTTCTCTGCCTTGGCGGATAAGCCCAACGTGAATCAGTGTATTGACATTGTGATGGAACTCGGAGAGAAGTTCTACGAAGGCAAGATCGACAAGGTCGAACTCATCTATCACCACTTCAAGAGTGCCGGCTCTCAGATTCTCACCAGAAAAACCTTCCTGCCCATCGACATCGAGTCGGAGTTGCAGGCCGATCATGAGCGCGACCTGACGACCATCATCGCCACGAAGGAGTCGCAGGAGTATCTTAAGAAGCGTGGAGCGCGTGAGACCGAGAGGGAGCAGGAGGAAGTGAAGCCACTCAACGATAACTTCATCGTCGAGCCCGACATGAACACCGTGCTTATAGAACTCTTGCCGAAGATGGCCCATCTGATGTTCTATACGGCCCTGCTCGACAGTAACGCTTCAGAGCATGCAGCCCGTATGGTAGCCATGCAGACCGCTACGGATAATGCAGACGAACTGCTGCGGCAACTCAACCTGCAGTACAATAAGAGCCGTCAACAGGCGATTACCAACGAACTGTTGGACATCGTCGGCGGATCCGTCAACAATTGAGTTGTTCACCTTACGCAAAAGCACGGGACTTGCATCCGCAGGTCTCGTGCTTTTGTTATTGTATAACCTATATACAAAAAAAGGCTCGCCGCTGCGAGCCAAACTTTGTTAACCTTAAATCTAATACTATGAAAAACACATTGCAAAGATAAGGTCTTTTTATGAAACTTGCAAGAAAAACAAGTTTTATTTTTCCATTTACCCCTAAAAATGGTGATTATTTAATACTTTTTTACAATTTATGCCCACAAATTAACGTTATTGGGGTGAATAAGTGTCATGGTTTCACGTCGAGTTCACCTGCACTCAGAACGAGGGGTATTAAATGAAATTTTCTCAATGCTTTAGGAAAATTACTCAATGAGTATTTTTCAATAGTCATTGAGTAATTTCCGAAAGTCACTACCTCCTTGACCCCCGTGCCTTACAATATACTCACCGTTTCTTTGCAAACTTTATAAAAAAAACTCTGAAAGTTTGATTGTTTACAAAAAAAATTCGTAATTTTGCAACACAGAAAGGAATTCTAAAACAAACTAAGTCATGAAACAGACAATATTGGTAACAGGTGGTACGGGTTTTATCGGCAGCCACACGACCGTGGAACTGCAGGAAGCCGGCTATGAGGTGGTTATCATCGACAACCTCTCGAACTCTAATATCAATGTGCTCGACGGCATTGAGAAGATCACGGGTGTCCGCCCTGCTTTCGAGCAGGTGGATTGCTGCGACTTCGAGGCTCTGGAGGGCGTGTTCAAGAAGTACCCGAAGATCGAGGGCATCATCCATTTTGCCGCTTCGAAGGCCGTGGGCGAGAGCGTGGAGAAACCGTTGCTCTACTACCGCAACAACCTGTTGAGTCTGATCAACCTGTTGGAACTGATGCCGAAGTACGACGTGAAGGGTATCATCTTCTCCTCGAGTTGTACCGTGTATGGCCAGCCCTCGCAGGAGAACCTGCCCGTGACGGAGAATGCGCCCGTGCAGAAGGCCATGTCGCCCTATGGCAACACGAAGCAGATCAACGAGGAGATCATCCAGGACTATATTCACTCCGGCGCCCCCATCAAGAGCGTCATCCTGAGATACTTCAACCCGATTGGTGCCCATCCTTCGGCATTCATCGGTGAGTTGCCTAATGGCGTGCCCATGAACCTGATTCCGTTTGTGACACAGACAGCCATTGGCATCCGCCAGCAGTTGAAGATCTTCGGCAACGACTATAACACGCCCGACAAGACTTGTATCCGCGATTATATCTATGTGGTGGATCTGGCCAAGGCCCATGTGAAGGCCATGGAGCGCGTGCTTGACCAGCCTGAGACGGATGCCGTGGAGGTGTTCAACATCGGCACGGGCAAGGGACTCTCCACGTTAGAGGTGGTTGAGGGCTTCGAGAAGGCCACGGGCGTGAAGGTGAACTGGGCCTATGCGCCGCGCCGCGAGGGTGATATTGAGCAGGTGTGGGGAAATGTCGATAAGGCCAACAATGTGTTGGGCTGGAAGGCCGAGACACCTACGGAGGAAGTGCTGAAGAGTGCCTGGAAGTGGCAAAAGAAGTTGCGCGAGGACGGCATTCAGTAGAGAAAAGATAGCGGTTCGTTCTATGAATCGCATTTTGTGTTTGTGTTGTTATGGGCTCTCGATGCGAATCGCGGGCCCATTTATATGTACAAAATACACAATAGAAAAGTGATGCTCAGAGGCGTAGGAGGGTCTTGAAGGTACCTTCTTCGCAGAAATCATCGAGACTGACGGGCTGGCGGAATAGGCCGAAGAGACTGCTGCCGCTGCCTGACATGGCGGCATAGACGGCGCCCTGGTCGTAGAGACGGTCCCTGATGGCTCCGATCTCTGGATGGATGGCAAACACGCTCTTCTCGAAATCGTTGGTCAGCAACCCGCGCCAGGTCTCCACAGGCTGCATCACCACGTCGAGACAGTTTTTGGCGGGATGACAGGGCGTAATCAGCGAGAAAGCCTCCTTGGTGGAGACGGGGATGGCAGGGCGCACTACAGCCAGATACCAGCCCTTCAGGTCGAGAGAGACAGGCTGGAGTTTCTCACCGATGCCCTCAGCGTAGCAGGGCTTGTTCAGCACGAAGAAAGCACAGTCGGCTCCCAGACGGGCCGCATAGTCAATCATCTGCTCTTCGGAAAGTCCGAGCCGGAACTGGCAGTTGAGTTGGGTGATCATAAACCCACAGTCGCTGGAGCCTCCACCCATACCTGCCTGTGTGGGGATGCCTTTATATAAATGTACGTGTACGCGCGATAGAGTGGGGAAGTCTTGTTTCAATAGGTTATAGGCCCTGACAACGAGGTTCTTTTGCTCGTCGTCGTCGATGTGGAGATTGGTTACTTTCAGATCACAGTCATCGTCAGAGGGAAATGCCGGATCCATCGGGAATACCTCCAGGGCATCGGTGATGGGGACAGGATAGAAGACAGTCTCCAGATTGTGGTAGCCGTCGGGACGCTTCTCTACGACATTGAGTCCGAGATTGATCTTCGCATTGGGGAAAGTTATCATGGGCGTTGGGATTTATTATGGTTCTTGCCTTGGGGCTTGTTCTTCTGGCTGTGCTTGCCATTGCCTTTGCTGTGCCAACGGCCGTGGCGACGGGTGTTGGAGCGCTTCTTCTCGCGCTTCGTGTAAGTCGGTCCCTCGCCAATACCTTCTGGCAACGGTGTCTTCTCTACTTCCTTGCCGAGAAAATGCTCTATCGATTGGAAACGGTAGATATCGGCCTCACTGATGAAGGTGATGGCCTCGCCGTCGCGATCGGCACGGGCGGTACGACCTATGCGGTGGACATAGTCCTCGGCATCGTGGGGCACGTCGTAGTTGATGACGGTACGGATATCGTCGATGTCGATGCCACGTGCCACGATATCGGTGGCCACGAGCACATCCGTCTGGCCCGACTTGAAACGGTACATCACCTCGTCGCGCTCCTGCTGTGAGAGGTCGGAGTGCATCTGGTCACAGTTGATGTGCATCTGCTTCAGACTGCGGGTAATATCCTTCACCTTGTCTTTCTTGCCTGAGAAGATAATCACCCGTTTCAGGTCGCCCGCCTTGAAGATATGGTTGATGATCTTCAGTTTCTGCGGATCGTAGCAGACGTAGGCACTCTGGCGGATCTTCTCTGCGGGGCGGGAGACGGCAATCTTGATCTCCACAGGATCATGGAGCAGGGTGACGGCCAGTTCGCGGATCTTAGGCGGCATCGTGGCAGAGAACATCACACGCTGGCAATCCTTCGGAAGTTCATTGACGATCTTCATGATATCGTCGATGAAGCCCATGTCGAGCATGCGGTCAGCCTCGTCGAGCACGAAGAAGGAACAGCGGGAGAGGTCTAGATTGCCCACTTTCAGGTGACTGAGCAGACGGCCTGGCGTGGCGATGAGCACATCAGCACCGAGACGCATGCCGCGCAGTTCCTGATCGTAACGTCCGCCGTCATTGCCGCCATAGACGGCCACGCTACTGACATCATCGAGATAGTAGCCGAAGCCCTGCATGGCCTGATCGATCTGCTGGGCGAGTTCGCGGGTCGGCGACATGATGATGCAGTTGATAGCATCCTTGGGATAGTCGTTGTCGTCGAGCAGTGAGAGGATGGGCAGCAGATAGGCGGCAGTCTTGCCCGTGCCCGTCTGTGCCACACCCAGCACGTCATAGCCGTCGAGGATCTCTGGGATGCAGCGTTCCTGGATAGGGGTCATCTCCTCGAAGTGCATGTCGTACAGTGCATCGAGGATGTTATCATTCAGATATGTCTCTTCAAATTTCATTTTTTATTTTTTCACCTTTAATTCGGTGCTTGTCGATAACAGAAATAGGCGATGAAGGCATACAGGATGTTGGGAATCCACGCAGCGAGCATCGGCGGTGTGTCAGCATTGATGGCGAAGGTGGAACTGACCGTCTGCAGAAGGATATAGGAGAAGGAGAGTGCCAGTCCTATTCCCAGGTAGAGTCCCATGCCGCCCTTCCGCTTGCGACTGGAGAGGCTGGCACCGATGATGGTCAGGATAAACGACGCAAAACTGGTGGCTATGCGCTTGTGGTATTCCACTTCATACTGTACCACATTGCCAGAGCCTCGTTCTGTCTGTTTGCTGATATACTGCCGCAGTTCCGAGGAGGTGAGAGTCTCCTGCTGTCCCTTGGAGAACACCAGATCCATCGGTTCCATCTGTATCAGGGTGTCGATGACAGAACCAGAGGTGATCTCCTCGCGCAGACCTTTCAACTTACGGATCTTGTAGTTCTGCGCCTTCCAATGGAAGCGAGTGTCACTGATGGAGTCATAGCGGATGGTGGATGCCGTCATGTGACTGACGAGTTTCTTGTTCTCGAACTTGTCGAGCGAGAAACCGTAGCCCGTCTTTGTCCTGTTGTCATAGTTCTGGATATATGCTATGGTGCCTGGGCCTACCATCAACTGGACATTGCTGGCCGACAGGGTGCGCTTGCTGTTCTTGTACTTCGCCTCGAAATCCTGTCGCACCACCGTACCGTGAGGAATGATACTGGATCCAAGGTAGAAGTTCAGGAGGGCTATCAGTGCGGCGGAGATCAGATATGGCCGCAGGATCTGCTTAAAACTGACGCCGGCTGCCAGCATGGCGATGATCTCGCTGTTGCCTGCCAACTTGGACGTGAAGAAGATGACGGCGATAAAGACGAACAGCGGTGAGAACAGATTGGCGAAGTAGGGCACGAAGTTGGCGTAGTAGTCAAAGACAATGGCCTTCAGCGGTGCACCGTAGGTAGCGAACTTGGAGAGGTTCTCGTTCACGTCAAAGACGATGGCAATGGAGATAATCAGGACGATGGAATAGATGTACGTGCCGATGAACTTGACCATAATGTATCGGTCAAGCCGTGATAAATAGCGGTAAAGATTGAATTTTCTTTTCATCTTCGTCGTCCTAAGGGTTCTATCACACTGCGTTTCCACTTGGCGAAGTCACCTGCCAGGATATGCTCTCGGGCATCGGTGACCAGTCGCAGGTAGAAAGCCAGGTTATGGATACTCGCTATCTGCATGGCCAACAGTTCCTGTGCCTTGAACAGATGGTGCAGGTAGGCTTTCGTGTGGATCTGATCGACGTAACAGCCGTCGGGGTCGATGGGCGAAAAATCATCCTCCCACTTCTTGTTGCGCATGTTCATCGTGCCTTCATAAGTGAAGAGCATGGCGTTGCGACCGTTGCGCGTTGGCATCACGCAGTCGAACATATCCACGCCGCGCTCGATGGCTTCGAGGATATTCTGAGGTGTACCGACTCCCATCAGATAACGGGGCTTGTCTTTGGGCAGGATCTCATTGACCACCTCGATCATCTCGTACATCACCTCCGTAGGTTCTCCAACGGCCAGACCGCCGATGGCGTTTCCGTCGGCTCCGAGATCGGCCACCTGTTTGGCGGCCTCCTGACGGAGATCTTTATAAGTACAACCCTGCACGATGGGGAACAGGCTCTGCCGATAGCCGTAGAGCGGCTCCGTCTCGTTGAAGCGTTTCACGCAACGGTTGAGCCAGCGCTGGGTGAGTCCCAGCGACTGCTTGGCATACTGGTAGTCACTCTGTCCCGGGGGACACTCGTCGAGGGCCATCATGATATCGGCTCCGATGATACGCTCCGTGTCCATCACGTTCTCCGGCGTGAAGAAATGCTTAGAGCCGTCGATATGCGAGCGGAACTCACAGCCCTCTTCACGGAGTTTGCGGATACTGGTCAGGGAGAACACCTGAAAGCCGCCTGAGTCCGTCAGGATTGGACGATCCCACGTGTTGAACTGGTGCAGTCCGCCAGCCTTCTTGAGAATGTCGAGACCCGGGCGCAGGTAGAGATGATAGGTGTTGCCAAGGATGATCTGGGCCTTCACCTGTTCGCGGAGTTCAGAGAAGTGCACGCCCTTCACACTGCCCACCGTACCAACAGGCATGAAGATGGGCGTCTGGATCTGTCCGTGATCGGTGGTGATTACACCAGCACGGGCATCACTCGCTGAATCGCTCGTCTCTATCTTGAATTGCATAACCTCTTTAGTTTAATCCTTCTTCTCTTCTTTTTCCTCTTGGATCGAGAAGTCGAGGGGATGCTTCACGATTTCGTCGGTGAGGGCGAAGTCCCACACGTCCTGTACGTTCTCTACATAGTGGAAGGTGACGCCCTTCAGATACATATCGGGTATCTCCAGGATATCCTTCTCGTTCTCGCGGCACATCACGATGTCCGTGATGCCGGCACGTTTGGCGGCGAGGATTTTCTCCTTGATGCCACCCACGGGCAGCACTTTTCCGCGCAGGGTGATCTCACCCGTCATGGCCGTGTTCTTGCGCACCTTGCGCTGGGTGAGGGCAGAGGCAATCGAAGTGGCGATGGTGATACCTGCCGAGGGACCGTCCTTGGGCGTGGCGCCTTCAGGCACGTGGATATGGATGTTCCAGTTGTCGAAGATGCGGTAGTCGATGTTCAGCGTCTCGGCATGTGCCTTCACGTATTCGAGGGCTAGGATGGCTGACTCCTTCATCACATCGCCGAGGTTACCAGTCAGCGTCAGTTTGGAGCCCTTGCCCTTCGAGAGGGAGGTCTCGATAAAGAGAATCTCGCCGCCCACGCTCGTCCATGCCAGACCCGTAACCACACCTGCATAGTCGTTACCTTGATAGATGTCGCGGTAGAACGGCGGTTTTCCGAGTAGGTCCTCGATCTCTGCAGGGGTAATCTTCTTGTAGTCGGCATCCTCTTCCAGTTGTCGCTTGTAGGCAATCTTTCGGAGGGCTTTGTCGATCTGCTTCTCCAACTGTCTCACACCGCTCTCACGGGTGTAGCGCTCGATGATCATCTCGATGGCGGCCTTGTTGAAGGTCGGCTTCAGTTCACGGGTGTTAAGACCTGTATTCTCCAGTTCGCGAGGTATCAAGTGATGCTTCGCTATTTCTATCTTTTCTTCTGTAATGTAACCACTTACCTCAATAATCTCCATACGGTCGAGCAATGGACGGGGAATCGTCGAGAGATTGTTGGCTGTGGCGATGAACAGCACTTTCGATAGGTCGTAATCCACGTCGAGGTAATTGTCGTGGAAGGCATTGTTCTGCTCTGGGTCGAGCACTTCGAGGAGTGCCGATGCGGGATCGCCGTTATGCGTCATCTGCGTCACCTTGTCAATCTCGTCGAGGATGAACACGGGGTTGCTGGAGCCCGCCTTCTGGATCGACTTCACGATACGGCCCGGCATCGCCCCGATATAGGTACGACGGTGTCCGCGGATCTCCGCCTCGTCGTGCAGACCGCCTAATGACATACGCACGTACTTACGTTTCATGGCAGATGCAATCGACTTGCCCAGCGAGGTCTTACCGACACCCGGAGGGCCGTACAGACAGATAATCGGACTCTTCAGGTCGCCCCTCAGGGCCAGCACGGCCATATATTCGAGGATGCGTTCTTTCACCTTTTCCATGCCGTAGTGGTCATGGTCGAGAATCTTCTGGGCACGTTTCAGGTCCAGATCGTCTTCCGTATATTCTCCCCAAGGCAGGCTGACTAACGTCTGCAGATAGGTGAGTTGCACATTGAACTCCGGACTCTGCGGGTTCAGGTTGTCCAGTTTGTCGGCCTCCTTCTGGAATGTCTTCTCCACCTCGGCTGACCATTTCTTGTTTTCTGCCTTCTTCAGTAACTCGTATTTCTCTGGTGATGACTCCCCATTGCCCATCTCCGCCTGCATGTTCTTGATCTGCTGCTGTAGGAAGTAGTTACGCTGTTGCTCGTCGATGTCCTCGCGCGTTTTGTTACGGATATCGGCCTTCAGGTTCTGCAGGTTAATCTCACGATTGATGAGTTTCATCACGTTGAACAGGCGTTCCTTCACCGATTCCATCTCCAGCAGACGGATTTTTTCCTTCGTGGAGAACGGCAGGTTCGAGCACACAAAGTTCAGTGCCATGATGTTGTTCGAGATGTTCTTGATGGCGAAGGTGGCCTCGTCGGGGATCTCCTCACTCACGTTGATATACTCGTTCACCATGTTACGCAGATCTTCCATCGCCGTTCTGAACTCGCGGTCGCGCTTCTCGGGTTCGATGTCCTGCAGGGGCTCCACGAGTGCCTCCAGATGAGGTAGGCTCTGTGTCACCTCGATCATGCGCAGCCTATTGTAGCACTGCACGATGGCCGTGATGTTCCCGTTGGGGAGCGTCAGTAGTTTCATCACTTTCGCATAGACCCCCGTCTCGTACAGGTCGTCCTGCATGGGTACATCGACCTCTGGGTCTCGCTGACAGACGATGCCGATCAGATCGCCTTTCTTCTCGGATTTCTGGATCACCATCTTACTCGAGTCGCGTCCAATGAGGATGGGAGAGACCACTCCAGGGAATAGCACGAGGTTGCGCACTGGGAGGATGGGAACATGGGGTGGGGTATTGATGTTGAGGACATCCTGAAAATCTCCTTCAATGTCGGCTATCATCTGAAATGCTGAATTCTTATTCGGATTACTCATGAATTTTGTTTCTCTATGATTAAAATTGGCTGCAAAGTTACTAATAATAATTAAGAATGAAGAATGAACGGCATAAGAATTAACAAAATATTGTATCTTTGCCTCCGAAAATGTCAAATGACCACTTCCGGTTCCGTGAATTCACCGTTCATCAGCACCGTTGTGCGATGAAGGTGGGCACCGACGGCACGCTGCTCGGCGCGTGGGCCGTGGCTCCTTCTGGTCCCTGCCGCATCCTCGATATCGGTACGGGCACGGGACTGATAGCCCTGATGATGGCGCAGCGCTTCCCGAAGGCCCGCCTCGTGGGTATCGACATCGACCCTGATGCCGTCACCCAGGCCCGTGAGAACGTGATGGAATCACCCTTTTCAGAGAGGATCACCATCCGACAGACTGATGCCGCCACGTTTCAGGATGCCGATGGATTCGATGCGATAGTCTGCAATCCACCATATTTCGCGGATTCCCTGACCTGTCCTGATGCGCATCGCACCACGGCACGTCACGCGGTCAGCCTCTCGTTCGAGGCGCTCTGCTCATCCGCCTTCCGACTGCTCAAGAGCGACGGAATCTTCTCGGTGGTCGTTCCTGCCGACCGTCGCTCCCGTCTGGAGGCCTCCGCCTGTCTCGCAGGGTTCTTCCTGAGCCGCGTCTGCCTTGTCAGGACAATCCCTCTGAAGCCACCGAAGCGACAGTTAATCGAATTTCGTAAACAAACTGTCAGTCAATTGGATATATCAGAAGGTGTTATCGAGATTTCAACTGGTGTAAGGAGCCCCTGGTATCAACAACTCACACAAACATTCTATATCAGATGAAAGTTACATTAATACAGTTAGACATCGAGTGGGGGAGTCCTGCCGAGAATATCAAGCGCGCAGAACGGCTGATGGCCCAGGAGCCTGACAGCGACCTCTATGTGTTACCTGAGATGTGGAGCACGGGCTTCGCTACCGAACCCTCTGGGATCGCCGAGGATGAGGCCACGAGCATCTCGTTGGAATGGATGAAAAACACTGCCCGTGAGCATCAGTGCGCCATTAGTGGCAGTCTGGCCGTCCGTGTCGATGAGACTTACAGAAACCGCCATTATTTCGTGAACGGGAAGACGGGGATAGTATCACATTATGATAAACATCATCTGTTCCGCTATGGTGGCGAGGACAACTATTACGTGGCGGGCGAGGAACATACGATAGTTGAGTTCATGGACTTCCGATTCCTGCTACTCACGTGCTACGACCTGCGTTTTCCTATCTGGAGTCGCTATGCTGACACTCTGCAGTATCATGCCATCATCGCTGTGGCCAACTGGCCCGAGAGCCGTCAGAATGCCTGGCAGATTCTTACGCGTGCCAGGGCTATGGAGAACCAGGCTTTCCTGATCGGCTGCAATCGTGTCGGCGACGACGACTATTCACATTATCGTGGACAGAGTTCGATTATCAGTCCGATTGGCTTGACACTCGTCAGTTGTCATGCCAACTGCGAAGAAACCGCTTCATTTCTCCTGAATTTAGAGATGCTCGACCACCAGCGCACGAAATTCCGAGTTTTGGAAGATCGGGACATCCGATAATAAATAGGGAGTACATCATTTGATTCCCGCCGTCTTTTGTTTATCATAATGCCGATTCTAAAAAATGATAATCTTTACTCTTTTTCAAAGAATTTTCCGCAAAAGGATGGTAATGTCGAAAAAAAACAGTAACTTTGCACCCTCAATTATATTAATAAGGAATAAAAAGCAATGATAACAGTCACAAACCTGGCTATACAGTTTGGCAAGAAGACGCTCTACAAGGACGTCAACCTGAAGTTTACGTGTGGGAACATCTACGGCATCATCGGTGCCAACGGTGCGGGCAAATCCACCCTGCTCCGCGCCATCAGCGGCGACCTGGAGCCCAACAAGGGCTTGATTGACATGCAGCCCGGTGAGCGCCTGAGCGTGCTGGAACAGGACCACTTCAAATATGACGGGTTCTCCGTGATGGACACCGTACTGATGGGTCACAAGCCCATGTGGGACAACATGAAGGAGCGCGAGGCCCTCTACAGCAAGCCCGAGATGACCGAGGAGGACGGCAACCGCGCCGCCGAACTGGAGATGGCCTTCGCTGAGATGAACGGCTATGAGGCCGAGAGTGAGGCCGCCCAGTTGTTGCAGAACCTGGGCGTCGTAGAAGGACAGCACTACAAGCAGATGGCAGAAATCTCGAACAACGAGAAGGTGCGCGTGATGTTGGCCAAGGCACTGTTCGGCCACCCCGACAACCTCCTGCTCGATGAGCCTACCAACGACCTCGACCTCGACACTGTGCAGTGGCTGGAGGAATACCTGTCGAACCTGGAACAGTGCGTGCTCGTTGTTTCCCACGACCGTCACTTCCTCGATGCCGTCTCGACACAGACCGTCGATATCGACTTCGGCAAGGTGACGCTCTTCTCTGGCAACTATTCGTTCTGGTATGAGTCGTCGCAGTTGGCACTCCGTCAGGCGCAGAACCAGAAGTTGAAGGCTGAGGAGAAGCGCAAGCAGTTGGAGGAATTCATTCGCCGCTTCTCAGCCAATGTGGCGAAGTCGAAGCAGACCACTTCGCGTAAGAAGATGCTGGAGAAACTGAACGTGGAGGAGATCACCCCCTCGACGCGCAAGTATCCGGGCATTATCTTCTCAATGGAGCGCGAGCCCGGTACACAGATCCTCGAGGTGGAGGGCCTGAAGGCCACGGATGCCGACGGCACGGTGCTCTTCGACCATGTGAACTTCACCATCGAGAAGGGGCAGAAGACTGTGTTCCTCTCCCATAACCCCAAGGCCATGACGGCCCTCTTCGAGATTATCAACGGCAACCGCGAGGCCCAGGCAGGTACTTATAAGTGGGGCGTGACAATCACAACCGCCTATCTCCCTCTCGACAACACGGCATTCTTCCAGAGCGAGATGAACCTCGTGGAATGGCTCTCGCAGTGGGGACCGGGCAATGAGGTGGTGATGAAGTCGTTCCTGGGGCGCATGCTTTTCCGCGAGGAGGACGTGCTGAAGCACGTCAACGTACTCTCGGGTGGTGAGAAGATGCGCTGCATGATTGCCCGTATGCAACTGAAGAACGCCAACTGCCTGATCCTTGACACGCCGACGAACCACCTCGACTTAGAGTCGATACAGGCTTTCAACAACAACCTGATACAGTTTAAGGGCAATATCCTGTTCGCCTCGCATGACCATGAGTTCATTAACACCGTGG
>JAFRMM010000185.1 GCA_017430675.1 Prevotella sp.
GGCGCCAGAACGGCCCCAAGGACCAGGGACATTTCGACACCCACGAGATGCACGATATTCCCGATGATACCTCGTTCCTCGAGATGCTTGACATCCTGAACGAGGAACTCATCAACGAAGGCAAGGAGCCCTTCGTGTTCGATCACGACTGCCGCGAGGGTATCTGCGGTATGTGCTCACTCTACATCAATGGTACGCCTCACGGTCTCACAGAGCGTGGCGCTACCACCTGTCAGTTGTACATGCGTCGCTTCAACGATGGTGATGTGATCACCGTCGAGCCTTGGCGCTCAGCAGCCTTCCCCGTGATCAAGGACTGTATGGTTGACCGCAATGCCTTCGATAAGATCATCCAGGCTGGCGGCTACACCACTATCCGCACAGGTCAGGCTCAGGATGCCAACGCTATCCTGATTCCCAAGGAGGATGCCGACGAGGCTATGGACTGCGCCTCTTGCATCGGCTGTGGCGCCTGCGTCGCCGCTTGTAAGAACGGCTCGGCTATGCTGTTCGTCAGTTCGAAGGTGTCTCAACTCGCTCTGCTTCCCCAGGGCCGCGTAGAGGCTGCCCGTCGTGCCAAGGCCATGGTGATGGCTATGGAAGAGGCTGGTTTCGGCAACTGCACTAACACCCGTGCTTGCGAGGCCGTCTGCCCGAAGAACGAGACCATCGCCAACATCGCCCGCCTGAACCGTGAGTTCATCAAGGCCAAGTTGGCTGACTAATATTATAAAAGGTAGCGGGGCACACATTGAAGCCTCGCTACCTTTCATCTCATCTCCATCGTTCTGACGATGGCAGGATACACATTATAAATATTACAAACTTACAGATCAGCGTTTCTGTTCGTACTTATACATAGATATTGAGCTTTTAGCTCTTGTTCTTGGAAGTTGAATACCGCCAAACATTCATAATGAAAGAACAAGCAGACAGAAGGCTCACGCTCAATAGGCGTGAGCTATTCATGCTTGTTTCATTATATGGCCACTTGGCGGTAGCCAAACTTCCGATAAGCATCGAATAGTTCCGCCTTTTTTTATCAGTATGAAGAAACTTTTTTATATGACATTCTTTGCTTTGGCAGTGTGTTCCTGTGGTGGCGGTGATGACAATGACACCCCTTATAATGGCGGAGGAAACAACAATGGCAATAAGGGTGCAGATGTGGCCATAACAGGTACAGTCACAAATATTACAGACAACTCTGCACAAATAACAGGTACTGTTAACTTGGGAAGCATAACTATCAACTATTCTAGTATAGAATATGGTGTGCAACTCTCCACAGAAGCCAACTTCAAGATAACATCAACAATCGGATCTATTGTTATTACGGCGCCAGCAACCGCATTGGAGAACGGAGTTTTTACCAAGACCGTGAAAGACCTCTATAGTAATACAAAATACTATTACCGCACGTACGTGAAGGTACAGAATCTGGAATATTACGGTCAGACGCTCACCTTTACCACAGAGAAAAGCACTGATTCGCAGGAGACTGATTCGCATGAGTATGTAGACCTTGGTCTTCCATCTGGCGTTCTGTGGGCAACATGCAATGTGGGAGCCACTGTTCCAGGGGATCCAGGTCTGTACTTTGCTTGGGGCGAGACAACAGGCTATACCTCAGACATAAGCGATGGACATCTATTTGATATTGGCAGTTATAAGTGGTGCAATGGTGGTTATGGAACTATAACGAAGTACTGTACCGATAGCAGTAGAGGCATTGTGGACAACAAGAGAGTGTTAGACTTGGAGGACGACGCGGCTAATGCCAATTGGGGAAGTAAATGGCGAATGCCAACTGATGCAGAATTCAACGAATTAATACAGTACACAAATATTAAATCTACAACACAAGATGGTATAGATGGCTATAGGGTGACAAGTTGGAGGAATGGCAAATCAATTTTCTTCCCCTGTGGTGGGTTCCGCGAAAATAATACACTTCAATATTGTTCTGGTCAAAATACCTATCCCAGAGTATATCTCTGGTCATCAAATCTCTATGTTAGCGACCCCGCCTGTGCAAGTGTGGTTATCATCAACTACAATGGGTCTTATGACGAAACTCATTTTAATAGTTCTCACTGGATAAGAGAAGATGGCATTCCTGTTCGTCCAGTTCGCTCGGAATAAGAAAGAATCCAAGGAACAGGCACCTGAGTATGGGTGTCTGTTTTCATTTGACTTTGCTGCGACATCACATTCTGAGGGAATTTGGTGTAGTCATTGGGACAGGCGCTTGGGTATTTGGTAAAGGCGCCAGTCTCTTTATGCTATGCTCACAAAATTTGGTTTGTATTTTATCCTTTCAGAAAAATTTTACCTTTCAGCCGAGGCGTAAAGTGTTGATAATCTGTCTGTTAGGCTGAAAGGATAAAAAGAGGTGGTGAGTAGGCTTTCAGATGTGGTTACTTTTGGTTGAATTCTCTCGAGAATTTGTCGAAAAAGCAGTGCTTTTTACTCCTAAAGCACTGCTTTTTTGTCGTAAAGAGCCACCAATTTTTCCTACGGAGCCACCTATTACTCGTCCCAAGCCCTGGGACAAACGGGAAAAAGTGCTCGGTACAAACTTTTAGATACGCCAATATGCAAACGTAAGCGTATCCGCTTTGACGCCATTTGCTAGCAGACCCTTACCTTGGGAAAGCCAAACGTCCTTTGTCTTCCTTTCAGCCGAAGTGCTTGACAATCAGTTGATAAGTCCTCGGCTGAAAGGTAAATGAAAAATAATTTCATCCTTATAATTTGTGAGATTCGCCATTATGTTGTATCTTTGCGGCATAAACAAAATCATATAAAGATGGATCAGAAAAGGATATTGAAGTTTCTGCGGCAGGTGATGGCCAACAACAACCGCGAGTGGTTTCTGGAGCATAAGAAGGAGTACGAGGCCGTCAGGGCTGAGTTCGAACGGGGTGTGCAACAGGCGATAGAGCGGGTTGTGACGTTTGACCCTGAGATCGCCCATGTAAAGGTGAAGGACTGTACCTACCGTTTCTATCGTGACACACGGTTCTCTCCAGACAAGTCGCCCTACAAGAACCACCTTGGTGCCTATATCAACGCCAAGAGCAAGAAAGCACTGCGGGGCGGATATTATATGCATCTGGAGCCTGACCATTGTCTATTGGCTGTGGGCAACTACTCGCTGCCAACGAATATCCTGACCTCCTGCCGCAACGAAATGATGGCGAACACGGAGGAATGGCTGAAGTGCGTGGAGAACAAGGAGTTCCTGAAATACTTTGGCAGCGAAGAACCGTGGAGTACCACAGAGCCGACTAACGTGGATAGTTGGGACCAGCCGCAGGGCTTCGGACTGGCGAAACTGAAGACCTGTCCCTCCGGTTTTCCCAAAGATTGGCCCCACGTGAACTACCTGCGCCTAAAGGATTATTGTTGTTGGCATGCCGTGTCAGATACTTTCTTCGAGGGTGACGGCTGGCTCGACGAGATGGAGCGTATGTTCCGTGCCGCCAAGCCAATGATGGACTTCATGAACGCGGTCATTGACGACTACGAATAAATGACAATTATAGACAATCAATGACGCTGCCAGTCTCCAGCAGTCGCTCGCGGGCTTCGTCGTAACTCAGTCCCAATGAGTCCTGCACCATGCGTGTGCCTCTGTCTATCAGTTTGTCATTCGTCAGTTGCATGTTCACCATGCGGTTGCCCTGCACGCGTCCCAAGCGTATCATCAGTGAGGTGGAGACCATGTTCAGCACCATCTTCTGGGCGGTGCCGCTCTTCATGCGGCTGGAACCCGTCACGAACTCTGGTCCGACAATGGTCTCGACGGGGAACTCTGCTTCCTGAGCCAGAGGGGTATCGGGGTTGCTGGTGATGCAGCCTGTCAGCAGTCCGTTCTGGCGCGCCTGACGGATAGCCTCCACCACGTAGGGTGTGGTACCTGAGGCCGCAATACCCAGTACCGCGTCATCAGGGGTGGGGTGGTGCGCCAGCAGGTCTTTCCAGCCCTGTTCCGAGACGTCCTCAGCACCTTCCACGGCATGGCGCAGGGCTCTGTCGCCGCCAGCGATGATACCGATCACCCAAGTCTCTGGCACACCAAACGTGGGAGGCAGTTCGCTGGCGTCAAGCACTCCTAACCGTCCGCTGGTGCCTGCTCCGATATAAAAGAGTCTTCCGCCCTGTCTCATGCGAGGCTCTATCGCCCTCACCAGAGCCTCTATCTGTGGGATGGCCCTTCTGACGGCTTCCGCCACATGGGCATCTTCCTCATTGATATGCTGCAACAGTTCTGTGACGGACATCTCTTCCAGATGGTCGTAGGGCGACGGCTGCTCCGTGATCGTTCGTGCCAATGGTCTTTTATTTGTCATCGTGCTTGATTTTATCAGTGACGCTATAGCCATAGTCCAGGAGAGTGGCCGACTCGGAGAATCTCGATAATTGGCTGCTGCTGTTGAGGAGTATCAGGAAGAGCCTGGTGCCATGGCGCTCGGCCGCCGATGCCAGGCAGAAGCCAGCCTGACGGGTATAGCCCGTCTTCACGCCGATGCATCCCTCGTAATCCGTCAGCAGCAGGTTCGTGTTCTGACAAGGCAGGTGGCGGCCGTCTGTCAGTGGGATATCCAGAAACGGCGTGCCTACGATCTCCGCAAATGCCGAGTCGCGCATACAGTATCTGGAAAGGACGAGCAGGTCGCGCGCCGAACTGTAGTTACTGTCGTTAGGCAGTCCGTTGGGATTGGCAAAACGGGTGCTGTCCATGCCCAGATAGGTAGCCTTGCTGTTCATCAAGGCACAGAAACTCTCCACGTTGCCACCGATATGCTTGGCCAGGGCAGTGGCGGCATCGTTGTCGCTCTGCATCATCATCTCGCGGAGCAGATTCCCCAGCAGATAGCCGTCGCCGAGTTTAACCCTCGAGTCTTTGGCCAGAAAGACATCCTCCGTTATCTCGATGGAATCGTTCATTTTACCGTTTTCCAAGGTCAGCAGACAGGTCATCATCTTCGTCAGACTGGCCATATACATCCGTTTGTCTGCATTCTTGGCACCGATGATTAGACCCGAGGAGTCTTCGACGAGGATCCACGCCTCTGTCGATAATTGTTCGATGGAATCGGGGAAAACAGTCGTGGAGAGTAAGGTGCTGTCAAGGTGACAGGCTCTTTGGAGCCTCAGTTCTTCTTCGCTGAGGGGCTCACTCCCTGACGACCCGCGCAGTCCGCAGGACACGGTCAGGGAGGCCAGCATCACCATGATGCTAAGGTGCCATAGGATAGAAAACGTCTTCGTCTCGTTCATTTCGTCTGCAAAGATACAACTTTTTCTGATAATTGTGCCAGTTGTTGAGAATTAATTAGTATCTTTGCATCATCAATATGCTAAGAGAGTTATTTATAGGATTGAGCCTGTTGGTCTGTTTGGGCGGCCATGCCCAGCAGAAGCATTCGGATGGCGTTGACGACGTGCTGCAGTATGTGCCGTATGCCTCTGTCTTTGCACTGAAAGCCTGTGGCGTGGAGAGCAGGGACGACTGGGGGAAACTAGCCCTGACGACTACAGCCTCGTGGCTGGTGTCTGCCGGCATAGGCTATACGCTGAAGCATACGGTGAAGGAGTGGCGGCCAGACCATTCCGACCAGAAGTCATTCCCCTCAGGACATACGATGTTCGCGTTCGCAGGAGCCACCGCCTTGCATAAGGAGTTTGGGAGGGTGTCGCCCTGGATCTCCGTGGCAGGATACGGAATGGCGGCGTTCGTGGCTGTTGACCGTATTGTCAAGGACCGCCATCACTGGTATGACACCGTGGCGGGGGCTGGCATCGGCATTGTCACCACGGAGTTGACGTGGTGGCTTTCAGACAAGATCATCAGAAACGACAAGGTGGCCATAGCCTTTACTGGTCGTCAGATGGATGTTGCCATCAGGTGGTGACTCAAAGAAAAATGCAAATTCCTTTGGCGTTTTGCCTGATTTGCGTTACCTTTGCAACCGAATTAGATAGAAAAAGCATGAAACTATTCGACGTATATCCGCTCTTCGACGTGAACATCGTCAGGGGCAAGGGCTGTAAGGTGTGGGACGACAAGGGGCAGGAGTATCTCGACCTCTATGGCGGTCATGCCGTGATCAGCATCGGGCATTCGCACCCGCATTATATAGAAAAGGTGACGGAGCAGTTGCAGAAGATCGGCTTCTACTCCAACTCGGTGATCAACAAACTGCAGGTGGAACTGGCCGGGCGATTAGGCAGGATATCTGGTTACGACGACTACCAGTTGTTCCTGATTAACTCAGGTGCCGAGGCCAATGAGAACGCCTTGAAACTCGCCTCGTTCACCAATGGACGGAAGCGCGTGCTGTCGTGCGAGAAGGCCTTCCACGGCAGGACGAGTCTGGCTGTGGAGGTGACGAACAATCCGAAGATCATCGCGCCCATCAACGATAACGGTCATGTGACCTATCTGCCGATGAACGATCTGGCGGCGTGGGAAGCCGAACTGCAGAAAGGTGATGTCTGTGCCGTCATCCTGGAGTGCATCCAGGGTGTGGGTGGCATCAAACTCGCCACACCGGAGTTCGCCCAGGGACTGGCTGCCGCCTGTAAGAAATATGGCACCATCCTGATCTGCGACGAGATACAGTGCGGCTACGGGCGGAGTGGTAAGTTCTTCGCCCACCAGTGGCTAGGCATCCAGCCCGATATCATCACTGTGGCCAAGGGTATTGCCAACGGTTTCCCGATGAGTGCCGTGCTCATCGCGCCCGAGTTCCAGCCCGTCTATGGACAGTTAGGTACGACCTTCGGCGGCAACCATCTCGCCTGTGCGGCAGCACTGGCCGTGCTTGATGTGTTCGAGGAGGAGCATCTTGTGGAGAATGCCCATGAGGTAGGCGAATACCTCATCGCCCAACTGAAGGAACTGCAAAAGTCGCAGCAGCATATCGTCGATGTGCGCGGCCGGGGCCTGATGATCGGCATTGACCTTGATATCCCGCATAAGGACGTGCGCCAGCCGCTGATCTATCAGGAACACTGTTTCACCGGTTGTGCCGGAACCAACATCCTGCGTCTGTTGCCGCCATTGTGCCTGACGAAAGCAGAGGCGGACCTATTTATCGAAAAACTAAAGAAGACATTATGAAGATAGCAGTTATCGGTGCGGGCGCCATGGGCGGCACCACCGTGCAGGGTCTTGTCAAAGGCCAGTATTTCAAGAACGAGGACATCACCGTCAGCGATCCCAATCAGGACATCCTCAAGAAGTTTGCCAAGATGGGTGTCAAGACGACCACAGAGAATTACAAGGCCGCCAAGGATGCCGACATCGTGTGCGTCGTGGTGAAGCCCTGGCTCGTGGAGACTGTTCTGCGAGGCATCAAGAGCGTGCTCAATCCGCAGAAGCAGTTGCTCATCGTCGTGGCTGCGGGCGTGGCATCGGACAATATCAAGAAGTGGCTGAGCCTGAACTGTCCCCCACTGTTCCTCGTCATCCCCAACATCGCCATCGCCCAGATGCAGTCGATGACCTTCATTGTTCCCATCAATGCTTCGGAAGAGCAGACCAAGACCATCACCGATATTTATGATGAGTTAGGCACAACGCTGATTACCGACGAGAAGCACCTGGCAGCGGGCACCACCCTTGCCTCCTGCGGTATCGCCTACGCCATGCGCTATATCCGTGCCGCCTCGGAGGGTGGTGTGGAGTTGGGCTTCAAGGCCAATGATGCGAAGACGATCGTGATGCAGACCTTCAAAGGTGCCGTGGAACTGTTGGAGGATACCGGCTTGCACCCTGAGGCTGCCATTGACTTGGTGACTACGCCTGAAGGCGTCACCATTAAGGGTCTCAATGAGATGGAACGTGCGGGATTCACCTCCGCTGTCATCCGTGGTCTGAAGGCTGGACTGAAATAATACCTTAAGGAAATTTTACAACTACTAAATACAATGATTATGAATAACGCTATTATTTCATTCCCCACACCGGCCAATGAGCCGGTGAAGGCCTACCTGGCAGGCTCGCCAGAACGTATTGCGCTCGAGAAAGAACTGGAGCGCCAGAGTAACATCGTCGTGGATATCCCCATCATCATCGGTGGTAAGGAGATCCGTACGGGTAACACGGGACAGGTGACCTGTCCGCACGACCACCAGCACGTGCTCGCCACCTACCACAAGGTCAGTAAGAAGGAGGTGGAGATGGCCGTAGAGGCTGCCATGGAAGCCTGGAAGGAGTGGAGTCGCACGCCGTGGACGACGCGCGCCGCCATCGTGATGAAGATGGCCGAACTGCTCGCTACAAAGTACCGTCCCATCATGAATGCCGCCTGTATGCTGGGGCAGAGCAAGAACATCTACCAGGCCGAGATCGACTCCGCCTGTGAGACCATCGACTTCTTCCGCTACAACGTGCACTATGCTTCGAAGATCTACGCGATGCAGCCGAAGGACGGTAACGGTCAGTTGAACCACACGGAGTATCGTCCGTTGGAGGGTTTTGTGCTCGCCGTGACACCGTTCAACTTCACCTCCATCGCCTCGAATCTCTGTATGACGCCCGTCCTCATGGGTAATGTCGCCCTGTGGAAGCCCTCTACCACCGCCCTGCTGTCGAACTACTATCTGATGCAACTCTATAAGGAGGCCGGACTGCCCGACGGTGTGGTGAACTTCCTGCCCGGCAGTGGTGCTCTCATCGGTGAGGTGGCCACCCAGTCGAAATATTTTGCCGGTATCCACTTCACGGGCTCTACTGCCACGTTCAAGAGCCTCTGGCAACAGGCCTGCTCAAACCTCGACAAGTATATCTCCTATCCGCGTCTTGTGGGTGAGACGGGTGGTAAGGACTTTATCTTCGTGCATCCCTCTGCCGACAAGAAGGCTGTGGCAACGGCCGCTTTCTGCGGAGCCTTCGAGTTCCAGGGTCAGAAGTGCTCGGCTGCCAGCCGTATGTATATCCCGAAGAGCCTCTGGCCCGACGTGCTGGAGGGTATCAAGGCGCAATGTGCAGAGATCAAGATGGGCGACGTGAAGGATCCGTCGAACTTCGTCAATGCCGTTATCGACGAGGCTTCGTTCGATAAGTGCAAGTCATATATCGACTACGCTGAGGCTGCTGCCGATGCCAAGATTGTGGTGGGCGGTAAGTGCGACAAGTCGAAGGGCTGGTTCGTGGAGCCGACGGTCATCGAGACCACCAATCCGAACTTCAAGTCGATGGAAGAGGAGATCTTCGGTCCGATCATCACCGTCTATCCGTATGATGATGACAAGGTAGAGGAGACCGTGAAACTCTGCGACGAGACCTCGCCCTACGGTCTGACGGGTGCCGTGTTCGGCCAGGACCGCATGGCCGTGGAGAAGATTACCGAACAACTCAGTTATGCTGCCGGTAACTTCTACATCAACGACAAGCCGACAGGTGCCGTGGTAGGCTTGCAGCCCTTTGGCGGTGCCCGTGCCAGTGGTACGAACGACAAGGCTGGCGGTGAGTTCAACCTGATCCGCTGGATTATCCCGCGTGTCATCAAGGAGACGCTCGTCTCACCGACAGACTACAGATATACCTATCTGAAGTGACCTTATTCTCTGGCTATTGAACGCTCAGAGAAATAGAACTCGCGCAATGGTTTGGAGACTGTCTCGCCCTTCAGGGTGACAGTCTCCTGTAATTTGGTGTCTGCGGACGAACTGCCTATCTTGATGACGAACTGTCCGGGTTGGATGTTCCATTGGCGTTGTCCGTTATTGCTATAATATCCGAACTGCTCGGTATAGAGTTTGGCACGAACGGTCTTGCTCTCGCCGGGCTGCAGTTCAACACGGGCGAAGCCCTGCAGTTGGATGGGACGGATATGCTGGTTGTCGTTAGTGGGCGAGAGGTAGATCTGTGCCACTTCGGTAGCCGCCATCTTACCCGTGTTCTTGACTTCAAACGAGAGGCTGATGTTCTGGTCTGTCGTTGAGGTTTCCTTGTCTGCTTGCAGATGGCTGTACTCGAAGGTGGTATAGGTCAGACCGTAGCCGAAGGGCCACTGGATGCGCGGATCCTGCTCTGCGGAGTAGTTATAGCAGATGGGCTCGTTGATCTCCGTGTTAGGATAACTGACGGCCAGTTTGGCTGACGGCGACACCTTGCCGTAGAGGATATCAGCGACAGCCTTTCCGCCTTCCTCACCAGGGTACCAGGCCTGGATGACGGCAGCACACTTCTCTGCCAGGCCGGACACCACCTGGGCACGGCCACCAAATATCACGAGCACCACGGGCTTGCCTGTCTTGATGAGTTCCTCGACATACTGTTCCTGCTTGCCAGGCAGACGGAGACTGGTGCGGTCGCGGTTTTCGCCGCAGAGCATCACGTTCTCGCCCATCGCCGCCACGATCACGTCGCACTGTTGGGCCATCCTGAGGGCTTCCGCCTTGTCGGCCTTCTCGCCAGAATCAACCTTGCGGTGCAGGATCTCGTATTCCCAGGCACGCTCGTCACCTAATTCGCTGAATTTGGTCTCGATCTCTTCCGTCCAGTCACAGCCGCGCGAGTACATCAGATTGACACCCTCGGGCTTGCTGTCTTTCATGCCCTCCAGCAGATTCACGATATGCGGTTCCTTGGGGGTGTTCTCCATCTTTTTCCAGAAATACGACATGGCGGGATAGGTGTAGTCGCCGCACATAGCCCAGAAGGAGTCGGCATTAGGACCTGTCAACAGGATGTTCTTGGCCTCTTTCAGCGGCAGGATACCGTTGTTCTCCAGCAGCACCACCGACTGTGTGGCGATATCGTAGGCTGTCTGGCGCTCCTCGGGAGTGTCGAGTTGGATGTCTTCCGTGCTGTAGAGATAGGCATCCTTGTCAAAGAGACCGGCACGGAACTTATGACGGAGCACGTTCTTCACGGCCCGCTCCAATGTCTCAGGCTTTACCAGTCCCTGGTCGATGGCCTTCTGCAGATGCTGGTAGTTGGCACCAAAGGGGAAATCCACATCATTGCCGCCGTTGATGGCAGCGGCAGCCTTCTGCACCACATCGTCCAGATCAGGCAACTGATCGATAGCCGTATAGTCGCTCACTACCATGCCGTCGAAGCCGAGATAGTCGCGCAGGATGTCCTGCAGAATCTCACTGTTGGCCACGCACTTCGTGCCATGCACGGCGTGATAGCCAGGCATGACGCATCTGCCGCCCGCCAGACGGATCATCGCCTCATGAGGGAACAGGATCTCTTCCATCAGTTCTTTCTCGTCAGCATCCCCGCCGCCGCCATAGCCGAGATAATGCTTCGAACAGGCTCCCACACCTTTCTTCAGGTCGCCCTGCTGCAAGCCGTTGACGAAGGCCACACCCATCACAGCCGACAGGTAGCCGTCCTCACCGTAAGACTCCTCCAGACGGTTGAACGAGGGTATGCGACATACATCGACCATCGGTGAGAGGGCCAGCACACCGCCCATTTTCCTCAAGGCAGTACTCGTCTGGAGAGTCTTCAGTTCCGCCAGTTCGGGATTGAAGGAACAAGCCTGTCCGATTTGCTGCGGATAGATGGCAGAACCTTTGGTGTTGATACCTGAGAGCACCTCCTCGTGCAAGAGTGCTGGAATGCCGTTGGGGGTGTGGTGTATCAGCCAGTCCTGGATGGCTGCCGTGCGGTCCCGCAGCACGTTGGGATCCCGGGGCTGTTGCATGGCGAACTGCGAGAAGTGCCCGATGCCGTATGGGATCAACTCACGGCACTTGGCCGTGTCGAGTTGGCCCTGCTCATCGAAGAGGTCATCCATATACATGCTTTTCAACTGGGCGATGCGCTCTTCCTGTGACATCTTGCCATAGAGTTCGACAACTTGCTGTTCCATGTCAGTTGCAGTGTTACATGCTGTCATAAGTGCGGTCAGGCCGATCATTGCCATTCGACTCCAATGATTGTTTTTATTCATATTTTTCCTATTTTTCGGCAAAGATACGTTTTTATTTTTATAATTCATGCAAATCGTAAGAAAATAAAGGTTTTTCTTTGCCATTTCGTAGTTTTTCCGTAATTTTGCAACCAAAAAATAACATAAAGCATTATGGACGAACAACTAAAGCAAATAGGAGAGCGCCTGAAAGGTTTGCGCGATGTGCTGGACCTGACGGCACAGGAGGTGGCCGATACCGTTGGCATTTCCTTGGAGAAGTATGAGAAGATTGAGGCTGGTGAGGTGGATATCACCATTTCCAACCTGATGAAGATTGCCCATAAGTACGGCATCTCGACGGAAGAACTGATCTTTGCCGAGACTCCTCACATGAAATCGTACTTTGTGGTGCGTAAGGGACAGGGCGTGAGCATTGAGCGCACGAAGGCCTATAAGTACCAGAGTCTGGTGAGCGGTTTTGTGAACCACAAGGCCGACGTGTTCATCGTCACCGTGGAACCGAAGCCTGAGGCCCATACCATCTATAAGAATACCCATCCTGGACAGGAGTTCAACCTCATCCTTGAGGGGAAGATGGAACTGTATATCGGTGGCAAGACGATGGTGCTCGAGGAGGGCGATTCCATCTATTTCGACTCCACCAAGCCCCATGGCATGAAGGCTGTGGGTGACAAGGCGGTGAGGTTTTTGGCATTTACAGTAGAATAAGACTTAATTTATGGTAGAGAGATTTTTGAAGCAGACACATTTCGAGTCTGTAGAGGATTACAATAAGAATCTGGAGTTCATCATCCCCGAGGGATTTAACTTTGCCTATGACGTGATGGACGCCTGGGCCGAGGAAGCCCCCGAGAAACTGGCTATCCTTTGGACCAACGACCAGGGTGACGAGATCCGTACGACTTACGGAGAACTGAAGGAGCAGAGCGATCAGGCTGCCTCCTATATGATGAGTCTCGGCATTGGCAAGAACGACCCTGTGATGCTCATCCTGAAGCGCCGTTACGAGTGGTGGGTGGTGATGCTGGCCCTGTGTAAGATCGGCGCCATCGTGATTCCCGCCACCCACATGCTGACGAAGAAGGACATTATTTACCGCAATACCCGTGCTTCGATCAAGGCTATCATCTGTGTGGATGATCCCTACGTGACGGAGCAGATTAAACTGGCGATGCCCGAGAGTCCGACGGTGGATACTCTGATTGCTGTGACGGATCACGGCAAACCCATCCCTGAGGGATTCCGCGACTGGCAGAGCGAATGGAAGAATGCCCCGAAGTTCGTACGTCCGAAGCACGTGAATGATAATGAGGACACGATGCTGATGTACTTCACCAGTGGTACCAGTGGTGAGCCGAAGATGGTGGCCCACGACTACCTTTACGCCATGGGACACCTGACGACGGGTGTGTTCTGGCATAACCTGCACGAAGGCTCGCTCCACCTGACCGTAGCCGACACAGGCTGGGGCAAGGCTGTATGGGGTAAGTTCTATGGTCAGTGGTTCGCTGGCGCCACGGTGTTTGTCTTCGACCATGAGAAGTTCAACGCCGACACCCTGCTGCGTCAGATCGAGAAATACAAGGTGACGAGTTTCTGCGCACCGCCAACGATCTACCGTTTCATGATCCGCGAGGACCTGAGTAAGTACGACCTCAGCAGTCTGGAATACTGCACGACGGCTGGTGAGGCGCTAAACCCTGCCGTCTTCGATAAGTTCTTCGAGAAGACGGGTATCAAGATGATGGAAGGCTTCGGTCAGACAGAGACGACGATGACCCTCGGCACCTTCCCGTGGATGACACCGAAACCCGGTTCGATGGGTATGCCCAACGCCCAGTACGATATCGACCTGCTGCGTGCCGACGGTACGCCCTGTGAGGACGGTGAGAAGGGCGAGATCGTGGTGCGTGTGGGTGACCGCAAGCCCATCGGTCTGTTCAAGCACTATTACCGTGACGAGGAACTGACCCGTGAGGCCTGGCACGACGGCATCTACCATACGGGTGACATGGCCTGGCGCGATGAGGACGGCTACTACTGGTTCGAGGGTCGTATCGACGACGTGATCAAGAGTTCCGGCTACCGCATCGGCCCGTTCGAGGTAGAGAGTGCCCTGATGACCCATCCCGCCGTCGTGGAGTGTGCCATCACCGGTGTGCCCGATGATATCCGCGGTATGGTGGTGAAGGCTACCGTCGTACTCGGCAAGGAGTGGAAGGACAAGGCCGGCGACGATCTCGTGAAGGAATTGCAGCAGCACGTGAAGAACGTGACCGCTCCCTATAAGTACCCCCGTATCGTGGAGTTCGTCGATGAACTGCCGAAGACCATCAGCGGCAAGATCCGCCGTGTGGAGATCAGACAAAAGGATGCCAAATGAAAAGACGAATCGTTGTAAAGGTCGGCTCGAACGTGCTGACGCGGAAAGACGGGAAACTCGACGTCACCCGTATGTCGGCACTGGTGGATCAGATTGCCTGGCTGCGGAAGCAGGACTGTGAAGTAATCCTAGTCTCCTCGGGTGCCATGGCATCAGGACGCGGTGAACTGCGTGTCGATCACTCCCTCGACTCCGTGGAGCAGCGCCAACTCTTCTCCGCTGTCGGACAGGTGAAACTCGTGGGACTCTACTACGACCTGTTCCGTGAGTTCGGCATCCATGTCGGACAGGTGCTCACGATGAAGGAGAATTTCCAGCCAGGTGAGCAGTACCGTAACCAACGGGCCTGTATGACCGTGATGCTGGAGAACGACGTGCTGCCCATCGTCAACGAGAACGATACGGTAAGTGTTACCGAATTGATGTTTACGGATAACGACGAACTGTCTGGTCTCATTGCCCAGATGATGGAGGCCGACACGCTTATCCTGCTCTCGAACATCGACGGTATCTATACGACCCATCCCGATGATCCGGATGCGGAACTGATCCGTCAGGTGGCCCCAGGCCGTGACCTCAGCGAGTATATCCAACCAGAGAAGAGCGCTTTCGGACGTGGTGGCATGCACTCGAAATACACCACGGCCAGTAAGGTGTCACAGGCCGGCATCCGTGTCATCATCGCCAACGGTGAACGTGAGAATATCCTCATTGACCTGATGGAGAATCCGAACGAAACGCCTCATACAGAATTTATACCTAAACCATAACCCCATGCAACTAAAAGAGACTTTCGAAAGTGTCAAGCGAGCCAGTAAGGGTCTGGCACTGCTGAGTGACGAGCGACGGAATGAGATCCTGAATGCTGTCGCCGATGCCATCATCGCCAGTCAGGAACGGATCCTAAAAGCCAACGGTGAGGATCTTACCAAGATGGACAAGGCCAATCCGCTCTATGACCGTCTGCAACTGACGCCAGCGCGTCTGGAGGGCATCGCTGCCGATATGCGCAATGTGGCCACCCTGCCTACGCCGCTTGGACATGTCACCAAGCAAAAGACACTGCCTAACGGACTTCGTCTCTGTCGTATCAGTGTGCCCTTCGGGGTGATTGGCATGATCTACGAGGCCCGTCCGAATGTCACTTTCGATGTCTTCTCCCTCTGTTTCAAGAGCGGCAATGCCTGTGTGCTGAAAGGCGGCAAGGATGCCGACTGCTCGAACCGTGAGGAGGTGGCGCTGATCCATGAGGTGCTGGAGCGCTTCGGTGTCTCTAAGGATGTCGTGGCCCTGCTGCCCGCCACCCATGAGGCGACGGGCGAGATGCTGAATGCCGTGGGCTATGTCGATCTCTGCATCCCCCGTGGCGGCCGGAAACTCATCGACTTCGTGCGTGACACGGCCCGCATCCCTGTTATCGAGACAGGTGCCGGCGTGGTGAACACCTACTTCGATAAAGACGGTGACTTAGAGATGGGCAAGGCCATCATCAACAATGCCAAGACCCGCCGCGTCTCCGTCTGCAATGCCCTCGACTGTCTGCTTATCCATGAGAGTCGTCTCAGCGACCTTGCCACTCTTTGCGAGAAGATGGCCGAGAAGGACGTCATCATCTATGCCGATGCTCAGGCATACGCTGTCCTCGAAGGGAAATATCCTTATCTAGAGCATGCTACCGCTGACAGTTTCGGCACGGAGTTCATGGACTATAAACTGGCCGTGAAGACCGTTGCCTCGCTCGATGAGGCTCTCGCCCATATTGACGAGAATGGCAGCGGCCATAGTGAGGCCATCATCACACAGAACGAACAGGCCGCCCGTCAGTTCCAGGCCCATGTCGATGCCGCCTGTGTCTATTGGAACGCTCCCACCTCCTTCACCGACGGCGCCCAGTTCGGTCTCGGTGCCGAGATTGGCATCTCCACCCAGAAACTCGGGCCTCGTGGTCCGATGGCTTTGGAGGAGATCTGCACCTACAAATGGCTCATCGAGGGTGAGGGACAGACCAGACCGTAATCTCCAATCCCCAACAGTATGAATAACAGAAAACCAGCCATCATCCCCTTGATCTTATGGGCATTTGCCGTGCTCCTGACCGTCTCGTGCCAGCAAGGATCAAAAGACAAGAAAATGACCGTTGAAGAGTTGGATTATGACGACTCACTGGTATATGCCGCGATGGATATTGACTATAATCATGCTCTTCTGGTGGTTGATAGTCTGGAAGACGTTCATGCCCTTTATGAAGCCAAGATTAATTACTACCGTGCCCAGATCTATTACAAGATGGGGCAGGAACTCAGTGCAGAACTCTACTATAAGAAAGCGCTTTCCAGTAACGAACTATACCGCGAGCGCCCGGCAATTTGTTATTTTTCTTATGACCAGTTATCGACCATCCTTACCATCAAAGGTGATCAACAGGGAGCACTGGCAACAGCCACAGAGGGCTATGCCATCGCTAAAGACGATGAGACGGAAGCCGGCCAGGAGTGGAAGGCCATCATGCTTCATGACATTGGCTACTGTCAGATGCAGTTAGGACGTATCGCCGAGGCGGAGAAAAATTTCACCCATGCCTACAACACCCTGAAGCGGCTGGCCTCGCAGACTAATAAATACAGCCATATCTATTCTTGGGCGCGAGTGTCCTATAACATCATGGATGCCTATACCAGCACGGAGAACTTCGAACAGGCCGAGAAATGGGTTGTTGCCGCCGAGGAAGCCATCAATCGGATGGTCGCCTCGCCCGATTGTCCGAAGCGTACGGCCGACGAATATTTAGGTAGCCTCAACACCCATAAGGCTATTGTGCTTGTCAAGACCGGCCACCGTCAGGAGGCTGAGAAGATCTATCAGGAGTTCCTCAAGTCTGACCATTCCAAGACCAGCATAGGATTGTTTGATAACTCGGAATACCTGCAGCATGCAGAACGGTGGGAAGACATGGCGAGGATGGTACCCAAACTCGACTCCTTGGGCACATCGTGGAAGATGCCCAAGTCCATGTATTACCTGAAGACCTACCTCGTGCCTTTCTTCACCGCCTACCAGAAGTCCGGGCGCAAGGAAGAGGCCTTACAAACAGCCCAGCGCATCGTCGATGCCGTCGATTCCATCGACGAATATGAGCGGAAGCATAATGCCGCCGAACTGGCAATCATCTACGAGACCCAGGAGAAGGAGGCCAAGATTGTCGAGCAGTCGGCCGCCATGAACCAGCAACGTATCATCATCTTTATGATTATCCTGGTCTCTTTGGTCATCTTCCTCTCTGTATTCATGTTCCACAGGAACCGTGCCGCTAAGCGTCTCGCAGCCATGAACCAGATACTGAAGGAGAAGAACAAGGAGTTGACCTTCGCCAATGCCCGTGCTGAGGAGTCGTCAAAGATGAAGACCAACTTCATCCGTCAGATCTCCCATGAGATCCGTACACCGCTTAATATCTTGAATGGCTTTACACAGGTGATTACCTCACCAGATGCGAAACTGACTACTACCGAGAAAGCCGATATCCAGCAGCGTATCTCAGAGAATACGACCCGTATCACGGAACTAGTGAATAAAATTCTGGAGATGTCGGATGCCAATAGCCAGACTGTCATTGAGCGTACAGATGAAATTACCGCTATGCAGATTGCCGCTAACGCAGTCAACGACTCATGCATCAGTAATGCCACAGACATTCAATTCAGACTGAAGGAGGATGATGGGGCAGGTGATGTGGTGTTACATACTAACCTGCATTACGCCGTCCGTGCCCTCGTGCTGTTGCTCGATAATGCGAAGAAATTCACGTCCGAAGGAACAGTCACGCTAATTGTACGGCGGCAGTCGTCAGCCATGGAGTTTATCGTGGAGGACTCAGGTATCGGCGTCCCCGCTTACCAGGCGGAACATATTTTTGAGGAATTCGTACAACTCGATGATTATTACGACGGCATGGGTCTTGGCCTGACCGTTGCCCGCGGCATCGCCCGTCGTCTGGGTGGTGATATCAGGCTCGACACTACTTATACGAGTGGTGCACGCTTTGTCATGACATTACCTATTTAGTTTATAGTTTATAGATATGCGCTCATTTATTAATGTGGAGGATATCGGCGACCTCCGTCAAGCACTCGCCGAGGCACAGGAGATCAAGAACGACCGTTATAAGTTTCAGCATCTGGGCAAGAACAAAACCCTGATGATGATCTTCTTCAATAACTCCCTGCGTACGCGTCTCTCTACCCAGAAGGCCGCGATGAACCTGGGCATGAACGTTATCGTGCTCGACGTTAATGCCGGTGCATGGAAACTCGAAACCGAGCGTGGCGTCATCATGGATGGCGACAAGAGTGAGCATCTGTTGGAGGCCATCCCCGTCATGGGTTGTTACTGCGACCTCATCGGTGTGCGCTCTTTTGCCGGACTCACCGACCGTGAATACGACTATGCCGAGACCGTGCTCCAGCAGTTTATCAAATACAGTGGTCGTCCTGTCTTTGCTATGGAAACGGCCACCGTCCATCCTCTCCAGGCCTTTGCCGACCTCATCACAATCGAGGAGCATAAGACTGTAGCCCGTCCGAAGGTTGTCTTGACCTGGGCTCCCCATTGCCGTGCCTTGCCACAGGCTGTGCCCAATAGCTTTGCCCAGTGGATGAACGCAGCAGACGTCGATCTCGTCATCACCCACCCCGAGGGCTATGAGCTTGATCCGAAGTTCATTGGCAATGCCCGTGTGGAGTACGACCAGCGGAAGGCCTTCGAGGGTGCCGACTTCATCTATGCTAAGAACTGGAGTAATCCGGGTGTGACGAATCTCGCCGATTATGGTAAGATCACCTCGAAGGACATGTCGTGGACGGTGGATACCGAGCACATGTCATGGACGAACAACGGTAAGTTCCTCCACTGTCTGCCTGTGCGCCGCAACCTCATCGTAACGGACGATGTCATCGAGAGTCCCAACAGCCTTGTCATCCCTGAGGCCGCCAACCGCGAGATATCCTGTTCCGTCGTCATCAAACGGATGCTCCAAGCACTGTAAATTCAAGAAACAGAATACGACAAATTCCCATCATGGATAAAAAGATATGTATAGGCCTTTTTGCATGTTTGGCACTGACCATGCAGGTGAAGGCTGAGCCAGACGGCAAGGTGGGTTCTGCATGCCCGGTGGTCAAGATCGAAGTCGAACACCTGCCTGACCTGAATGTTGCCCGCTCCGGCCATTCCGTCCTCAACCTGAACGGTGAGATTACGGTGGTGGGCGGCCATACAGCAGGTTTCCTGCCCACACAGACAGCAGAATACCTCAGCGGCGAAAAGTGGAATCTGATGGACATGACCTACACTCATGACATGGGCATCGCCCTACCGCTTAAGTCGGGTAAGGTGTTGCTGGCTGGAGGTTGTGAGCAGTATCTGGGTATTGGACAGAGCTTTGTCGTGGAGTTGTATGATCCCCAAACCCACACTTTCAGCGGCTTTGGCTGTCTGGACAGGAAACGTACCCTGTTCAGGGGCATGGAACTCGACAATGGACGAGTGGTTATCACTGGCAACTGGTATCACAATGATGCCGTTGAGATGTTCGACGGTAAAGACGGTTTTTCTTTTGTCAAGGATGTGGCACAACAGCGATCCTACCCCCAGATTTTCCGGGTTGCCCCTGACGATGCTATCATCCTGGGCTGCGATGACCCCTGGGGTGTGCGTCTCGACAGTACGGTGATCGATCGCGTGAAGGGTGAGCCGTTCACGTCGCCTTTCTTCAATGAGTGGCGGCCCATATCTGTTTCCATGTCGGCCAATTGCGACGATAGCTTTATAGGTGACGAGGAGAACGGTTTCTATTCCTATCTCTTCCCTGTAGAGAACGCCAGTGGAGTAGTTGCCATCGGCCGGGTGGATGGTACTGTCTTCTCACTGCTGCCGACGATCTGTCCCGTACCAGTGATGTGCAATCAGAAGCCGATCTGCTATTATTCCTCCATCCTTGTTGACAGACAGTCAAAACGGGCTTATCTCGTAGGGACAGACAATATTGATAACAAGGATGAAGGCCGTCACTATATCCTCTGCATCGAATATGGCAAGGGCGAAGCCAAAGGTGCTGCACCGCTGACCCTCTATTACACGGACCCGATGCCTGAAAGTGCTTTCGCTGTCCCTGTTTTGACCGACGAGGGCAACATGTTGCTTGTCGGCGGAACACCCATAGGCAATCTCAGCGACAACTTCCATCCTTCTCCCTCTGTCATCCTGTTACGCTTTGGATCTACCCCTGCCTTTGCCGAGGAGGAAGGATCTTCCTGGCTCTGGGTGCTCCTTCTGGCACTCGTCATCGTGGCAGCGGGCACATACGCGTTCCATCGCTGGCATCGTAGGACACCAGAGGATGAGGCTGGGCCTGTCGCGGGAAATGGTGTGAAAAAAGACGAAGAACTAATGCTGCGTATTGAGCGGTTGATGGATGAGCAGCAATTGTTCCTGCGCCCAGGCCTGAAGGTATCGGATGTCGCCACGGCCCTTGATACCAACAGCCGTTATGTGTCGAATTGTATCAAAGCCGCCAAGGGCTGTGCCTTCCTCAAGTTTGTCAATGGCTATCGCATCAGATATGCCCAGCATATTCTGAGTCAGCAACCGGGAAAGAAGATTTCCAACATTGCGATGGAATCAGGATTTTCCAACGATAAATCGTTCCTGCGAACCTTTAAAGAGTTTACAGGAACGACGCCGGCGGAATGGCGAAACAGCCCCCAAAAATAGCAATCGACTGACAAATTCGGAATTTGTCAGTCTTTTTTTTGGTTGTTCCCGTTGTTTTCCCGTTTTTTTTCCTATATTTGCCGAATAAACTGTGATAATAATAACTATAAAAACCAGAATAGAATGAAAGAGAAACTATTATTGCTGACGTTTTTAACGTTTTCGCTAACCATGCTGGCCGATGAGAAGACAGACTCATTGCCGAGTAACTACGGAAACTGGGTCAACCTGACTGAAGGCTATACTGAGGACAAAGCGAGAAACCCTCAGAAGATGCAAGTGGAGATTGATGGAAACACCATTCATTTGCTCTGGGCGGAGTTTGCAAAGCAAAGCGATGAAACTTACGGTCTTTGGTATCGTCGCTCCACAGACTCAGGCAAGACCTGGGAGGATGCCAGGCTGATTGTGAAGACCCATACCGATCAATTCTTGAATATCAACTCTCGTGCAATTAACAAATTGATGACTGTCAGCAATGGTCATGTGCATGTCGCCGTGGTAGATTGGGATGACAATGAGTCAGATGCCAAGGGCCGGATCCTGTATGTCCGTTCTGATGATGGCGGAGCTAGTTTCACCACGAATACCATCGGTATATTAAGCTCCGGATATGAATACTATCGCGGGACACAGATTGACAGTGATGGTGACATGGTGGTGATTGCAGCTCCTATGGGTGGCAATAAAATTGTTTACTTTACATCAAAAGATGGTGGCGACAATTTCAGCACACTAACACAGACCATAGATCCTTCAGGGGATACGCCTGGTTTCTTTGATCTGCAGGTCAGTAATGGCCGATGGGTATCGATGGCCTTTGGCACTGAATGGTATTATAGCCTGAAGTATGGTTATTTGTTCATAACGACATCAGATGGTACTACGATATCTACCAAACAGGTAGCACCCCTGCATAGTGACGGAGAACCGTATGCCAACCCAAACGTGAAGTTTGGGGGAAATGGAAATTCGTATAACTACCAACCTCAAATGGCGATTGTTGACAATACCATTCATGTGATGTATAGAGGTAATCCTGGTGGAAAAGAGGAGTCTGGCGACTACAATCATACGCTTTATCAGAAGTCTGAAGACTTTGGCGAAACATGGAGTGAAGTTGTGGATCTGTCTGAGTCTGATGGTGGCGAAGGCACGATTGCCGCCAAGGGGGAGAACGTCTATGTGCTGACCACTGCTTCTGGGGGACGCCGCCTGATCTACTACTCCCATGATGGTGGTGCTACATGGAGTACCCAAGAACAGGCATGTTGGACCGATTATGGGGGAGGGAACAATCCGAATCTGAGTTATTCACTGGTGATCGCTCCCGATGACACCAGTGGCAAGCATGTCTATCTGACGGGTAACCGCTACTATTTCACAGAGAGTAAGGACGGTTTCAAGACGCTTGCTAAGAATTTCGTGTTGGGCACTGAGGCTTTACAAGGGGGTACTACCAACTATGCATTGACAGTGGTACCAGACAAGAATAGTACAGAGCACTGGTTCCTGCAGTTTCAGAAGCCTTATCAGAAGGAATATGTGGAAACAGATAAAAGCTCACAGGATATCTGCTATCGTCGTGTGGAGTCAGAGCCAGAGCCGTCTGGTACAAAGGCACTCAATCTGACGGATAAGGATATGATTGATTACCGCGTCGTAGTTCCTATGACACCGAGCCTGACCTTGAAAAAGGCCATGACAGTAGAGGCGTGGGTGCGCTTCGATTCAATCTCCTCATTCCAAATAGCGGGCACGTCAACAGAAGCCACACATAACACTTCGCAATACAATGGCGGATGGTATATGAAAGCTGAAAACTGGTACGGTAATGGTGGCTATTTTGAGGGAGGTCTGCGTACAGACAAATCCACAGATGGAGTAGGTGTGAGAATCTATAACCAGGATGCCTTCAGGATCTATAAGATGAAGATGTGGCACCATGTGGCACTCACTTACGATGCCAAGGCTGGCGAGAATAACGCACGTCTTTATATTGACGGTATGCTGGTTGCCTCCCAAACCGTTGTTGGCGATATTCTGGTGGGAGCAAATCCGATTGCGCTTGGAACTGCAAGTGGTTATGGCAGTTATGGTCTGCTTGATCACTTCGCCATGTATGACAGAGCCCTGCCCGTTGAGGAACTGCGCGAACATATTTATAATATGCCGACAGGTAAAGAGAATGGTTGTGTATGTTTGCTCAACTTCGACGGCACGCTGAAGGATATGAGTGGCAACGGCAACGACGGTGTGGCCTTGCTGGATGTGGATTTCGTTGAACATGAGGGTATTCACCCGCCGAAAGCAGACTTTGATGCAGCCAAGGACATCACGGGCCGCAATATCACGATGGTGGATAATACGGAGTCAGGTCAGGCCGTCTGGTGGTTCATGGACAAGGGTCCCGACTATTATTATCGATATGTCAGTGACACGACCCGTCATCCGAGTCTGAAGGATCTTGATCCAGGAATTATTACCATTAATATGGCCGCGTGCAACGATAATGCTTACGCTGCCATCACCAAGACCGTTACCATCGGCGGCCTGAGCAAGGTGGAGCCGAATGTGGCAGGACAGGATGAGTCTGTCGCTCTTCGTATCTATGGCGGCTATAAACTTACTAAGTCCAGTCAACCAACGGTGCAACTCCGCCAAGGCAGCACGATAATCGATGGTACGTGGGTGATGGACGATAATTACGATTCGCAGAAAGTCGAGTCGGGTGATGATCTCGCATACGCCGTCTTCAACCTTGCAGATGCCCCGACAGGTAAGTATGATGTGCTCGTAGATGATACAGAACTCCTTGAAGCCTTTACACTGGAGGCTGCCGGGCAGCCGGAAGTATGGTTGCAGATCAATGGCTGGGACAAGATGCTGGCTGGCAAATGGAAGGACTTCTCCATTGACTATGGTAACAAGTCCAACGTGGCTGCCTATAATACCCCCTTCTACCTGTTTATACCTGATGAGAATGTTGAGGTATCGTTCGACTTTGACTATGACCTCATGCATGAGGAACTGTTAGAGCCCGAAGCCATTCAATGGGCTAAGGATTCGCTTGGTGAATATCAGGTGTTCGAGGACTACCGGGGTGTCAAGATGCGCTGCTATTCATTTATGATTCCGTATATTGCTACCAATGGTGAAGGACATAAGACCTTCCGCATCAAGAATACACCAGCCGACGGCGGTAAGAGCGGTGAGGTGGATATGGTCTATATGGTGTGCGACCCATGGGGACCGTATGATGAGAGCGAGGTGGCCGCTGCCCGCACCAGGGGAACCAGAGGCGCAGGTAAATTCAATTTGGAGGCAGCAGAGTGTATGATGGAGTACCTTGCTACGGGTGTCGTTGATGCCACGGCTGCGGCTGTACCGTTTGGTAGTTGTGTTTGGGGAGCAGGTAAAACAATCTGGCAAGGTTTCTCGCCTAATACGAAGGATCGCTTGAGCACGCTGGCCACTAACTTGTTCAGTACTGCTTTCAGTTGTGCGATGGACTTCAATCCGCTGGGTTGGGGATGGCGCGCCTGTCAACTGGCCAACATAGCCTTCAGCACTGCCATGAATATCTATAGTGCTAATGGCTGCGTGAGCGGTGACGGTAATGACAAGAAAGTGAAGACCGTGGGCAGTTATGACCCGAACGAGATGATTGGTCCGTCAGGCTATGACGATGAGGCCCACTACATCAAGCCCATTCATAATATGGCTTACACCATCACCTACGAAAACAAGTCTTCCGCTACGGCTCCTGCCCATGAGGTCTATGTTCGTGACACGCTCGACCTCTCCAAGTTCGATGCAGAGTCGTTCAGTTTCAACTCTTTCGGCTGGGCTGACACTACGGTGGTCGTGGGTGGTTCTTATACCAAGGACTTCACGCGCGATATTATATATAAGGTGAACGATCAGGATATCATCGTCCGTGTTTCTGGCACATTCGACCAGGAGACAGGTGTAGCCAACTGGAGCATGGTCTCCTTGGACAAAGACGGCAAGGAGATTGTGGATCCCGACCTTGGCTATCTCTTGCCGAACAATGATGACCATGTTGGGGAGGGCTTCGTCACCTTCTCTATCGACCACAAGCCGACTCCAGCCAACGGCTCTACCGTCAGCAACAAGGCTACGATCGTGTTCGATGCCAATGCACCGATAGAGACGAACACCTTCGTGAACACGTTCGATACGGACTATCCGACCTCTGAAATCAAGAGTCTGTTCAAGCATGACGATAAGATGGTGCTCACGTATGTCGGCAACGACAATACTTCTGGTGTCGGTTCATACGAC
>JAFRMM010000186.1 GCA_017430675.1 Prevotella sp.
AGGCATATACCATTAAGAAGGGTGTGGTGACTGCCAAGTCTGTGCTGAAACTCACGGCCGTGGCCGGTGGTGGCTATGCCATCAGTATCGTAGAAGCAACAAAGGATGAACTTAAAGGACTGAAGAATCTATGAGAACTTTGAATAGAATCATATTAAGCGCGTTGGTGGCTCTTTCCGCCAATTCCGCATCAGCAGCCGACAAACTGAATCTGGCATCGCCCAATGGGCAGGTGCAGATGACCTTCACGCTCACGGAGCAGGGTGAGCCAGTGTATAACCTCTCCTACAAAGGAAAGGCAGTGATCAACCCTTCCAAACTGGGATTGGAACTGAAAGCAAACTCCTACGAGGAATACACGGCACAGGGTGCTACCCGTACAGCCAGCACCAGCCAGACCAATCTCCAGAGCGGCTTTACGCTGACCGATCATCAGACAAGTACCTTTGATGAGACCTGGCAGCCCGTATGGGGTGAGACCCGCGACATCCGCAATCACTACAACGAACTGTTAGTAACCCTCCATCAGGAGGCTCAGCAACGCGACCTGAAGATCCGTTTCCGCCTCTACGACGATGGCCTCGGATTCCGCTATGAGTTCCCGCTGTCGAACAATCTCAATTACATCGTCGTCAAGGAAGAGCATACCCAGTTCGCTATGACAGGCGACCATACCGCTTGGTGGATTCCCGGTGACTACGACACTCAGGAGTACGACTATATGGAAACCCGCCTCTCGGAGATTCGTGCTAACATGAAGCAGGCTATCACGCCGAATGCCTCTCAGCATCCTTTCTCTGACACGGGTGTGCAGACCTCGCTCCAGATGAAGACCGATGACGGCCTGTATATCAACATCCACGAAGCAGCCCTGATTGACTATTCTTGTATGCATCTGAATCTTGACGACAAGAATCTTGTCTTTGAGTCTTGGTTGACACCTGATGCCAAAGGTGACAAGGGTTACTTGCAGGCTCCCTGCGTCTCTCCTTGGCGCACGATCATGGTCAGCGATGATGCCCGCGACATTCTGGCCTCGAATCTGATCCTGAATCTTAATGAACCATGCAAACTGAAGGACACGTCATGGATCAAGCCCGTGAAGTATGTCGGTGTGTGGTGGGAGATGATCAATGGCAAGAGCCAGTGGTCCTACACCTTCGACCTGCCGTCCGTGCAACTTGACAACCTCGACTATTCGAAGACCAAGCCCCACGGCCTGCATGGTGCCAACAACGACAACGTGCGCCGTTACATCGACTTCGCTGCTGAGCATGGCTTCGACCAAGTATTGGTAGAGGGCTGGAATATTGGTTGGGAAGACTGGTTCGGCAAGTCTAAGGACTATGTGTTCGACTTCCAGACGCCCTATCCCGATTTCGACCTGAAAGGTCTGAACGACTACGCCCACTCCAAGGGTGTCCGTTTGCAGATGCACCACGAGACCTCTGCCTCTACCCGCAACTATGAGCGTCACCTGGAGGCTGCCTATCAGTTGATGAACAAATATGGCTACACAGCTGTGAAGAGTGGTTATGTAGGCGACATCATCCCTCGTGGCGAATACCACTATGGCCAGTGGATGAACAACCACTATCTCTATTGCATCAAGGAGGCCGCCAAGCACTATATCATGGTGAATGCTCATGAGGCCGTACGCCCGACAGGCTTGTGCCGCACATGGCCAAACTTGATTGGTAATGAGGCTGCCCGTGGCACTGAGTATGAGGCCACCAACGGCAGCAAGCCCTTCCACACCACTATCCTGCCGTTCACTCGCCTGCAGGGAGGCCCGATGGACTACACGCCAGGCATCTTCGAGATGGATATGAGCAAGATCAATCCCAACAATCCGAACCATGTCAACTCCACGCTGGCCCGTCAGTTGGCCCTCTATGTCACGATGTACAGCCCACTCCAGATGGCTGCCGACATGATTGACAACTACGAGAAGCACATGGATGCCTTCCAGTTTATCAAGGATGTGGCTGTCGATTGGGATGACTCGAAGTACCTGGAGGCAGAGCCAGGCCGCTATATCGTGGCAGCACGTAAAGCCAAGGGCACCAATAACTGGTTCGTAGGCTGTACGGCCAGTGAGCACGGTCATACCTCTACCGTCAGGTTGAACTTCCTCGATGCCGACAAGAAGTACATCGCTACGGTCTATGCCGATGCCAAGAATGCCAACTATAAGAACAATCCGCAGGCATACGTTATCAAGAAAGGTATCGTGACGGCTAAGTCAGCCCTCAGACTCACGGCAGCACCTGGCGGTGGCTATGCCATCAGCATCATTGAGGCAACCAAAGGCGAACTAAAAGGCTTAAAGTCTCTGCCAACAGTCATTCAGTAAAAAGATTGTTTTCATCATACATTTAGGTTAGTTATAGTTAGTAGTAGTTAGTTAGGAGGGAGGTACGGTGTTTTGATGCCGTACCTCCCGATTTAAGCAGAATAATCAATGAGGACATCATAATTTTTGCCAATTGTTTGTGAATGCGAGGTTTTTTGCGTACCTTTGCACCCACGAACAGCGGTTCATATAAGAACAGAGAGCCCGACAGTTTCTTTGAGACCTCTTTCAAATACCTGCAAGTAAACAAAAGGATTCCATAGAACAAGAAGGCTGCCCGCTCACTCCCCCATACGGGGGTGTGGGCTTTGGTAGTTTCAGTTTCTATGGAAGGTTCTTTGCAGGTTCCTGAAAGAGGTTGCTGTTTCTATGATTGTCTCACGCCTCTGTTCTTATATGAACCATTTTTAATCAAGCAACATTTTTCAATTATCGTGGAGTGCCAGTATTGGCATTTCCATACCTATTTTGTCTAATTTTTAATCGTAACACTACAATGAAAGCAAAAAAGCAACAGTACGAATCGCAGTTACAACTGCTAAAAGTTATGTGGGAAAAAACGTAAGTTCAGTTGAGTTGGCACGGCGCATAGACGTTACTCCTCAGGCTATGTGCCAGTTCGTAAACGGTCAAGTAGATCCGTCGTTATGGCGTCTTCACACCATCGCTGAAGCCCTTGGTGTACGTGTCCGAGACCTGTTTCGAGAGTAAAAGTAAAGTAATGACTTGATTAATCGCACGGCGACCGAAAGTTGGCGTGCGAATGTTCTTTTGTATCCATTGTTTTGTATAACTTTGTAGGTAAATAATGACATAAAACTACACAAAGAATGGACAATGATTCAATGAAACAACTGGACGTGGAACTGAGCCACGCGGGGGAGGCGACGACGCTGAGTCCGAAGATGCTGATGTTGGAGAAACTGAGGATTACGCCGGAGAAGGAACTGCCGCCGATGGA
>JAFRMM010000020.1 GCA_017430675.1 Prevotella sp.
ATCCAGCGTACCAGATTGCCGCCCGAGTCCACCATCAGGTGATTGCTATAGTCACTCAGCCAGGCCGGCACCGAGATGCCTACACCGGGCCACTCGTTGCTGGTGCGCTGGGCATAGCCGTGCACCATTAGCACACGGTCGTTGAGCCAGATCTTACCTTCACCGAAGCGTGTTTTGCGGAAACCTGTCCGCGTGGTGACAACATCGTAGCAGTCAAGACCTTCCATGATGGCTGTCTCGATGGTGTACAGATAGCCATAGCCCCACGACCAGAAATGCAGGCCGCTGACCGGCTGGCTAATATGTACGATACGCGTCTCACCTGGTTGCATGGTAATGCGTTCGCCGTTGAAACGGGTCACTTCGTGTCCGTCGGCATCAAGCATCTTGGCCATCAGCGAAAACGTGTGCGGCTTGTTGTCGTCATTCTTCACCTGAGATTCGGCATGTATCGTAGCCCGGTGGTTGGCGATGTCGAAATCGGTGGCATAGATATAGGTGCCGGTAGTGCCCAGATTCGAATAGAGCGGGAGCGTCTGGTAGAGAAGACCGGTGATGTGTAGATAAACATTCTTGGGGATACCGCCGTAGTTGGCGTTGAAGTTGCGGTCGTTCCACTGGTAGCGGCTGTCGTGCTGGCGTGAGCGGTAGGTCCAACTGTTGTCACAACGCACTGCCAGCACGTTCTCACCCGCCTTGACATAGGGTGTCAGGTCGAAGCCGCAGGCCATCACCCCATTCTCGCTGAAACCGAGGTGGTGACCGTTCAGGTAGAAGTCGGCCCCCTGACGCACGCCCTCAAACTCAATCAGGACCTTTTTGCCTTTCAGTTCATGGCTCTCCATAGAGAATCTCTTACGATACCAGACGATGGTGTCGGTCAGGTCTACAATGTCTTTCTTGAAGGCCTCGCTGCCATTGAAGGCATAGGGTAGGGTAACGGCCTGCCAGTCGCGGTCATCGCATTCCGGCTCTAGGGCGCCTTTGACATCGCCCACCTGCAACCGCCATCCGGCATTGAAGTTCAGTTTCTTGGCATTCGTGCTGCCGCAGATAGCCAGCAGCACCATCATAACGATGATGTGAAGTTTGTTTTTGTTCATTTGTTCTTTTCTTGTAGTTTGTCCGTGTGCAAAGGTACAATTTTTTTTTGTAATATCATTTTCGAGCCATGATATTTTGTGAAATCGAAAAAAGAATGTATCTTTGCAGCATGAAACAAATCGACTGGTTGTTTTTGATTGCAGTTGTAGCGGTGGTGGTAACCATCTTTCTGTTGGCGTGGCATTGGCTTAAGAGAAGAAATGACTATGCCCGGCTTTGTGAACGAGTACACCAGCATACCGACCGCTATATCTTTCTCATCGACCGGAAATTCAGGGTGAGGGAAACTAATTTCTATGAGTTGAACGAGGAAGTCCGCGATGACCAGCCTTATGTTTTGGGTAATGTGCTACATTGCCAGACTGCCATTGATGAGGGTCTTTGTGGAACGGGCATCAACTGCGATACCTGTCCTATCCGTATGATTATCAAGAATGCGTTCAAAATGAAGCGCGGCTTTGACCATGTCGAGGCCGCCATGAACCTCTACAACAAACAACATAAGGTGGAACAGGTAGATGTGATTGTTGATGGCGAACTGGCCTTCGTAGGCAAGGTACCCTATTTCCTTGTGAAAGTAAGGAAGGTTAACGTTTGACCTGAATTTTCCTGCCGCCTTGGATAGCAATACCCTTTCCTGCTTTTGTATAACGATGCCCGCCTAAGTCATAGACGATGCCGTCGTTTTCCTTTTCTGCCCTGATGATGCTGATACTGCTGCTTGTAGCAACTTTGAGCAAGCCTGAAGTATAGAGTTCCGATGTGTCCCAGACGAGGCCTTCGCCCGGGGTGGCAGGCTGGATGTCGGCAAACTCACCGGTCGCCTTGCCGGTAAAGACCTTGATCAGGTCGCCTGCCTTGAAGTCGGTTTCCATTGTGGCATCGTTCAGCCGGAGGATAGCGCCGCTGTTGAGTTTCAGACCGCCGTTGAAGGTGAGTCCCTTGTCGTTGGCCAGCGTGTCGCCCACCTGCAGGATGCCGCCATCGTTAACCGTCGTTACACCTGTCAGCGAGCCCTTGCCGGCCAGTATGGCACCCTTGCGAACGGTGATGCTGCCTTTGCCGGTGTGCTGGCCGTTGACGATGAGTCGTCCGGAGGTGACGGTTGTGGTACCGCTATAGTCGTTCTTGCCCGTCAGTCGCCAGTCGCCCGAGCCTTGTTTCTCGATGCTGGTGGTGCCAGGGTGGGTGCCGGCCTGGTCGTTGTTGTTGATTACACCGTGGAAGGTCTCATTGGTATTGGCTGTGCCTACCACCCAGGTGCCTTCGCCCTTCTGTTTTACGTTGAAACCCCAGAGGGCGGAAGTGGCCTCACCGGAGAGTCCACCCAAATAGTAGGTCGATGCGTTTTTGGCACCGTTGATGGTAGCGTTGCCTTTCAGTTGGATGGTGGCGTTCTTCACGCCCACACCATTGCGGATGGCAAACTGGCTCTGGCCGTTCTTGCCTGTGCCGTTGATAATGAGGTGACCCGTATAGTTGTCCCAGTTACCCTCGATGTATTCGCGCAAATAGTGCACGTTCCATATCAGGGTGCCTGTGCCGCTGACCTTGCATTTGTTGGTGTTCCACAGGTCGAAGTCGACGGTTGATGTGGTGCCTGCCACCGCCTCGATGGGGAAATTATAGGTCACGCTGCTCTCGTTTTTCCCGATGGTAATGAATTGACCACCTGCCATCACAAGTCTGGAGGCTGTGCCGATGCCCTTGTCGGAGATGGCCTTCGAGGCTAGTTTAGTTGAACCGCCCTTCATGATCAGGTTGCCGTCGAACTTAAAGAAGTCGGGTGTGTTTACGAGCAGTTGTCCTTCGCCGTTGACGGTCAGGTCGCCTTGGCCCTCGAAACTGCCGTTCATGGTCATGACAGCAGTCTTATCGGCGATGTTGAGTTCGGTGTTGTTGTAGAGCCGTGCTGAACGATTGGTGGAGGTCGACCCGCCCGTATAAAGCCAGATGCCGCCGTCCATCACCCAGTTCTGGGCAAACTCCTGACTCTTGCCCAGACCGCTGGGTTCGCCGCCGTTCTTGAGCGAGGCGAAGGCATAGGTGCCGTCATGCACGACGGTGGCGCCCTCATACTGCTGGTCACTCTGGATGGTGAGGGTGCCGTTGCCGGCCTTGTTCATTGAGGCCTGACCGCTGATATAGCCCTCGCCCGCGATGGTGACGTTGGCATCGGTATACACGACGACGGCCGTCTTCGGTGTGGCTTCCGTCAGGGTAATGGTCTCGTCGTCCAAAGGATTGATAAGCCATTCGCCCTCGCCATTGCCCTTGAATGTCTCCACGTCGATGATGTCGGCTTGCTCAGGACGGGTCTTGACGGTAAGATCCGGGGTGTAGTCCGACCGCTGGTCACCCTGATAGGCACAGACGCGCACGACGTATGCTGTAGCGGGGCGTAGAGAAGGAGAGTTAATAGTGATGAACGAAGAGTTGGTGCGTCCGACTTCCACGAATTGTCCGTCCTGCTGCATCTCCACGATAAAGCCATCTTCGCCCTCGGTATAGTCTGCCCATTGCAGGGTAAGGCTGCTGGTGGTGGCTGAGGCCAGTTGCAGCGTGTAGGGCCGGCGCAGGAAGAACTGACGGTCATCGCGGGTGATGCCGTTGATATAGTTCTCGATGTTGGCATAGCCATTGTCGGCCATCCTCATCGCATCATCCTTAGCAGGGTCGGTGCCGTTGGTCTTCTCCCAACTGTCGGGCATGCCATCGCCGTCGCTGTCGGCCGGCTTCTCGCCCTTGAACCAGTTCCATGAGGTGGGCACGCCGAAAGGCAACTCGTTCTCATTGGTAATCAGATTGCCCTTCTTGCCGAACGACATGACCTCGTCGACCATATAGCAGTCGGCCAGGTCGCGATAGGGCAGGGAGGCGCCTACGTCGGGCAGCAGCTTGTCGATCAGTTCCCTGGCAGGCCATTTCTCCAGTGCGGGGTAGTCGTAGGGCGTTGCCTGACGGTTACCGCCGCCGTCGCCTGTAAACTCCGTGGGGTTGTAGATGCCGTCGCGGTTCGAGTCCTGCCAGTTGTCAGCCCCGTAGAAGTGGAAATTACCGTTGCCGCCCGTCAGACAGTTGCCGCCCACGGCAGGACCGTTGATAAAGAGGTTACTCTCGATGTTGGCATACGATTGCCCCTCTGAATCGCCACCCATGTTGTAAGCCGCGTTCTTCCAGTTGTACACCAGGTTGTTGGCATATTGATTGATGCCTTTCACCTTGAAGTTGCGGGTGGAGTTATCGACCATCAGAATCCGATAGAGTGTGATGTTCTCCGCCTGCATCAGTCCGCCGGCTGAGTGCGTCATCAGTCCCTGTCCCACGATCGAGTTCATCAGGGTGATGTTCTTCGGAGCCGCCCCCTTGTTATCCCAGTTGATGGAGAAGTTCTCGTCCTGTCCCCAGGCAAATGAGCAGTGGTCGAAGATCATGTCCTGTCCGTTGGCGATGCCGGCACAGTCCTTGTCCTTTGTGCCGACGGCGCCCATGCGGAAGCGCATATAACGCACGATGCTGTTGTCGGAACCAGAGAACGATACACCGTCGCCATACACGGTGATGCCCTCGCCGGGAGCCGTCTGTCCGGCCACGTAGAGGTTGTTCTTGAATACGATGCGTGAATTGATACGAATGACCCCGCTCACGTCGAACACCACGATGCGGTTGGGCTGGCTCACAGCATCGCGCAACGATCCGCTGCCTGAGTCGTTCAGGTTGGTCACGTGATATACTGTTCCCTTGCGTCCACCCTCGGCATAGCGTCCCCAGCCTTGTGCGCCGGGGAATGCCAGTTGCTGGGCACTCAGAGTGTTGGTGGCGAGAGACGCGACTGCTAAAGCGAAGATAATGATAGTCTGTTTCATTTGTTTGTTTTAGTACTTTTGTATGATTGCGGTGCGAAGGTAATACTTTTTTAAGATATACAAACAAAAAGAAACAAAAAAATGCGTACTTATGTACTTATGTCCTAAAAAAAAGGTATCTTTGCGGACGAAATTGAATCAAAACAATGACGATATGAAGAAAATGAGGTGTTGGGTGATGGTTGTTGGGTGTTGGGTGATGGTCGCCCTTGGTGTGAACGCCCAGAACGTAAGAGAGAAAATCCTGCTCGATGAAGGCTGGAAATTCGCTTTTGGCCATGCTGCCGACCCGGCGAAGGACTTTGGCTGTGGCACGGAGTACTTCAACTACCTGACGAAGGCAAACTCCATCCATAACGAGGGTCCTTATGCACAGAAATTCGATGATGCCGCCTGGCAGACCGTCACCGTGCCCCACGATTGGGTGACGACGCTGGCCTATGCCCGTGAAGCCAGTCACTCGCATGGCTACAAGACGGTGGGCTACAAATATCCCGAAACTAGCGTGGGGTGGTATCGCAAGGTGATCAAGATAGACGGGAACGACCTGGGGAAGCGACTGATGCTGCGTTTCGACGGCATCTTCCGTTCGGCGCAGGTGTGGTTCAACGGGTTCTACATGGGTAGTGAACCCAGTGGCTATGCCACTCAGGTGTACGACATCACTCCTTATGTGAAATACGGGGAGGATAACCTGATCTGCGTACGTGCCGATGCCTCGTTGGAGGAAGGCTGGTTCTACGAAGGTGCCGGCATCTACCGCGATGTGTGGCTGGAGAAGTCGGCCGAGGTGAGCGTGGCTCCCTTCGGAACCTTTGTCTATGCAGAACTGAAGGAACCGTACGACGTGGTGATGCTGCATATCAAGACCGAGGTGACGAACAGCAGTCTGAAGACACAGCAGTATGAGGTGGAGCAGCGGCTCATAGATGCCGAGGGGCAGGAGGTGGCCCGTGCCAATGGACACCAGAACCCGCTGAAAGCCAAGGAGACGCGTATGACGCAGCATGTCATGAAGCTCACGAATCCGCATCTGTGGAGCACTACCGACCCCTATCTGTATAAGGTGGAGACCATGGTGAAGGTGGACGGCAGGGTTGTGGATGTCTATGAAACCACTACGGGCATCCGCGAAATCATGTTTGATGCCGACCGTGGCTTCCTGCTTAATGGCCAGCCGCTGAAGCTGAAGGGTGTGAACCTGCATCAGGATCATGCCGGCGTTGGTTCGGCTATTCCCGATGCCCTACAGGCCTGGCGCATCCGTCAGCTCAAGGCCTTCGGTTGTAATGCCTACCGTGCCTCGCATAACCCCATGACACCGGCCTTGCTCGACATCTGCGACCGCGAGGGAATCCTGGTGATTGACGAGAACCGCCTGATGGGTATCAACGAGGAGCATCTGCGGCTATTGGAACGTATGATCAAACGTGACAGAAACCACCCCTGCATCATCCTGTGGAGCGACGGTAACGAGGAGTGGGGTATAGAGAACAATATTCAGGGAACCCGTCTGGCCGAGGCCATGCGCGAATATACGCGCCTCTATGACCCCACGCGCCCCAGCACGGTGGCCAATGCCGGCGGTACGGAACTGATAAAAGGCCTCGATGTGGTGGGCTTCAACTATATTGTACAGAACGATGTGGACAACCGTAAGAAGGCGAACCCCTCATGGCGCATCGTCGGAACGGAAGAGACAACGGGCTGTGGCACACGCGGTTGGTATTTCAAACAGCCCGAGTACCCAGGACGCATGGTTAGCCTGAACCGTACGAACGAGCAAAACTATGAAAATATCATCGAGCGCGGCTGGAAGTTCTATGCCGAGCGTCCATGGGCTGGGGGACTGTTCTATTGGACTGGCTTCGACTATCGCGGCGAGCCCAATCCGCTATCCTATCCCGCCCACGATTCTGAGTTCGGCATCCTCGACTACTGCGGATTCTGGAAAGACGAGGCCTGGTATCTGAAGTCGTGGTGGACTGACGAGCCCGTGTTGCACATCTTCCCCCATTGGAACCTGAAAGGCCATGAGGGAGAGACGGTGGAACTCTGGGCTTACAGCAACTGCGACGAGGTGGAACTGACGGTGAACGGCAAGAAGCTGGGCCGTCAGACGATGCCTAAGAACGGTCATCTGAAGTGGAACGCTATTTATCGGCCCGGCAGGGTGGTTGCCGTCGGCTATAAGAATGGCAGGCGGGTGATGACGCAGACCATCGAGACCACCAAGCCCGCCAGCCGACTGGTTGTAAAGGCCGACCGTACGTTGCTAAAAGCCGACGGTCGCGATGTGGCGGTGGTTACCATCGAGGTGCAGGATGCCAAGGGTCGCGTGGTGCCCGATGCCTGTCCGGTGCTGACCTTCTGTTTGGAGGGCGCAGGGCACATTCTAGGTGCTGGCAATGGCGATCCGTCCTATCTGGGTGATGATCATCCTCGTCAACAAGACTGCCGCGAATTCACCATCCCCGCCTTCAACGGTCTGGCGCAGGTGCTCGTTCAAAGCAGCCGCCAACCATCGTCACTCACCCTCACGGCACAGTCGGAAGGTCTGACATATGGCAGCGTGTCAATTGTCACTTCCCCTCGTTCTGAATGACGACGAGAAATAACTAGATTATAGAATAATACATATCCCCAAAAATGAAAAATAGCATCATAGTTGCTGCCGCTTTGCTGGCAGCCCTAAGTGTAAAGGCACAGACAAAACGCACGGACGACTTCCATGCGAAGTATCAACTGAAGGAAGTGGTGGTGATGAGCCGCCACAACATCCGTTCGCCGCTGACATCGGGTGGCGCGGCCTATATGAGGGTAACGCCGCATGAGTGGTTCAAGTGGACATCGCCAAGCAGTCAGTTGTCGCTGCGTGGCGGTGTGCTGGAAACGGAGATGGGACAGTTCTTCCGCAAGTGGGTGGTTGGTGAGGGCCTGTTGCATGACAACTACCGTCCTGAGGGCGACGAGGTGCTGTTCTATGCCAATTCGCGTCAACGCACCTTTGCCACAGCGAAGTATTTTTCGGCCGGATTCCTGCCCTTTGCCAATGTGGAGATTACCCACAAACTGGCTGAGGACAAGATGGACCCTATGTTCACGCCTAGGTTTACGAAGATGAACGATGCCTACCGTCAGCAGGTGCTCGGCGAGATACAGGCGCTCCATGGTGGTCCCCAGGCGTGGATGGCCGCCCAGAAACCTACACTCGACCTGATGGAGCAAGTGCTCGATATGGCCCATTCGCCCGCAGCCCAACAGGGCGACAC
>JAFRMM010000187.1 GCA_017430675.1 Prevotella sp.
GCAACTGATGGCCTATGCCTGGCTGTTGCCGCAGTGGCCTTTGCAACAGGTGATGACGGGTCTGAGTTATTACAGGATTCCGTTGCAGTATCCCCAGTGGAGCGGCTACGACAAGGAGATGTACGAACTGATCCGTCAGGACTATCTGGTACGCAACGAGCGTTGGGATGAGATTGTGAAGCGGGCTGGCGAGTATCAGGTGAAGACACCCTTCTGGTCAAACTGCGTGAACCTCGCACTGGCGGAGAAACGGCTTCTGGCAGACCGTATGTTCGACTTCTACCAGAGTGGCGGGGATGCCCTCATCATGCCCCGTACGAGAGACCTGACCTCGATGCTGCCGTCTGCAGAGGCTTTCTGGCGCCTGGGCATGGTAAACTCTGCCCAACGGTATATGTTTGACACGCAGGAGTCCATCTTGAATGCCAGAAAAAGTGGTCGCTGCACGAAGCGCATCGCAGAGTGCATGATCGTGAACGGACATTACCAGACGGCAACCAAACAACTCGACCTGCTGAAGAAGTCGCTCTTCTATCGCAATTGGGCTGAGGAGGCTGAGGCTATGATGAAGGACGAGGCGAAGATCAATGCCCATCCCGTCTATGGCAAACTGCGCCAACTGAGATACAAGGATAATTTCCTCTATAATTATGACGAGATCGACAAGATGTTCGGTCTGCTCTTTATGAACAATCAGGAGAACAAGATGGCGCTCGACTACTTCATGGCGCAGATGCTCCTGAAGGGAAATCTGCAGGGCTTCCAGCAGTACATGGGGGCCGTGCAGCAGTATGGCGGCTACCGTCAGATGCCGCTCGGCTATCAGGACGTGATGCGCTGTATCCAGATGCAAGGGCGTGTGCCTGACTCTCCATACGCCAAGTATGTGAATCGGATGAGAGAAAAGGAGGCGGAGCGATGAGAAAAGGATTATGGCTTATCGTTTATAGTTTGCTCGTCGTGGCTTGTTCTTCGGAGCCGAAAGGTCTTGGAAGGGCTGGCACTTTGCCAGAGATCTATCCTGATTATATTGGTGTGACGATTCCTGCTGATATCGCCCCACTGAACTTCAACTTAATGGATGATACTTTCGACTGTATGTATGTCGTGGCCTTTGGAAGTAAGGGCGGCGAGATCCATTCCAAAGGCCAGTATGCTGATTTCGATATTGACGATTGGCATGCGTTGACGGAACAGAACCAAGGTGGAAAGATTACATTCACGGTTCAAGTAGAGACAGGCGGAAATCGGATTCAGTATGATGACTTTGATGTCTTTGTCAGCAAAGACCGCCTTGATGACTGGGGACTGACCTACCGCCGTATCAAACCAGGCTATGAGGTGGGTGGCGACATCGGCATCTACCAGCGCGATATCCACAGTTTTGATGAATATGCCATCCTGACGGAGACGGTGGTGCCTGGGCGCTGCTTCAACTGTCATACGGCCAACCGCACGGATCCCAACCGTATCACCTTGCAGATGCGAGGCGAGGGTGGGGGTACCCTGATCCAGAAGGATGGTCAGCAGAAGTGGGTGGAGACGAAGACGGACATCACGAAGGCAGCAGGTTCGTATAGCTACTGGCATCCCGCTGGTGACTATGTGGCGATGGCCGTAAACTCCGTGCATCAGAGTTTCTTTACAGGCACGGGACAACGTATCGAGGTCTATCACAAGTTCAGTGATGTCGAGGTGCTTGACACCCGCAGCAACGAACTGATTGTTTCGCCGCTGCTGTTCACGGACGACCTCGAGATCTTCCCAGCCTTCTCGGCAGACGGCAAATACGTCTATTACAGTTCGTCGAAGCCCTGTCGCGTGCCAGCGGAATATGAGAAGGTGAAGTGCTCACTCTGCCGTATCGCCTTTGATGCTGAGAAGGGTGCGTTTGGCGAGACGGTGGATACCCTACTGAATGGACCTGCGATGGATCAAAGTTATGTGCTGGCGCGTCCCTCATACGATGGCCGTTGGCTGATGTACTGTGTGAGCAGCCGTGGCAACTTCCCAGTGAGTCAGGACGATGCCAACCTGTGGCTGATGGACCTTACGACTGGCGAGAGCCGCGAACTCAGTGAGGTGAACAGTCCCAAGAGTGAGAGTTTCCATAACTGGAGCGGGAACAGCCGTTGGTTCGTCTTTGCTTCCAAACGCGAGGATGGGGTATATACCAAACTCTATCTTGCCAGCATCGATGATCAGGGTAGGGTGTCAAAGCCCTTCCTCCTGCCTCAGCGGAATCCGAGAAAGTATTACTTGGAGATGATGGATGCCTATAACTGTCCTGACTTCACGAAGACGAAGGTGGAGATCGATGCCCATGAGGCTTATCGCCAGGTGTTTGACAATATCAGAGAACAAGTACAGATAAAAGAGTAAAAGATATAATAATGAAAAAGATTCTATTATGTTTCATGGCAATGGCAACTGTGACGATGTTCTACAGTTGTCAGCAGGCCAACGATGGCAAGTTCCATGTGGAAGGTGTGGTGAATGGTGAGCAGTATGAAGGCAAGCGTATCTTCATCGTGCCGCTCTATGGTAAGAAGACGGCAGAGTATGTCGATTCCATGGAGATCAAAGACGGCAAGTTCCACTTCACGAAGGATACGATGCAGATGTATAAGATCCTGCTCGACTACCATTACCGTCTGGGTGTGCAGCCATTGCTCGTGGTAGGAGAGCCTGGCACGATCCATGTGACGATCGACAGTATCAGTCATGCCGTTGGTACGCCTCAGAACGACTCGCTGGAGCAGTGGAAGGTGCGTACCGAGATCCACAACCAGCAGTTGGGCAAGATGCGGAAGAACATTGCTGATCTGCAGAAGCAAGGCGACACCCTGCAAGCCAAGTATCTGACTCAGCGTGCCGACAGTTTCCATCTGGTATATAAGAACTATACCCGTCAGATGGCCAAGAACCTCGAAGGTAGTACATTGGGTGATTTCATGAAAGACCTCTATCCGCTCACCTATAGGCGGAAATACCCAGACGGACGCATTGTCACGTATAATGCCGATACGAATGAAGAAATTCCTGAATAAGCACTGGACTTGGCTGCTGACACTGGTATTCGGCTTGGCGGTGTTCCTGTTCTGGAGATACCGCTATCCGTTCGCACTGACCTATCAGGAACAGTTACAGTTGTTTCTCTTTGACGATGACTACTTCTGTGGACGGATGGCTGAGCCGGGAGGCTTCGCGAGATATGTGGCGGAGTTCCTGGTGCAGTTCTATAACGGCATGGCCATCGGTGCGGCCATCCTCGCCCTTCTCTATATGCTGGTGCAGCGGCTGACGTGGCGGCTGATGAACAATTACCATTTGCCAATATCCGATAACCGTTATTATCTGCTGAGTTTCATCCCCGTCATCATCTTATGGTATGCAATGGGCGATGAGAGCGTGATGCTGACGTATGTCGTGGCACTGGTCATGGCGATGGCCGTGGTCTGGTGCTGGTCACGATGGATGATAAAGGGCTCTCTCTGGCTGAAATGGGTGGCTGTGCTGGTGCTGATCCCTGTGATGTATTGGCTGATAGGGCCGATGGTGCTATTAGTGGCCGCGCTGATGATGCCCTGGGCTGTGGCTGTTCCGGCCGTTGTCTATGCCATAGCACTGATATTGGTGAGCGCCCATTTCCTGCCATTCCCCATGTCGAGAGTCATCTTGGGTATCAGTTACTATCGTTTCCCGGAGGTGATTCCCTATTCGCTGATGGCGATACTGGTGGTCGTATGGGTGCTGGCAATCTTCAGTAAGAAATTGCCCCAGCCAAAGCGGTGGATGGTTTATGTGCAGACTGTCGTCGTGGCCCTGCTGCTTCTGCTGCCCCTGAGGTTTGGCTATGATACGAAGAAGTATGAACTCATCGAGTACGACTTCCTCGTCAGAACCCAGAATTGGAATGGTATCATTAAGAAGGCGGATAAACAGACACCAGACCTGCCGATGAGCGTGAGTGCTACGAACCTGGCTCTGGGTATGACGAACCAGTTGGGTGACCGCGCTTTTGATTTCTACCAAAGGGGCAATGAGGGACTGCTTCCCCCGTTTGAACGTAACTTCGCCACGACCCAACTGACAGGTGAGATCTATTTCTGGTTAGGACTGGTGAACACGGCCCAGCGCTTCGCCTTCGAGGCGATGGAGGCCATACCTAATTATAATAAGAGTGCGCGCGTGGTGAAGCGGTTGGCAGAGACCAACCTGATCAACGGGCAGTATGACGTGGCACGTAAGTATCTGCAGATGTTGGAGAAGACCATCTTCTACCGTCCGTGGGCACAGCGCACTATGGCGATGCTGGGCGACGAGAAGGCCATCAATGCGCATCCGCTCTATGGTACCCTGCGCCAGTACCGTCTGCAGGAGGACTTCCTTTTCAGCGACAGGGAACTCGATAAGATCTGCGGACAGTTGTTCATGCACAACCAACAGAACCAGATGGCGGCACAGTACCTGGTGATGCTGCCGTTACTGAATGCTGACATCCCTCGCTTCATGCAGTATGTGCAGGTAGTGCAGAATAGGATACAGTATAATCCCCGTCATTGTCAGGAAGGTATCGCCTTTGCCTTTATGCAGCAACGCCAGCAGCCTCCACGGGGTGTCGTCAGTCCGATGATCCTCCAGCAGATGAATGACTTTGCACGGGTATATGCTCAGGATCAGAATTCGCCTGAGTTGAGTCGTTTCAGGAACACAGCGTGGTATTATTTAACAGTAGGGAAATGAAGAAGGTAGGATATTTACTAGATATGCTGGTTATCCTGGGATTCCTAGGAACTCTAGGGATCCTAGGTTGTACTAGCCGGGTGGAGAATCCTGTCAAGGTCGATGAGTTGCCGAAGATCTATCCTGACTATGTCGGCGTGACGATCCCAGCAGAGATTGCGCCGCTGAACTTCAATTCATCCGATGAGGATATCGACCTGATGGATGTGGTGGTCAAAGGCAGCAAGGGAGGCGAACTGCATGCACAGGGCGACTATGCCGACTTTGATATCGACGACTGGCATACCCTGACGCAACAGAATAAGGGCGGACAGTTGACCTTCACCGTCTGTATCAGGAAGGACGGCCAGTGGCAGCAGTACAAGGACTTCACCATAAGCGTCAGTCCGTTTGCCCTTGACGAGTGGGGACTGACCTATCGCCGTATCGCCCCAGGCTACGAGGTGTTCAGTCACATGGGACTGTATCAACGTGATCTGTCTTCCTATGACGAGAACGCCATCATCGAGAATACACAGGTGCCTGGCATGTGTGTCAACTGTCATAGTGCCCATCAGACGGATCCCTCAAAGTTCGTCTTCCATGTGCGTGGTGGTCATGGGGCCACGATGTTCCAGATCGACGGACAGCGCGAGTGGCTCAAGGCCAGCAACGACCAACTCGGTGGATTGATGGTCTATCCCTATTGGCATCCGAGCGGGAAGTACTGTGCTTTCTCCACGAACCAGACGCGTCAGGGCTTCCATATCGTGCCCAATGAGCGCATCGAGGTGTTTGACCTGTCGAGTGATGTCTTTGTCTATAATCCTGTCACCCATGAGGTATTGACAGACTCCCTGCTCTCCACGAAGGATTGGAGCGAGAATTCACCTGTGTTCTCGCCTGACGGGCGTAACTTGTATTATATGACCTGTAAGCAACAGGACTATCCTGCTCACTACAAGGATGAGAAATACAACCTCTGTAAGATTGCCTTCGACCCTGAGACGGGGAAATACGGCGAACAAGTCGATACCATCTTCAATGCCATGGCGATGGGGAAGAGCCTGACGTGGCCGCGACCTTCCTACGACGGTAAGTATATTCTCTTTACGCTGATGGACTATGGCTACTTCTCCATTTGGCATGAGGAGAGTCAGCAGTGGTTGCTCAACCTGCAGACGGGTGAGGTCCGTGAACTGGAGGAGATCAACAGTCCGAAGGCGGATAGTTACCATAACTGGAATGTCAATTCACACTGGATTGTCTTCACCAGCCGCAGGGACGATGGCTACTATAGCCGACTCTATCTGGCCTCCGTCGATGAGCAGGGGCGGTTCTCCAAGCCCTTCATGTTGCCACAACGGAATCCGAAGGAGTATTATGAGGAGAGTATCTATTCCTTTAACACCCCCGATTTCACGAAGACCAAGGTGGAGTTTGATGCCTACAACGCAGGACGGGAGATTGCTTCCGATAAGCGCATAGAAACCAAGGTGAAATAACAATAGCGGCTCGTGAGGCCGCTATTGTTATTTGAATGGGATAGCCTCCTGCCGTATCGCCTTCGCCACATCCTCCACATCGAAGGGCACTTTCCCCTTGCCTAATTCTGGGGCGTTGAAGGATTTCAGGTTGTTGTCGTAGAAGGTGGGATACTGCTGTGGCAGACAGAAGGGCTTATGGGCCTGGCCGTCCTTGTCGATATAGCAGAAGTAAGGCTTGCCATAGAGACCGTCGTCGCGCTTCGAGGCAAAGACAAACCAATGGCTGTTTGAACTCCAAGAGTGATAAGTGTCGCTCTTCTGGCTGTTCACGATCGCGAGGCTGTCGATAGTGCCCGTCTGCAGGTCTATCATCTGGAGATCGGCCTCTGGATGCCAGATGGGGAAGGTGCCGTAGTCGGCAACGGTGTAGAGGATAAACCTGCCGTCAGGACTGATGCGCGGATGACAGACGGACTGCTTCGTATGTTGCTGTGCCACAGCAACACGTTGGACGAGGGTATCGACCTCAGTGCCGATGGTGCCTGTACTCTCATCGAAGGGGATGCGGACAAGGCTGTACTGGAGTTGACGGATGTCAGTGGGTAGGCTGACGGTATCGGCTGCACAGTAGTAGATATACTTCCCGTCAGGCGAGAAGGTGGGGAAGGTCTCGAACTTCAGACTGTCGGAGAGCAGGGGTGACGTGAAGACACGATGCTCCTGCATATCGGCCACATAGACATTCGACGAAGCATCATAGACCTCCAGTCGTTTGCTGGGGTCACTATGGAAGGCTGGGATAATCTTCTGGGTGGAGTAGGTGATATAGCGCCCGGTAGGACTGAAACCGAAATAGACGCTGCCAGGGATATTCAACTTACTCAGTTCACCGTTGCGGTTCAGGATAGCACCGCCCCCGGGACCGCGAACATACATCATGCTCAGTTCCGGACTCTGGTTGGCGTAGGTGTGGCAGTTCATGCAGCGGTTCTCCAATTGCTCATAATGGCCCAAGGCATTTACGCCGAAGTTCTCCACGCAGCGCTGCTGGATCTGTACGTGATTCCAGATCTCGTAGTCGGGTTCGATGAGACGGTAGGTAAGATAAGGATCGATCCTGTCCTTGACAACCTGCCATGAGAAGGATTTGTATTCCGTCCATTGGCCATCGATAAGGGCCGTCACTGTCACGTCCAGTGTCCGTCCTGCCGACTGCTGCATCAGATCTTTCCATTCATCCATATCGAAGACGGCCTCATTGCCTTTGGCATTCAGGGTGAGTTCCCCAGCCTTGACCTCGATGGCCTCACAGTCGGCGCGGAGCAGGAAGTTCAGGGGGGCAATATTCTCAGGGATCGTAATGTCGCAGTAATCAGGAAAGATGGGAGGCAGTGCATCGCTCTTCTGCACGTTCTCAGGGGTTGGCGTGCAGGAGGTTAGTGTGCCTAGGATACATAGGACTCCTAGAAAACCTAGGAAGACTTGTAAAATCTTCTTCATATCTCTGGGGCTTTGATCTTGTCGAAATAGTACCAATAGGTGCCCTTGAACTTGGAATGACCCCGTTGTTGGTTGTATTCCATGAAGCGTTGCAGCACATCCTGGCGCTTGATATAGCGCTGCCAGTCTTCCTGAGGCGCATTAGTGCCCGCCAGCCAGATGCAGAGGGCTTCCTGATAGAGCGTTTTCAAACGGGGCTTGTCAGTGTCAATGCAATAGCGGTCGTAGTCACGTTTGAAGTTCTCGATGTCCTTCAGCAGCAGGGTGCTGCAGAGGATATAATCGAGGGCAATAGTGTTATCTGAGTTGGCGTCGAGCAACTGCATCATCAGGAAGTGGGCATTGTCACTGATGGTGATGGTGTCGTGACGGTTCACCATCCTGATCTTATCCTTGTAGATATCTTTGCCATGCTGCCTCAGATGATCAGCCCATTGGTGATAGACGAGGGTCTTGTCGAGGATGCGCAGGTATTTCTCTGCTGCCAGGGAGTCACCGCTGACAATGTTGCACTCTGCCAGACGGCGCATCATCCTGACGTTACGGTTGTCGCGCGAAAAGACGTTCGTCATCATGGCGGCCCGCTCTGTAAAGGTCATGTCACCCAAAGCCCAGTAGAGTTCGTTCATGTTGCGGATGGTGAGCATGGGGGTGTCAGGACCTATCTGATAGAACGTGCCAAGGTCTGTAGGTGTGAACTTCAGCAGATGCTCAGGCAGTTGTCCGCGCTGTGCCTGGACCAAGTTGTAGAAGAACAGCATCTGACTGGTCCATCGGTCATAGCCTTCCACCATCTGGATCACCTTGTCGTGGTTGCCGAAATAGTATTCGCAATCCACGGCGAAGTCTTTTTCGAGGACGAAGTCCGGTGCCTGCAGTTTCTTCACCTGTGGTAGTCCGAACAATAGATAGGTAGGTAACAAGGCCAAGGCCAACAATATGAGGCGTATCCTCCAGCCTCTCATCAGGGAGACAATCCATAACACCAGCACCCATCCTAAGATGGCGATGGTGGATGCGAGACGGTAACTGGTGCTGAAATGACAGACGGCCACGAAGGTCATCACTACCAATGCCAATAGGAGAGCGACGATCTTACTGACTCTAAAGTTCTTGAGTGCCTGGTATAAGGTGATGCCGATGAGTAACAGACAGAGCGTCAGAATGATGGCTCCCGCGTAGAGATAGTAATAGAACTGCGTGAGGAAGTCACCGATGAGTGAGGCCAGACCTCCAGATATCTCAAAATAGGTGGATATGTAATCCCACGACCAGAGGAAGATCTGGTTCTGCTCCTGATAGAAGAAGTGGTAGGGATACCAGAACTGGAAAAAGCACCAGATGATGACAGTCCAGAGGACTATCGTTATAGTGGGGTAGTATCTTGACAGGAACTTCTTCATCCGAGTATTTTTTCTAATTCGTCAATATCCTCATCTGTGGTGGCCCAACTGGTGACGAAGCGGCAGATGGTGTGATGCCTGTCCGTCTGACCGAAGTGTGAGAACTCCACCTTACGTCCCAGTTTCTCAGCCTGTTCATTATCGAGAATGACAAACTGCTGGTTCGTGGGGGAATCGACATAGAATTTGAAACCCTTGCGGATGAAGATATCCTTCATACGCATCGCCATCTTGATGGCATGCTCCGACAATTTGAAATACAACAGGCTATTCCCCTCCTGTTTAGGAGGGGCAGGGGTGGTCTGACTAAACAGCGCCTCGAACTGCAAGCCTATCAGTGCTCCCTTGGCGATGACGGCACCGTGTTGCTTCTGGATGGAGAAGAAGTGCTTATGGGCTTTGCGGTTGGTGAAGACCACAGCCTCCCCGCAGAGGGCACCGATCTTTGTACCGCCGATATAGAACACGTCGCAGTGGCGCGCCAGATAGGGCAGGGTCACGTCGTTGCCTTCAGCCATCAGACCATAGCCAAGACGGGCGCCGTCGATATAGAGCGGTATCTCATAGTGCTGACACACCTGATAGATGTCGTCAAGTTCTTTGGCTGTGTATATCGTACCAAACTCCGTAGGGAAGGTGATATAGACCAGTCCGGGATGTACGGCGTGATCCTTGTTACCGTCGTGCATGTAGTCATCGAGGTATTTGTCGAGCACCATCGCCTCCATCTTTCCCTGAGCGTCGGGCAGGGTGATAATCTTATGTTCCGTGAACTCCACGGCTCCTGCCTCATGCACATTGATATGGCCGCTACCGACACAAATGACACCCTCATACTGGTAGAGCATCGAGTCGATCGTGGTGGCATTCGTCTGGGTGCCACCCGTCAGGAAGAATATCTGCGCATCAGGCAGTCCGCAAGCCTCGCGGATACGGTCTTTGGCTCGTTCGCTGAACTCGTCGAAACCGTAAGGCGTCGGCTTGGCATTATTATGCTTGATGAGGTTGTCGAGTACCTGTTGGCAGGCTCCGTTATTGTAGTCACATTCAAATGAGATCATGCTATCTTTTAGTTATTTGGCTGCAAAATTACACAAAGTTTCCCGATTTACTTGCAGAGTTCAGGCGATTTTTGTATTTTTGCAACCAATTTTGTTATTATTGGTGTTATGGTAAGGCTCAGAAATGCTGTTATGACAATCTTTGCATGTGCTCTCCTGCTTATCTTCTCATCATGGGATGATGGGCGGGGCGACCTGATTGGTCCTATACCGCAGAAGCCGCTCTATGGTGATCCTACCCAATGGTATATCCAGGATCGTGGCGGTGCGGCCGACATTTTCTATATCATCTCTACTGAGACGGATGATCATCTGATGGGTAGTGACACCTGTCACTATGCCGACACCCGTGATGCCCGTCTGCGCAGTCAGATGCTCAAGGAGATGCATGCCGTCGATTCGTTCTATTCCGGTCAACTCAACTATTATTCACCTTATTATCGCCAAGTGTCCATGCAGTCGTGGGTCACGGAGAATATGGCACTTGTACGTCTGCCTTTGGCGATATCTGATGTGTTGCGCAGTTGGGAGTATTATCTGGAGCACTTCAACCAGGGACGACCATTTATCCTTGCCGGGTTTAGTCAGGGTGCTCATGCCATGATGGACATTCTGAAACGGATGCCCGACAGTATTGCCAGTAGGATGGTTGCCGCCTATGTTATCGGCTATAAGGTAACGGAAGAGGATACTCTTGCCAGTCATCATCTGCGAGCAGCCAAAGGTGCAACGGATACGGGTGTCACTATCTGTTTCAATTCCGTCAAGTCGCTCGAGGCGGAGATTCCTGTGCTCAGCGGTGGTAATCTGTTCTGTATCAATCCCGTCAATTGGCACACAGACACCGTGAGTGCACCGTTTGTGCTTTATGGCCGTAAACAGAATGATACGCTCTCAGCCCGTCTGGATCCGGAAAGTCATCTGCTCCTGATAGATGGTTATAAGATCAACAGGCCCATGCCCGTCGTTGGTCGTTCTGGTAACTATCATCATCTGGAACTGAAGTTCTTCTATCCCTATATCCGCCAGAACATGGCTGATCGTGTAGCAGCCTATCTGGGAAAGAAAGAAGAGTGAGTTTTTCGCCTCACTCTTTCTTTTTAATATTCCAGAACCAAACTCTGACGGGGCTTGAGTTCCAGATCCTTCGACAAGTCGAAGTAGCGACCTGTGGGAACATCCTTGGCCCTTGTGGCGCTGCCGATGACCTCAGCATAGCGGGCCACCTCCATCGTGGCGGGTTTTCTGGTACCGTTGAGAATGGTGAGGGCTGTCTTCCCCTTGTACTGGCGGGCGATGACATAGATGCCTTTGTAGGGGATGAACTGCGTCTGTGTACCTTTGATAATCACATCGTTGTTCTGGCGCCAGTGCAGCAAACGAGAGAGCCACGAGAACATGTTCTGCTCGGCCTTCGTACGGCCTTCCTTGGTGAAGCAGTTATGAGTATCGTCAGGAAATCCGCCAGGGAAGTCGCAGCGCACATTGCCATCAGTCACTTCCTTTGTGCCGTTCATCAGCACCTCTGTACCATAGTAGAGTTGCGGGATGCGGTTCACAGTCAGTAATAGGGCAAGGGCCTGTTTCAGGGCCAGCGTGTCCTTGCCATTACCCAGGAAACGGTCTGTGTCGTGGTTCTCGATGAAGGCCATCACACTCGATGGGTTGGGGTAGAGATAGTCATAGACGAACGAGTTGTAGAGCCTGTTAAATCCATTCCACCAGGCATCCGTCTCCTCGTTCTTGGCTTGGTTCAGTTTGTCGAAGAACGAGAAGTCCATCACGGTCTTCAGGTAGGAGTTGTTCTTGGCAAGTTTGGAGTCCTTTTGCCAGGCAGCGGTATAGGCAGGCTCCGTCACCCATGTCTCACCAACGGTGTTGAAGTTGGGGTATTCCTCGTCGAGTTCCTTCATCCACTGGGCCATCGCATCAGCGTAAGCATAAGGATAGGTGTCCATACGGATGCCGTCGATACCTACCGTTTCTATCCACCAGATGCTGTTTTGGATCAGATAGCGCATGAGGTGCGGATTATGCTGGTTCAGGTCGGGCATAGAGGGTACGAACCATCCTTCGACGGTTTCTTTCATATCCACCTTAGAGGCGTATGGATCGACCACAGGGGTCAACTTGTAACTGGTCTGCAGATAGGCACTCTTCATAGGCTCTGAGCCGTCGCTATTGGCCGTAAAGCCTGTCATGGGATCGCGACCACTGGCCTTCTCTGTGAGCCAGTCAGGGGTGTTGAGCCAGTCCTTCGAGGGCATGTCCTGTGTCCAGGGGTGCTCAAAACCGCTGTGGTTGAAGATCATATCCATCACAATCTTGAGACCTTTGGCATGGGCCTCGTCGCAGAGGCGCTTGTAGTCATCGTTTGAGCCGAAGCGTGGATCCACCTGATAATAGTTTGTCGTGGCATAGCCGTGGTAGGTCGAGTAACCGTTTTCCGAGTCCGGGGAGTCGTTCTCCAAGACAGGGGTGAACCAGAGGGCTGTCACACCCAGTTCCTTGAAATAGTCGAGATGCTCGCGGATGCCGTTCAGGTCACCGCCGTGTCTCAGACTCGGCTTCGTGCGGTCTTCCACATAGTGGCGCATGCCCTTGATCTGTGGGTTATGACCTGCGCCCTGAGCAAAACGGTCTGGCATCAGCATATAGAGCACGTCGGCATTGGAAAAGCCCTGACGCTTGTCGCCACTCATCTCACGCTGCTTCAACTGATACTGCACTTTCGTCTTGCCGAAATTGAGTGTCATCGTGCCTGGCTGCGCATCCTTCAGGTTCATGTAGATCAGCAGGTAGTTAGGAGAATCCAGACGCACGAGACTGTCAATTACGACACCAGGATAGTCTGTTGTGACACTTTGTACATCGCGGATACCCTTCCCATAGGCCATCAACTGTACCTGTGGATTCTTCATCCCCACATACCAGTCTGTTGGTTCTATACGGTCAATCACGCTTTTCTTTGCTGCACTCATTGTCAATACATTTGCCATCAGGATGGCGGTTAAAAAGATAATCCTTCGCATATTGCTTTTAGTTTATTCTTGTGAGTAAAAAAGGATGCCGATGAAGGCATCCTTTTGGTATGGTCTATCCTATCCTTATGCGAACGGATTCTCCGTGGGATAGTAGTTACCCTTCGGGAAGTTGTAGTCGATCTCGTCAACGGGGATACCCATGTACTTCAGCACCTCCCAGAGATACTTACCCTGATGGCCGAACATCACGGCGCAGTGGTGTGGGTAGTGCTTCTCGATGAGGACGTGACGATAGAAGCGGCTCATGTTCTTGATACCGAAGATGCCGATAGAACCGAATGAGCGTGTGGCTACAGGAATCACCTCGCCCTGGGCGATGTAAGCGCGCAGTTTGGTATCGGCAGTTGACTGCAGACGATAAACAGTAGCCAGACCTGGCAGGATGTCACCTTCGAGGGTGCCGTTGGTTACCTCAACAGGCAGGGCGCGGGCCATGATGCGCTGGAAGCACATCTGACAGTTGCAGACCTTAGAAGAAGCGGTGTTGCCACAATGGAAGCCCATGAAGATCTCCTTCTCTGTGTAGGTGTCGCAAGCAAACTTCTTGCCCTTGATGCTCTCCTCGTACATATCGGTAGGTACGGTGTTGTTGATGTCGAGCAGGGTAACAGCATCCTCAGAGATACAGGTGCCGATGTACTCAGACAGAGCGCCATAGATATCTACCTCGCAAGCCACGGGGATGCCACGGCTGGTGAGACGGCTGTTCACGTAGCAAGGTACGAAGCCGAACATGGTCTGGAATGCAGGCCAGCACTTGTTGGCCATAGCCACGAACTGGCGTGAGCCCTTGTGACCCTCAATCCAGTCGGTCAGCGTCAGTTCATACTGGGCGAGTTTCGGCAGAACTGAAGGAATCTTGTTACCGTGACCCAGTTCAGCAGCCATCTCCTTCACGACATCGTCGATGCGGGGATCGCCCTGGTGTTTCTGGAAAGCCTCAAGCAGGTCGAGTTCTGAGTTCTCCTCAATCTCCACGTCGAGATCATAGAGTGCACGGATAGGAGCATTACAAGCCAGGAAGTTGTTGGGACGAGGACCGAAACTGATGATCTTCAGGTTCTGCAGACCGACGATAGCACGTGCGATGGGAAGAAACTCGTGAATCATCTCAGCGCACTGGGCAGCGTCACCTACTGGCTCCTCAGGAATATATGCACGAGTCTTGCGCAATGACAGAGCCTGGCTGGCGTTCAGCATACCGCAGTAAGCGTCGCCACGACCGTCGATCAGGTCGTTCTGAGTCTCCTCAGCAGCGGCGCAGAACATGGTGGGACCCTGGAACCAGTCAGCAATCATGGTCTCAGAGATCTCAGGACCGAAGTTGCCGAGATAGACGCAGAGGGCATTACAACCAGCCTTCTGTACATCGGCAAGAGCCTGCTGAGCATGGATCTCACTCTCAACGATACAGATGGGGCACTCATAGATATTGTCCTTACCGAACTTCTTTTCATACGCAGCGATAACAGCCTTACGACGGTTTACTGCCAATGACTCGGGGAAACAGTCGCGGCTAACAGCCACGATTCCGATCTTAATTTTAGGTACGTTGTTCATAATGTATTTGTTTAAAATGTAGTAATGTTTATTTGCAGACTGCAAAGATAGGAAAATTTCCGGAATATTCGGGCTCTTTGGCACGATAATTTATGTTAATTATGCAAAATCAGTGCAGACTGAGGATCAACGATGACTTTGTCTCCCTTAACGGTACCGATTCCCTGTTCGTTAATGATGCCGTCGCAACAGACGATTGTATAGTTTCCTTTGGGGATTTCAACTTCGACAGTCTCGCGGTTGGCATTGAAAATCACGATGATATCTCGCCAGTCATCGCGCCCGGCATAGTTCTTCAGGCGATAGGCGACTGTTCCCTCAGGGTTGTCGAGGAATTCCAAGTGCTTGCGCACAAGGTCGGCGCTGCCAAGACGGAAGGCAGGATGATTCTTGCGCAGGGCTATCAGGTTCTTGTAATACTCGAAGACTTGTGGATACTTCGTCTTATGGCTCCAGTCTAAATGATTGATGCTGTCAGGAGACTCGAAGGAGTTGTGGACGCCTTTTTTGTTGCGCAACAGTTCTTCGCCACTGAGCATGAAAGGTACACCTTGTGAGGTGAAGACTGCGGTCTGTGCCAGGAGGTCAAGGCGGATCAATTCTTCCATTTGACTATTTGACAATTGACCATTTGACGATCTCAACGAAGGAATGCTGGCCTTCAGACGATCGACGAGACACATGTCGTCGTGACAACTCACATAACTGATCATCTGTGTGGGCTCCAGCGCCCAGGGCTCCTTGGAGTAGTTCACCTTGGTCATATCAACCTGCGGATGAGTGATGGCTCCGACGATACCGTATTTCAGACTTACGCTCTCGCTGCCGTCAGCGAGCCATGCGCCCTTGGTGTCGTCAGAGAAGGGACCACGCAGCGCATCGCGGATCTCGTCAGAGAAGGCGGCGATGCCAGGCATCTTCGTGATATTCGCCTTCATGCCGAGTTGCTCCTGCGGATAGGCACAGGAACCAGCGCTCCAGCCCTCGCCGTAGATAAAGATGGTGGGGTCGATGGCATCCACGGCCTTGCGGATTTGGTTCATCGTCTCAATATCGTGGACACCCATCAGGTCGAAGCGGAAACCGTCGATATGGTACTCGTTGATCCAGTATTTCACACTCTCGATCATAAACTGGCGCATCATCGGCTGATCGCTGGCCGTCTCGTTGCCACAGCCTGAGCCGTTGGAGTATTCGCCATCGGCAGTCTTGCGATAGTAGTAATCAGGATAGGTGCGCTGGAAGTTGGAATGCTCGATGTCGTAGGTATGGTTATACACCACGTCGAGGATCACGCTGATGCCAGCCTCGTGAAGCGTTTTCACCATCTGCTTGAACTCGCGGATGCGCACCTCGGGCTGATAGGGATCGGTGGAATAGCCGCCTTCAGGCACGTTGTAGTTCACAGGGTCGTAACCCCAGTTGTACTTGTTGTCGCTGAGACGTGTCTCATCCACAGAGCCATAGTCGTAAGAAGGCAGGATATGGATGGCATTCACGCCGAGGCTCTTCAGGTGGTCGATGGCCCAAGGCTCCGTCAACGCAAGGAATTTTCCGGGATACTGGGCATCCTCGCGGGCGATGGAGAAGTCTCGGTGGTGCATCTCGTAGATCACAAGGTCAGCAGGCGACTTCGTTACGGGGTGCTGATCGCAGCACCAGTGCTCAGGATTGGTCTTCGACATGTCGATGATGGCACCTCTCTTTCCATTCACGCCCACGGCCTTGGCGAAGACACC
>JAFRMM010000188.1 GCA_017430675.1 Prevotella sp.
ACTTCACTCTGACATCCTCAAGTATACGGGCCTGGAGCGTGTTGCCGTTCTTCACACTCTGACGGATTTCCATCAGCGGCTCGTAGAGGTCGCCGAGGAAGATCTTCAGCTCTTCCTGCAACTTGCTGTCGAGGTAAGAACCTTTATTCTCCTTTGGCATAAAGGTGTCGAGCCAGTTGCCCTTGCCGGGATATGCCTTGGTATGATACTCCTTGGCCTTGGCGAGTTCGGCGGCCTTCTTCACGGCATCGTCCAGGCTGCCGATCTGGTCGATGAGTTTGATCTTGATGGCGTCGGTAGCCAACCATACACGGCCCTGGGCGATGGAGTCGACCTGGGCGGGCTTCATACCACGACCTTCAGAGACGATGTTGAGGAAGTTCTGGTAGCCGCGGTCTACGTAGGTCTGCATACGCTTCATAATCTCGTCGGGGTTCTTGCCAAGAACCAGATCGACCTCGTAGTCAGAATACTTATTGGTGGTCACACCGTCGAAGGTCACACCGAGCTTGTCCTGTACCAGTCCGCTGAAGTTGGGAAACAGACCGAAGATGCCGATGCTGCCGGTGATGGTCGTCGGCTCAGCAACGATGCAGTTGGCGGGTGAACTGATCCAGTAGCCACCAGAGGCAGCCACGCCACCCATCGATACCACTACGGGTTTCTTGGCCTTGACCAGTTTGATGGCGTGGCGGATCTGTTCTGAGGCTACGGCACTACCACCGCCGGAGTTCACACGGAACACCACGGCCTTCACGTTATCGTCGTCAGCCAGCTTTCTCAGGTCTTCTGCCGTCGTCTTGCCCACGATGCAATGGCCACCGCCGTTGATCAGGTTCGTGACCTCGCTGTCCACGATGCTGCCGAAGGCGTAGTACACGGCAATCTGGTCGCCGTCTTCGTTCTTATCAGCCTTCACGTTCAGCATATCGGCGAGGGTCAGCTGGGGGATATTGTCATCCTTGCCGAGTTGCAGGCGATCTTTGATCTCTGCCTTGAGTTCCTCGGGAAACAGGATCTTATCGACGAGCTTTGCCGTCAGATAGTCATCGGGGTTGGCAAATGCCATGATGCTGTCGTTGGCCAACTGGTTCAGCTGTTCAGGCGTCACCTTGCGGCTCTCGGCAATCTCCTTCAGCCAGTACTGCCAGATGCCGTTGTTGTAGGCGGTGCGCTGCTCACGGTCGTAGTCGCTCATACCCGTCATCGTATTACGCTCCACATAACTCTTATATTTGCCTACTTTGGCAGTCATATACTTCACGCCGATCTTATCGTAGAGCCCTTTCAGATACTCACTCTTGCCGCCGAGACCTTTGAAGTCGACATTACCCTCGGCGTTCAGGTACACCTTGTCGGCCACGGACACCACGTAGTAGTTGGCCTGCATATACATATCGGCGTAGGCCACGATCCACTTGCCGCTCGTCTTGAAGTCCTTCAGGGCGTCGCGCAGCTGCTGGGCGGTGGCTGGGGCGTCGAACTCCGTCAGTCCGCCTTCCAGGTAGATACCCTTGATATCGTCGTTGTCCTTGGCCTTGCGGATGCTGGCAATGAGGTCGTCAAGGCCCATGGCACTCATGTCATTCATGCCGAGCACGGCGTCTAAGGGTGTACTTCCTTCAGCCCGTTCGCTGATGGTGCCGCTGAGTTTGATCACGAACACCGAGTTGTCCTCCACCTTGGTCGGAGCCGACTCGCTGGCCAGCATGCCGACGAGTGAGATGACGAGGAAGAATCCCGCAATCAGCAGGAAGATTGCGATGCCACAGATGGTGGCGAGTGTCATTTTAAAGAACTGTTTCATACCTTATTAATAATAATATAGTTGATTTCAGCCGACAAAGATAGTGTATTTTTTTGATATGACAAAATAATCCGTCAATTATTTGCTTTCTGACAAGTTGTCACACCTCCGGCACTTGGCACGGTTTTGGCAGAAAGAAAGGCGGAGCGGTTGAAAGACAGCCCCGCCTATTATATATAAATAAGGTATAACAATTAAAATATTAACAGTATTATGAACATCAAACCATTAGCAGACCGCGTGTTGGTATTGCCCGCACCGGCAGAAGAGAAGATCGGTGGTATCATCATTCCTGATACCGCTAAGGAGAAGCCCCTCCACGGAACCATCAAGGCCGTTGGTCAGGGAACGAAGGACGAGCAGATGATCCTGAAAGAGGGTGACGAAGTGCTCTATGGCAAGTATAGTGGCACCGAACTTGAGTTCGAGGGCACCAAGTATCTAATGATGCGCCAGAGTGACGTGCTCGCAGTAATTGAGAAATAATTATGCATTATGAATTATTAATTATGAATTGTAATTATGGCAAAGGATATTAAATTCAATATTGACGCCCGCGACGCTATGAAGCAGGGCGTAGACCAGTTGGCTAATGCTGTCAAGGTAACACTCGGTCCGAAGGGCCGCAACGTGGTCATTGAGAAGAAGTTCGGTGCTCCGCAGATCACCAAGGACGGTGTGACCGTCGCTAAGGAGATTGAGCTGGAGGACAAGTTTGAGAATACTGGTGCACAGCTCGTGAAGAGCGTTGCCTCGAAGACCGGTGACGATGCTGGTGACGGTACGACTACTGCTACCATCCTCGCCCAGGCTATCGTGGCTGAGGGTCTGAAGAACGTGACCGCCGGTGCCAACCCGATGGACCTGAAGCGTGGTATCGACAAAGCTGTGAAGGCCGTGACTGAGCACATCGCCAAGAGCGCTGAGCAGGTGGGTGACAACTACGATAAGATTGAGCAGGTGGCTACCGTCTCAGCCAACAACGACAAGGAGATCGGTGAGCTGCTGGCTGAGACTATGCGTAAGGTTTCTAAGGATGGTGTGATCACCATCGAGGAGTCAAAGAGCCGCGACACCCATATCGGCGTTGTCGAGGGTATGCAGTTCGACCGTGGTTATCTGTCAGCCTACTTCATTACCGACTCTGAGAAGATGGAGTGCGTGATGGAGAATCCGTACATCCTCATTTACGACAAGAAGATCTCGAACATCAAGGACTTCCTGCCCATCCTGCAGCCCGCTGCCGAGAGTGGCCGTCCGCTGCTCGTGATTGCAGAGGATGTGGATTCTGAGGCACTGACCACACTGGTGGTGAACCGTCTGCGTGGTGGTCTGAAGATCTGTGCCGTTAAGGCTCCTGGCTTCGGCGACCGTCGTAAGGCCATGCTTGAGGATATCGCTACCCTGACGGGTGGTGTCGTCGTCAGCGAGGAGAAGGGCCTCAAACTGGAACAGGCCACACTCGAGATGCTGGGTACCTGTGACAAGGTGACGGTGTCTAAGGACAACACCACCATCGTGAATGGTGCCGGTGAGAAGCAGGCCATCCAGGATCGAATTGCCCAGATCAAGAAGGAGATCGAGATTACTACCTCTTCATACGATAAGGAGAAGTTGCAGGAGCGTCTGGCTAAGTTGGCTGGTGGTGTGGCTGTGCTCTATGTCGGTGCCAACTCTGAGGTGGAGATGAAGGAGAAGAAGGATCGTGTCGATGATGCCCTCTGTGCTACCCGTGCCGCCATCGAGGAAGGTGTCGTTGCCGGTGGTGGTACGACCTACATCCGTGCCCAGGAGGCTCTGGCAGGTCTGAAGGGTGACAATGCCGACGAGCAGACGGGTATCAACATCATCTGCCGCGCCATCGAGGAGCCGTTGCGTCAGATTGCCGTCAACGGTGGTCAGGAGGGTGCTGTCGTTGTCCAGAAGGTGCGCGAGGGTAAGGGTGACTACGGTTTCAATGCCCGTACCGATGAATATGAGGATCTGCGTGAGGCCGGTGTCATCGATCCTGCCAAGGTGGCACGTGTCGCTCTGGAGAACGCTGCCAGCATCGCCGGCATGTTCCTCACCACCGAGTGCCTGATCGTGGATAAGCCTGAGAAAGAGCCCGCCATGCCGATGGGCGGTGCCCCGGGCATGGGAGGTATGATGTAATACATTCATATAATACTGAAATCCGGCAGTCGAAAGGCAGCCGGATTTTTTTTGCCCTTTTCCTTCTTTCTTTTCGAAAAAATGCGTACCTTTGCATCGGTATGCAGAAACTATTGGATCTCTATCGGCAATGGAAGGGTGCTGAACCTGCCAATGTTCAGCAGATTCCGGGGGGCGGCAGCAACCGTACCTACTATCGTCTGACTGACAGCGAAGGCCAGACGGTCGTAGGCGTTATCGGCACCAGCCGCGATGAGGACCATGCCTTTATTTACCTCACAGAGCACTTCAACAGACGAAAACTTCCCGTGCCACAGATTCTCGCAGCCAGCGACGATGAGTTGCGCTACCTCCAGACGGATCTTGGTTCGACGTCACTCTTCGATGCCATCCGTGGCGGACGGGAGGCTGGGGGACGCTATACCCTGAAAGAACAGGAACTGTTGCGCCGTACCATCCGTGAACTGCCGAATGTGCAGATCCGGGGTGCCCGTGACCTTGACTTCTCCAACTGTTACCCACAGGCGGAGTTCAATGTCGATAGTGTGCTCTTTGACCTGAACTATTTCAAGTACTGTTTCCTGAAGGCCACCGAACTGGACTTCCATGAGTTGAAGTTGGAGGCTGACTTCCGACTCTTTGCCAAGGATCTCACCAACGACGACTATGCCATTGGCGACGCTTTCCTCTACCGTGACTTCCAGGCCCGCAATGTGATGCTTGATCACGATGGAAATCCCTCCTTCATCGACTATCAGGGCGGGCGCAAGGGACCTTATTACTACGACCTCGCCTCATTCCTCTGGCAAGCCAGTGCAAAATATCCCCATAAACTGCGCCGTGAACTCGTCTATGAGTATTACAACTCGCTGAAGGATTACACCGAGGTGCCACCCGTGCGCCATTTTGTCAACCGTCTGTCGCTGTTTGTGCTCTTCCGTACCCTTCAGGTGCTTGGCGCATACGGCTTCCGCGGCTATTTCGAGCAGAAGAAGCACTTCATTGAGAGCATCCCGCCCGCCATCCAGAACCTGCGCGAACTGCTCGCCAGTTCTTCCGTATTCCATTATCCATATCTGATGGAGATCCTGCGCCAGTTGACAGAACTCCCGCAGTTCCAGCAGGTAGAGACCGTCGCCCCGCGTGCTGACGGCTATAGGACGACAGACCTGAACCCCTACAAGGCCCATCCGCAGGACGGTCCCGCTACCTTCTCGCGCTACGATGCCCAGGGACCGCTGGTGGTGAAGGTGTTCAGTTTCTCCTATCAGAAGGGTATCCCTGAGGACGAGAGCGGCAACGGCGGCGGCTATGTGTTCGACTGTCGCAGCACCCATAACCCCGGGCGCTATGAACCCTATAAGAAACTGACGGGTCTTGACGAGCCCGTCATCCGATTCCTCGAGGACGACGGGGAGATCCTGACGTTCCTCGACAGTGTCTATAAACTGGCTGATGCCCATGTGCGCCGCTACATTCAGCGCGGTTTCACCTCGCTGATGTTCTCCTTCGGCTGTACGGGCGGTCAGCACCGCAGTGTCTATTCCGCCCAGCATCTGGCCGGGCATATCCATGAGAAGTTCGGTGTCGAGGTGCGCATCTGCCATCGTGAGCAGAAGATCAGCCAGACATTGGAGGCGCGACATATTCAGAAGGTATAAAAATAAATAAAAACAAAATAGTAATGGCATTAACAGCAGTATTAGAATTTGGCGATAACAACATCAAACGCTACTCTAAGCAGTATTTGGTGTCTGACTTCCGGCTTTTGTATGCCCGCCCCTACAATGAGTTCAGTCCTGAGGGGACAGCCCGTTGCGAGCGGGTGGAACTGACCGTTGTCGCCCCAGGCAGGGAAGACCTCAGCCTGTTTGATTGGTTTTCCACTCAGAGCGTACAGAGCGGACGGCTTTTCATCAGCCTGTCCAACGACGGCAAACTGGACACGGAAGACGCACAGATTCTCTATTTTGAGGAAGCCAAGTGCTTCTCACTCTCAGAAGTATATGATGTCGATCAGTCGCGCCGTCGCCAGTTGAAACTGGCCATCGGTGCTGATAAGATCGAGATAGACGATGTAACCTTTAACCGTATCTGACCATGGCACGTCTCTATTCCAACGAACTGAAGGCTCTGGTGGTGCCAGAGAACTTCCTTGACAACCCTAGGAATGTGCTGAAGGAGCACTGTCTCACCATCCAGCACTTCGACTATTGCTGCGAGCACAAGCGTAATGAGTCCCAAGAGGTCTATGGCCCCACGGAGCCTGTCATCCTGAAGTTTACCGTCCGCGTCAATGCCCCTGCCCACTCACGGGTGTTCTACCATCATCTGGTGTCGAACAATTATGCCGACTACTCCTTCCTCTTCAACGCCACCTTCAATGGCAATCAGCGGTTGAACGACTATGAGGACGGAATGGTGGTCAACGGCTATGTAGTCAGTGTGGAGGAACTGTACAGTTCCGAGAAGAACCAGGCCGGCGAGGACGAGCAGATCCTGCTGGACGTGACGCTTCTGGTTCGCTCTGTAACCTATCTGGGTCGCGAGGAGCAGAATAATTATAAAACTGTATTCATCCAATAATTTCAAAACAACACAGCGAACGAGCCTGTTCGCTGATTTCTCGCGCGCGCACGCGAAATTTCGTGTTGGAGGGTGTCAGGGTGTACAAATGCCGATGTACAGGGCTTTTGCACCCTCTTTTATAGGGTGTCAGGGTGTGCAGAGGGTGTACAGATCATCTTATGATTCAATTCTCTCGAGAATACGATCGTCCGGAGGCTCCTGACGATGCTACGGCACTGCCTTTTGCCCCAATTCTCTAGAGAATTGGGGCAAAAGTCAATGCTTTTCAAGCGCAGGGCCTTGCATGGCAAGTCTAAGGTAATAGCAGATTCACCTTTTATAACCTGTACACCCTCTGTACACCCTGGCACCCTGCCCAAGAGGGTGCCATCACCTGTGTTTATGGACGTTTGTACACCCTGACACCCTCCAAAATATAATTTCGCGCGCTCGCGCGCGATAGACACATCTTTTTCTTGTCTTCATACATAAATATTCAAAATGATTTGGATATGTGCCGAGTTATTCGTAACTTTGCAGACATGAAACAGGCGATGATCTTCGCGGCGGGTCTGGGTACCCGTCTGAAACCCCTGACTGACACGATGCCAAAGGCACTGGTGAGGGTAGGGGGACAGCCCCTGCTCTGGCATGTCGTCATGAAACTGAAGGCGGCTGGCTTTGAGCGGGTCGTCGTCAATGTGCACCACTACGCCCGGCAGATCGTCGATTACCTGCAGGAGAATGGTAACTTCGGCCTCGATATACGTATTTCGGACGAGAGCGACGGACTGTTGGAGACGGGTGGAGGCATCAAGAAGGCGCTGCCGCTCTTTGACCAGGAGTCGCCCGTATTGATTCATAACGTGGATATCCTGAGTAATATCAACCTTGTCCGGCTCTATAACCTTGCTGCCAGTACGGCCGCTGCCGATGCGTCCATCGATGCGCTGCTGCTGGTCAGTCAGAGGAAGACGAAGCGGTATTTGCTGTTTGATGATGAGTTGTTATTGAGGGGATGGATGAACGTTGAGACGGGAGAGGTGAGAGGACAGTCCTCGAGTGATCTCAGACAGTTGGCGTTCAGTGGGATCCATGTGATCGGGCCGAGTGCGTTTCTATACTTCGAGGAGATGCCTGAGCGGTTTGGGATTATTGATTTCTACCTGAAATTTTGTCAGCAGTGCATCTTCCTCGGCTATGAGCAGAAGGGTCTCCGTCTCCTCGACGTGGGCAAACCCGACTCGCTGGAACAGGCAGAATCATTTATCCAATAAAAAGAATTTGTAAAAATTGTCGGTTAAATATTTGGTTATTTTGATTATATTTACTATCTTTGCATCCGACTACCTACTAGATAATAAACTTAAAAGTATAAGATGTGAAAAGAAAACAATTATTTGACCTTTGCTGTCTGATGGCATTGGTAGTGGCAGGAACACTGCTGTCTTCGTGTTCGAATGATGAGAAACAAGAGTTCGTAATGCATTTTTCCACGGATGCAGTACGTGAATTATCCGATGACGGTGTGGTGACAACCCGCGGTCTGAATCGGGATGGCTCTACCATCAAGGCCGTGTGGAAGGCCGATGACAAGGTCTATGCGTTCCCTGACAATAGTAGCCTGAGCATCGGCTACCTTTCTCCTATGGCTGATAAGGTGGGTACGGAAAGGACCAAACTTGACGGAAACCTGAACTCTACGGGTTTGAAGGTGGGAGACTATCTGAACTTCGTGACCCCACGTGATGTGTGGGACTATACCGGACAGGTGGGAACGCTTGCCGACATAGAGTCGAAGTACGACTATGCCCAGGCCAGAGTGTATATCACCGAGATCAGCGACAACGGCATGAAAGGCAGTACCGCCAATTTCTCTACCGAGCAGGCTATCATCCGCTTCACCATCAAGGGTGCCGACGGTGCATCGATGAATATCCCTTCACTCACAATCTCGGCAGCCGGGAAGAAACTGGCAACGGGCTATGCGTTGAGTGGCGGCACATTTACACCATCCTATGGTGATCTGACGATTACCCCGGCCAGCGCTACCAGTGAGATCTATGTGGCCCTGCGCAATGACACAGAGGGCAGTGATACTTACACCCTCCTGACCACTGTCAACGGACAATCGTATAATTACACACGTTCGGGTGTCACCTTTAAGAAAGGCACTCCTTATCATGTCACCGTGACGATGAGCCTGAACGACGACACCTACAGTGAGCGCAGCGGCTACGGCACGGAAGAGGAGCAGATCTGGGACTAACCTGACGACCATGGCATGAGGAAGCGGGTGACCGGTCTCTGCAGGAATGCTGTGATGATCGTGGCTGCCGTTCTCTTGGCCGCCTGTACAGCAGATTCCGTCCTGAGCGAGAAGGCTCAGGATGGATTCTTTGTGTTGACCGTCCATGCCGTGAAGGGCGAAGATGAGGTGACCACCCGGGGCCTGGAACTCAGCGGGAAGACGCTCAATGCCATCTGGACCTCCGACGACAAGGTGGCAGCCCATACCGATGACTGGAGTTCGGTCGTGGGGACGCTGACCCCATCGACCACCGGCACGGCTGCTACGGTGCTGAAGTCGGCCATGACGGTTGCCGTCGGCAATGACGCCCACCTCCATCTGCTCTTTCCCCGCAGTACCTGGGACTATACCGGACAGGACGGTTCGCTGGCCACCCTTAGCGCCTATTACGACTACGCGCTGGCTGATGTTGTGGTGCAGCGCGCCTCAACGACGACCATTCATGCCAGTGATGCTGTGTTCAGCAACCAGCAGGCCGTTGTCAGGTTCATCCTGACAGACCAGAACGGGAGTGCCATCAATGCCTCGTCGCTGACCATTCACGATGCGTCGGGGAAACTGGTGCAGCGTGTGTCGGCAGGTACTGACCAATATGGCGACCTGACGATCAGTCCGAAGACAGCCTCCAGTGAACTCTATACTGCTTTGCGGGGCGTGAATAATAGTGAACTCACATTGACGGCCACGGTTGGCACTGATACCTATACCTACTCAAAGAGTGGTCTGACCTTTGCCAATAGCCACTACTATGCCTGCACCGTCAAAATGCAAAGGCTCGTCGGCAACCCTCTGACATTCGAGGCCGTGAACGACAACACGCAGATTACCTTCCAGAACAATTCCGGAGGTACGGTGGAGTTTCGGCGGAATGACGGCGAATGGCGTACTTATACGACGGCACTCACCCTTGATGCCGGCGACAAGGTCAGTTTCCGTGGCAATAATGCCAGTTATTTCCCGGATAGTGATGCCTCCCACTTTGAGTGTACCGACGACTGCTATGTCTATGGTAATGTCATGAGTCTGATTAGTGCAACAGATTACGATCATGTCACGGAACTGACGGACGATCATACTTTCAGGGAACTCTTTAAGGACAATACGCATATCAGGAACCATCCGGAAAAGGAACTCCTGCTGCCAGCCACCACACTGACGGCCAACTGCTACCGCTCGATGTTTGAGGGCTGTACTGCCCTGACAAAGGCGCCGGTGCTGCCTGCGGCGGAACTCAGACAAAACTGCTACCAGTCGATGTTTGAGGGTTGTACCAACCTCATCTATATCAAATGTCTGGCTACCAGTATTAATGCTGTAGGATGTACGACCGACTGGGTGAACGGAGTGGAGAAGGATGGCACTTTCGTGCAGGCCGCTGGTGCCGACTGGTCATCCAAGGAGGATGGCAGTGGTATCCCAGAGAACTTCACAGTGAACTCAGAATAGCAAGGATAAGTGAAAACAATCAAAATTATAAACAACAATGGCAAATAACGAAACTGTTTCAGTAGAAAAAGACGCGTTTTTCGTCTATAGGCTAACTTTCGGTAATACGATAACGAATCCGAAGACGGAGTTGGACAAACTGCAACTCGAACAGAGCGTGCTCAAGAACTTTACGGATAAGAACAGTAATATCACCTATAGCATCGTGTTGCATGGCGTGAAGGTGAATAAGAAGATCTATCAGCCCTGTGAGATTGAGGTGGAGTTGGACTACATGCAGGTGACGGGGGAGAATACGAGTAAGGCACCTTCTTTCCAGGCCGTCTCATCCATGTTCTTTGAGAGACAGGTGAAGTTGGAGATCGTCCATCTGAACCGTGAGAAGGATACTACGAAAACGACAGAATACGGATCTTCCTATACCGTAGCCGAGAACTGCTACGTCTATGAGTTGAACCCCTTGCTGAAGAGAGATACCAACGGTACGAAGATGTTTGTGAAGTTGAACATCTTCAGCATGGATAAGTTGATGACGCTGAACAAGTATAGTAAGGCCTACGTCGCACGCAAACTCGGCTCGGGGATCCTGGAGATGGAAAGAGACACGTTTGGAAAGCAGGCCAACGACCAAGATCCTTTGATCCAGACGGACATCACCGGCATACAGTTCCTGAGATATCCAGAATCGTTCACTGCCAAGGACAAAGATGGCAAAGATCAGACCTACAATATCCAGTCAGAATTTATCCATCCCTATCTGGTGCAGTACAACGAGTCGTTCTACGACCTCCTCGTTCGTACCGCCAACCGTTGCGGTGAGTTCCTCTTCTTTGAAGACGGCAAACTGACGCTTGGTCTTCCTCTTGTCCAAGATATTGTTAGTTCTAAGAAGTCCCCTCTCAAAATTACGTATTATGAGTCGGTGACCAAACAGGACATCTCCGACGGGCCGTTTAAGGTGCAGGAATATTTCCGCGACAGTGTGAAAGACAATAATGGTGAGATGTCAGAGATGAATTTCACGCCCATCGAGAAGGGGAGCGACGGCTATCCCAAGGACGCATTCCCGGAAAAGCCCGCCTATAATGCCGAAGTGGCCAACGATGACTATATCTTCCCGGTCTTCAAGGATAAGTTCTCGTCTCTTGCCCGTGAGTTGTACTACGACGGCACTGGCGATCAGGTCGCCATCGCAAAGATAATGCAAGTTCTGAAAAGTGCGCTGGCTGATAAGACCGAAGGTGATCCGACGGCAAAAAGTGCAGGAACGGCACTGGCCATTGCAGCGGGGGTGGCCCCTGCGGTGGCCGAGGCCTTCAATGCCATTTTCGGCAAATTGGGGGCAAACGGTAAGAATACGGAGAAGACAGCAACATACGTTGAGAGTCTGAAGGACCTTGTAGAGCAGGCCAGTGCGGATAGTGCCGTGCAGTTTGCCACCTTAGACCCCGCTGGCTGGACCAAGATTGACTATTTCCGTGATATCCACAGCCACCAGGCCGCCCAGCAGCGACAGATCATCTGCATCAACATGGGTACGGCTTATGCTCCGGTGAAGTTGGGACAGCCCATTCAGGTGGAAGGACTTGACAATACCACGTATGTCGTTATCCAGATCCAGCAACTGTCGGAAGAGGCGTGGAGCCGTGACTACGACACCTACGGTAGTACGGCTACTGACAAGTTCAGTGGTAAACGCTCACAGAAGATCTATGCCATCCCAGCATATAAGAATAGTGATAGTGACACCGTGAATCATTTCATACCGCCGGTACATCCGGTGCCCATCATCCGCCATTCCGGTCCGCAGACGGCTTTCGTCTGTGACAATGCCGACCCGAAATTCCAGGGCCGTGTGCGTATCGCCTTCCCCTGGCAGTCGATAGGGCAGTTGGAGCGCCAGCAGTTGGCACAAGCCGAACAGGAGTTAAAAGAGGCAAAGAAAAAGGAAGAAGAAACGGAAAAGAAAGTCGAGGAACTGAAGGGTCAGGCCAAGGAGTACAGTAGATATCTCGATGAGGTGAAGGCCTTCCTCAAGATGTCGGCTGAGGAGCGGAAAGCGTATCTGAATGATTGTAAGGACAAGCGTAAGGCTCTGGCTGAGGAATTGTCTGAACATCAGAAGAAGAAAGCGGAATACGAAAAAACGCGTGACGAATCGGCAGCAAAGATTGATGAGGAGAAGAATGCCAAGGAAAAACGTAAAAAAGAAGCAGAACAGGTGCTCACGGAAATGGCCATCAATGAAGAGGATGCCGAGATCGCCAGGATACAGGAGGAAATCGACATGATCGACAAGAAGACGACGTTCTGTGAAAATGCGGAGAAAAACGAGACGGAACAGAAAAAAGACAGTAGTTATACCATCGACAAAAATAATACTGTCAAGGATCTGACCGAGAAGTACGAGCAGGCGACCAAGGGCTTGGTCATTATCGAAAAGGAAAAGACCGAGGAGGAGAAAGCCATGGAGGACCTGAAGAAGGCCGCGGATGCAGCCAGGGCGGCTCTCCAGAAGGACATCGCCGGCAATGCCACACCTTGGATCCGCATCGCCACGCCCATGGCTACCGATGGTGGCGGCTTCTATTACAAACCGCGCGTTGGCGACGAGGTGCTCGTGAACTTCGACAACGACAATGTTGAGCGGCCATACGTCGTAGGCACCCTCTATTCCAAGAACACGCTGCAGCCGGCAGAAGGCTTGGACCGCTATCTGGCACCGAAGATACAACAGGGTGATGGTCTCAGTATGTCGCTCATGTCGCCCAACGGTCATCACATCACCTTTACCGATCCAGGCGACGGCATGAAGTTCATTGCCAACTTGAATCCTGGCACCGGATTCCTCTATTCCGTACTCCCGGGTTTTCTCGCAAATGCCATACCCGACGTGCCGGAGGCCAAGGACCTCACTGGTGGCATCCATATTGGCGACCGCTATGGCCTCTATGAGATCCAACTCAGTTCGCACGCCCGTGAGGTCAGCATCTCGTCGGCGCTTGGAAAAATCAAACTTAATGCCTTCACGGGCATCTCTATCAATGCCCCCAACGGCGATATCAGTATCACGGGTCAGAACGTGACTATCTCGGCAGGCAACAAACTCAGCATCACGTCGGGTAATAACATTCTGCCGCCGGGTATCGGAGACCCCGACTTCGAGTGGAAAAAGATTACTGAGAGGGAAAAATGGCAGGATTACGTTAAGATACCTTTCAGAGCCCTCGGCAAGGGATTGCATTACCTGGGTCACAGTGCCATCCTGCCTGGCGCTATGGCAGGAGCAGTGGTGGGTGCCCAGAAATTGCCCCTGGCCGACCTCTCATTCTTCCGCTGTATGCTGCAGACATTCATGAGGCCTATCGACGGTACCATGCTCATCAAGTCGAAAAAATACATGATGCTTGAAGCCGGCAACGGAACGGCAATGGTTAATCCTGGCCGGTACAAGGAAACTAAGGAAAGAACGAAGAGGCAGGCTGGAGTCTATTATAATACCCTGCTCATCAATGCCGTTTCCAGTGTCAATACCAAGATTGACAACTACTTCGCCACCTATAATGATTTGTGGAAGAAGGCAGCGGAAAGTAAACAGACTTATCAGTTCAGAGTAACAGAGGCACTTGTTAATGCCAATGACCCTAACATTCTTAATACGGCGTGGGGTAAGGCGACCAATGAGGAGTGGGGAGATATGTATGAGACGTATGATGGTCTTTTTGAGGGTAAAATAAAACCAATACCCAATATTACCAGGGGAAGAGCAATAGTAAGGCGTCGCAACCTGGTTAGGCTTGCCGTGGGATATGGCGAGGCTGTCTTTAATCTTCATAAGCACATCAAGAAATTTGAGCATCTCTTCGATGTGACAGCACAAGGTACCAATATTGATGATTGTCTGAAAGCAGCATTTGATAAGGCAAAAGCAGACGTTACAGGCTACTTGGATGGCTTGAACGATGCCAATATCCTCGGCACAGAGACGGATGAGGAATTTAAGAAGAAGATGAAACTCCTGAAACGTAAGACTGTGGCCCATTTCCTGCTCGAGGTATCCAAGACGGAGGCCAACAAGGAATACGACTTTATCAACATCGGCTATGATGAGAGCGATATTAAGGAAAGCAACCTGAAGCAGGACTACTACTGGAAGCGCTTTATGCGGGGTGCTGCACGGGGAACTCAAAACAATATCCTCGCATCTGCCTACGAGTCCTTCATGGGCGAATGGAAGAAGCAGTTCGATGCCGACAAGTGGAAACTGGACGTCTGGGATGCCAGTCAGGCAGGACAACTGTTGATATCCGACAATGCCGACGCCACCGTACACATCAATAGTGGCGGTGATCAGCCGCAACTGGAACAGGAGAAGGATGCCAACTATGGCAACGAGAAGCGTCTGTGGAAACTTGTGCTGGGTTTTAATAATATATAAGGTATTACGCGTATGGACTATATATTCAAAGAATGGGAAAAGAAACTGTCCGACTTTGAGGGCAGCGTGGAGAAAGACCTGTCAGAGATCCGGAAATGCAAGGCCGAGATACGGCGGATATCCGATGATCTCAACAACAGCCTTGTGAAAGGACGCTATCTGCGGGATAACCAGCGGTTCATCATCTCCGCCCCCGAGATTATCATCGGCAACGTCGATAACAATGGCATGCTGCTCGATGGCGGATCCACCATTGTCCTGAGGGGTACAAAGTTGGGACTGCAGGCCGCCACCGATGGCGGACAGGTGGAACTGCGGGCACCGAGCATCCGTGAGATCGCCGAAGACCCGGGCAGCGACGGACAGGAGCATGTCGTGAGCGATGTCTCCGAGGTGGTCAGCCAGGCACGCAGTGTGGTCATCCATAGCAGTGACGCACAGAGTGTCTTTTCGGCACCTGCCGTTTCTGGCAGTGGCATTAGTCTGCAAACCGACCGGCAGATTGACATTGAGGCTGTCCAGACGGCTGAGAGCCGCGAGACCCGTCTCACGGAGCAGATCAGCGGACTGGAAAAGCAGAAGAGCAATTTGAAGGATCTGGCCTCCTCCCACAAGGAGTCGTTCAAGAGCATGAAGGAGGAAATGGAGAAACTGCTTGACAAGAAGGATAAGTTGGTGTCCGACGAGGACAACATCCTGTCAACCTATAGCGATATTTCCTCGCTGAACCAGCAGATTGACGAGGCCGCCATGGCGCTGTCGGAAGAGACGGCCAGTTATGCCGAGGTGCTCTCATTGCTGGCGGAGACCAACCGCCAACTGAAGTGCCTGAAGGACGAGAAAGGCAAGATCAAGAAGGGCGATGACTTTAAGAAGAACACGACGGGAGCCGCCGTGAACATCGTCGGCGAGAACATCAGCCTGATCTCCGCCGACGGCGAAGGCAACCTGCGCGACAATGAAGGCTCGGGCATTGCCATTATGGGTAACTCCGTCAGCGTGGCTTCCATCGAGTCCGACGGTAAACTGAAGGAGAAGGGAGTGGTGAGCATCAAGGCGTGTACCATTGATGTGGCTACTGCCGGAGAGACTGACCAGAAATACGAGAAAGACGGCACACTGACGACGGCTACCTACACGTCAGAGGGCGACTTTAAACTGACCTCGAAGAACATCACCATCGAGGGTATTGATTACGAGGTGAAGGATAAGAAACTAAAGGAGAAACAACTCACGGCTGACAGCAAGATCAAACTCCGTGCCAAGACCATCGAGGTGAGCACCGAAGCCTCGGCCAACGTCGAAGTCGATGACCAGGGTAAACTCACCAAGGCCAACTATACCGCCGAGGGCGATCTCATCGTGCGCTCGAAGACCGTCACCGTGGAGACCACCGATACCGACCTGGAGAATGGCGAGGCCAAGGAGAAGGCTCTCACCAAGGACGGCAAGGTGACCATACGGGCCGAGAAGATGAACCTCTCTGCCACCGATACCGAGGGGAAGGCCACGGGTAGCATCGGCATCAATGCCAAGGACGTCAGTGTGAAGTCGATGGACGTGGAAAAGGAAAAGCGTACCGACGACAAACTTGCCGCTGGCAGTACGATGGTGATTGTCTCGGAGAAGATGTTTGTCGGTGCCAAGTCGAAGGATGTCAAGAGCAAGAAGATGCAGGCCGTCTCCGAGGAGATGGGGCTCTTCGCCGACAAGACCTTCGAGGCCCAGCAGGGCGACGGCAAGGCTGTAGTACAACTCGACGGCGGTAACGCCTCCGTCGGCGGCAGCAAGAGCCAGATCTACGGCGACACGGCCATCAACGGCAAGACGGAGGTGAAGGGCGACCTCAAAGCCCCGAAAGGACAGTTCGACAACCTGGAGGCCAAGACATCTTTCAAGTCGCAGAATATCAGCGACGGTATCGCCGTGCCCGGCGCAGCCGCTGGCGGCAGCCTGAGTGCCAAGTTGAAGACCGAGGATGCCCCGAAATCAGAGTAATCATTTTAGAAACGGATAATATTTATGAAACCAATTATTGTAGCCCAGATTTCCGGTGTACAGGAGAAGTTCGAAGCCTATCTCATGTTGCTCCGGTACAAGTATATGAACCTTTGTGTCAAGGCAGAGGTAGGGGCACTGATGCCCGTCACCGTCACCGATTTCTCTGGCAGTTATGACCTGGAGGAAGTGGCCAGCGTGGGTCTGCCCGATGAGTTTCACTTTGTAGTCTATCCTAAGGACCCAGACCAACTACAAGCCATTATCAAGGGTATCTTCGATGCCCATCCTGAGTTTAAACTGGATATCAAGACCGGTGAGGTAGAGTATTCAGACGGTAGTGACGACAAGACGGAATTTGAGGGAATCGAGAGTATTCTGGCCGACAAGAACAGCACGGGTGACGATGACCCGAAGAGCCGCTATCTGCTCTACACCATGCCCGAGGTTGATAAGGATCGACGCGACTTGCTGAACACCACGGCCAAAAGCCTGCACAAGCAGTGCGTTGCTGAAATAGACGTGCTCTATGCCAGACAGTCACCCCAACTTGTCAACATGCTGTCGGATGCCCCGGCTGAGGAAGTTGATGAAGCAAAAGAGGCGCTCAAGAATGTTTACGAGGATTACAAGAAGACCGCTGATGATTTGCTGAAGGCTAAACTCGACGAGATTGAAGATGGCTACCAACACTATCTCATAGGACGTGAAAGCGAGGCTGAGGCTAACAAGGATTATGGACAAAGCCTCAATCTCAACAAGATGGAAGAATAAAAAAGAATAGCAGAATGACACAGAAGATTATTATCTTGGATTTCGGCTCACAGACGACACAGTTGATTGGCCGTCGTGTCCGTGAGTTGGACACCTTCTGCGAGATTGTGCCTTACAACAAGTTCCCCAAGGACGACCCGAGTGTGATCGGCGTGATCCTGAGCGGCTCGCCCTACTCGGTCCACGATCCCGAGGCGTTCAAGGTGGATCTGAGCCAGTTCGTTGGCAAGGTGCCTGTGTTGGGCATCTGCTACGGCGCGCAGTTCATCTCGCACACCCTTGGCGGCAAGGTGGAGAAGGCCGACAGTCGTGAGTACGGCCGTGCAAACCTTCAGACGGTAGATACCTCGAACCCGCTCTTCAAGCACTTCGAGCAACTGTCACAGGTGTGGGTGAGTCATGGTGACACGATCACCGCCATCCCCAGCGACTTCAAGGTCATCGGTTCGACGGTGGATGTCGTCAATGCAGCCTTCGCCTCAACGACGCAGCCTGTCTGGGCCGTGCAGTTCCACCCAGAGGTGTTCCATACCTTACAGGGTAATCAATTGTTAAAGAATTTCGTTGTCGATATCTGTGGTTCAAAGCAGCAGTGGAGCGCCGCCTCGTTCGTCGATTCGACGGTGGCGGAACTGAAGGAGATGTTAGGTCAGGACAGGGTGATATTAGGTCTGAGCGGAGGCGTCGATTCTTCTGTAGCCGCTGTTTTGCTGAACCGTGCTATCGGCAATCGCCTCACCTGTATCTTCGTGGATCACGGTATGTTGCGCAAGAACGAGTTCAGGCAGGTGATGGAGGACTACAAGGTGCTCGGCCTGAATGTGGTCGGGGTTGATGCGTCAAGAAAATTCTTCGGAGATCTTGCTGGCGTTTCTGATCCAGAACAGAAGCGTAAGATTATCGGTCGTGACTTCGTGGAGGTCTTCAATGCTGAGGCGAAGAAAATCACTGATGCGAAGTGGCTGGCACAGGGTACGATTTATCCTGACCGTATCGAGTCGCTGAACATCACGGGCAAGGTGATCAAGAGCCATCATAACGTGGGCGGACTGCCGAAGGAGATGAACCTGCAACTCTGTGAACCGCTGAAGTGGTTGTTCAAGGACGAGGTGCGCCGTGTGGGCCGTCAGTTGGGCATGCCAGAGCATTTGATTACCCGTCATCCGTTCCCGGGACCCGGTCTCGCCGTCCGTATCCTGGGTGATATTACCCCTGAGAAGGTGCGTATCCTGCAGGATGCCGATGACATCTATATCCGTGCCTTGCGCGAGTGGGGCCTCTACGATCAGGTCTGGCAGGCGGGTGTCGTACTGCTCTCCACCGTCCGTAGCGTCGGTGTGATGGGCGACGAACGCACCTACGAGCATCCTGTCGCCCTGCGGGCCGTGACCTCCACAGACGCGATGACGGCCGACTGGGCCCATCTGCCCTACGACTTCATGGCGAAGGTGTCGAACGAGATCATCAACAAGGTGCGTGGCGTGAACCGCGTCTGTTACGACATATCTTCCAAGCCCCCCGCAACGATCGAGTGGGAATAAGATGAATCCTTAGTCAATAAGGACTGAGACGGTTGCAAATCCTATAATAATACGATTTGTAACCGCTTTTTGGTTAAAGAATGTGAAATGACGGGAGTTTTACCTTATTCATCAAAGTTTTTTTGTCCTTTTTTCGTAAATTTGCGCCTTAATATGACTATAAACGTAAGTTATTATGAATGCTAAACTAAAAACAATTGCCAATTCCTTTGCTGAGGAATATTGTAGTGATGCCATTTATCCGGCACATCTGTTCAAGGCTGTTCTTCATAAGGAAATCGGACTCGTCCACTTCATTGAGAGCGAACTGGACAAAGACTATTTTTATCTTCAGGACTGGGCAGACGTGCAGATGCAGTTGGCCCCGCGTGCCGTCCGTCCGATGCGAGACCTTGAGTATAGTGATGAGGCACAGGCCGTCATCGAGGAGGCTGAGAACTATCAGGTGAAGTTCAATCTCGACGAGTGCACGGACGTCTGTGTGCTGGCCTCGCTGGTGACACCAGGTGTAGGCTTCTCCTTCGATCAGTTGAAGACGCTGCCACTGACCCCGTCGGACATCAGTGCGAAGATGGGCGGTGGTGCCAATGTGGAGGCTCCCTACATGGAGGGTGCCGAGTTGACGAAGAAGACCGGTGGCAGTGCTGGAGGCGGCAAGGGAAGTCTGGCCAAGTACTGTGTGGATAAGACCGCCATTGCCCGTGCCGGCAACCTCGACAACGTGATTGGTTTCGAGAAGGAGATCTCTGTGATTTACGAGATATTAGGCCGTAAGACCAAGGCCAACTTGCTCATTACGGGTGAGGCCGGCGTGGGTAAGACGTCGCTCGTGAACGGGTTTGTCCGTGAATTGGCTGCCGACCATGTGCCGGGCTTCCTCAGTGGGGCTGTGGCATACGAACTCGATACGGCAGCCCTTGGCGGCGATGCCCAGTACAAGGGTGAGGTGGAGGACCGCTTCAAGAACGTCATCACAGAGGTGGAAAACCTGCCGAATGCCGTGCTGATCATCGAGTCGATCGACAAACTCTTCGACAAGCAGGGATCGCTCTTCGGTACTTCTTCGATCCTGAAGAACGAACTGAGTAAGGGCCGTCTGCAGTTGCTCGCCACCTCGAGCATCGACGGCTTTACGAAGAATATCGAGACCGACAAGGAGATGACCTCGAAGTTGGAGAAGATCACGGTGGAGGAACCCACCGCCGACCTGACGCTCCGCATCCTGAAGGGTGCCATCCCCGCCTATGAGGAATATCACAAACTGACTGCCGACGAGACGGTGCTGGGCGATGCTATCCGCCTGGCCAAGCGTTATCTGACGGAGAAGTCGCTGCCTGACTCGGCCTTCGACCTCCTCGACCGTACGATGGCCCAGGTGAAGACGATGAATGACCTGACTGGCAGTATCATTGAGGACCTGAAGGGCAAACTCGATGCCATCAAGGCTTCGGCTGAGGGTAAGGACAAGGCTGACGAGGGACTGATGAAGGAACTTGACTGGCTGAACTACGAACTCTTTAATAAGGTGAGTTGTATCCTGCTGGCTGGTGTGGATTCCGATACCGACTTCAGTAAGATCGCCACCATTCAGGAACGTATCGACTTTTTGTCGGCCACCCTCGACAAGTTGTCCGAACTGAGTGCCGAGCAGCGCACAGAGTTGAAGAGCGACGACCTCAGTGCCGTCGTGGCCAAGCAGACAGGTATTCCTCTCGGAAAGGTGCAGACCAAGGAGCGCGACCGGCTCATGGGTGCCGAGGAGACACTGAAGAAGCGCGTTGTCGGTCAGGATCACGCCGTGAAGAAGGTGCTCGATGCCGTCTATGAGGCCCGTTCCGGTCTCAGCAAGAAGGGGCAGCCCATGGGCTCGTTCTTCTTCCTCGGTCCGACGGGTACTGGTAAGACGGAGTTGGCCAAGGCCCTCGCTACTTTCCTCTTCGGAGACGAGAGTGCGCTCATCCGTTTTGATATGTCGGAGTTCAAGGAAGAGCACTCGGTGGCCCTGCTCTATGGTGCGCCTCCGGGATATGTTGGCTATGAGGAAGGTGGTCTGCTGGTGAACAAGATCCGCCAGAACCCCTACGCTGTGGTGCTGTTCGATGAGATCGAGAAGGCCCACAAGAGCGTGTTCGACCTGTTCCTGCAGATCCTTGATGAAGGTAAGTTGCACGACCGTCTGGGACGTGTCGGCGATTTCTCAAACGCCCTCATCCTCTTCACCTCGAATATCGGCGCACAGACCATCGTGGAGAAGTTCAACAGCGGCGTGATCCCTGAGAACAATGAACTGATGGACATCATGCAGGGATATTTCCGTCCGGAGTTCCTGGCCCGTCTGACGGAGATCGTGCCGTTCTCACCGATCACCGACAAGACCGTTGCCAAGATCTTCGACATCCACCTGAAGGGCTTGCTGAAACTGTTGGAGGAGCAGAACATAGAACTGACGCTGACACCCGATGCCCGTCAGACGATCGCTCTGCGTGGTTACAATCAGCAGTATGGTGCACGTCCGGTTTTGGGCATCATCCGTAAGGAACTGCGCCACCCGATCTCGAAGATGATGATTGCCGGCAAGGTGAAATCTGGCGACAAGATCGAGGTGCAGGTTGATAAGGACGGTTGCCCCGTCTTCGTGATCAACGGGGAAAAGGCAGCAGAGCCAAGTGCCGAAGAAAAAGTTGAGAAGGCAGGGAAGAAAGGTAAGAAATAAATAGTGTTTATTCAAATAATTATTAACTAAAAAATTGTTACTACTATGGCAATGAAAGAGAATTTTATCTCGATGGCTCCCGATGAGGAGAGCAGTGCGAAAGTCAGTTTGATTGACCAGAACAAAACATTGATGATCGATCAGTACACAACGGATGTAGAGGCCGGCAATCCCGAGTTTGTGGAGGATATCCAGAATATCGAGGATGCCTTTGCACACTTCAAGCCGAAGGTAGAGGTGAGTTTCACCGACGAGGAAGGCGGTTCTGTGGATGAGACGCTGCAGTTCGGTGAGTTGCGCGACTTCGAGGCACAGGGTGGCAAGGGCCGTCTGGTACAGAACAGCCCCTTCCTCTCCAGCACAAAAGAGAAGATCGACACCAACCAGAAGATTCGCAAGAGCATTGAGCAGAACCGCAAGTTGCGTGACATCCTGAAGGAAGCCGGCAGCCGTGCTGAACTGAAAGAGGTGCTGCAGTCGATGCTGAGTGAACTGGAAGGCGCTGAGTAAGAAAAGGAGAATATGTAAAAAAGTAAAAACGGTAAAAGTAAAAAAGAAATTATTATGGCAGATGTAGAAATGCAGAAAGCCCAGGCTGCCGAACAGGCAGGTGCCGGACTTCAGGAGAAAGAAGGACAGAAAGACGTCTCCCAGTTGTTGAAAGCATTCGGTGGCTTCAATGCCATTCGTGGTTTCATGCCCGATGCAGATAATATGAACCCCGCCCGCAAGGCCGCTAAGCAGGTGTTCCTGAGCGACAAGCGCTTCAAGGACAAGCGCGAGGGACTGAAGCGTGACATCAAGCGCTGGCTCGAACTGCTCGATGATGCCAGCATCGAGAGTGCCACCGGTTTCGCCGATGCCTGTAAGCAGGATGAGGAGAAATATACGAACGTACTGAAGCAGGGTATCACCGATGCCCTCTATGCTACCCAGAACCTCGAGCGTAGTTATCGTCAACTTGACTCGTTCTTCAAGACCTGTGGTACCGATAAGGTGAAGAATCTGCGTATCATCAACGTGCTGAAGGAGGATATCGCTGATGCCGATTCTGGTTTCGCTAATGAGGTCGAGAACATCCTGCGCAACGGCTTCGACCGTCTGAGTCTGAAGGATGCCTATAGTCTTGTCTGTGTGCCGGGTGCCGTGTTCACCGATAAGGTGGATCTGCTCCAGTGGGCAAAGATGGCCTTCAAGTACAAGGTGATGCTGATCACCGACCACGCCGACGAGTATTCGTTCGATGACCTGCAGGCCAATACCGAGGGCTACCGTGACAGCGACCAGGAACTGATGAACGTGGTGATGACCGCCAACTGGATCGTGGGCCGCGAGGCAGAGAAGATGTCATCCGACGAGGAGGACGCCAAGGCCTTCTATATCGCACCGGCTGCCGCCCTCTGCGGAAAGTTGTACGACGAGACCGCCAACATGGCACAGGGTGCCGGTGGTAAGAAGTATGGTACGCTTGACGGTGTGAAGGGTGTGAAGAGCGACCTGCTGAAGTCGGAGATCGCTGCCCTGATGGACAATCAGGTGATCCCGATGGTGTATAGTGAGGGTCGTGTGATGGCTTTCAACAACACCACGCTCTACAACGGTGATCTTGATGCCATGAAGGAGTATCCTATCGTCCGCGTGTTCGACTGGGTGAAGAAGGTGCTGATGAACTTTGTTCACGAGGTGGCCCTAGAGAACTGGGATCCGTACAACAGCCCGAAGAACCTGAAGTCGAAGATTCAGGAGTTCCTCAACATGTATAAGGGTTATGGCAACTTGTTCCAGAACTACGAGATCGGCGAACCGCGCCAGGATCCTGTCACTAAGCAGATCACCTGCGACATCACGCTGACCCCGTTCTATGCCGCCAAGAACTTCGTGATCAAGGTGGCTGCCGATAAGAAGGACAAGGAGGCTGCTCTGGCAAGTGCATAAACCTGTCGGGACAGGGATATGCGACATAATCTAAGGCCTTCCTCCGGATTTGTCGCATATCTCCCTTCCTGTCGCAACAACCTGAGACAAAAAAGCAGAAAAAGTTTGGAATGGGTTGAAATCCTCCGTAACTTTGCATCGTCAAAAGGTCGTAAAGCCTAAGACAAAAAGAATTATATTATTAACAATTAAACAAATTAAAGAAAGGAAACAAATTATGGCAAAGACTCCAGTTTCAATGAAGATTGACGGTTACAAGGATCGCGAAGTGCTGATGGTAACCTATGAGTTTGATCAGGCAACTGATGTAGAGGGACAGA
>JAFRMM010000189.1 GCA_017430675.1 Prevotella sp.
GAGGGCGACCGTGAGGCCAACATCGACAAACTGCGCTATGACAAGATCATCATCATGACCGATGCCGACGTCGATGGCTCGCACATCGACACACTGATCATGACCCTCTTCTACCGTTTCATGCCGCAGGTGATCCAGGGTGGACACCTCTACATCGCCACCCCGCCGCTCTACAAATGTACTTATAAGAAGACCTCCGAATACTGCTACACCGAGCAGCAGCGTCAGGCCTTCATCGACAAGTATGTGGCCGGCAACGGTGATGACAAGGCCCTGCACACCCAGCGCTATAAAGGTCTTGGTGAGATGAACCCCGAGCAACTCTGGGAGACCACCATGAACCCCGAGAACCGCTTGCTGAAGCAGGTGACTATCGAGAACGCCGCCGAGGCCGACGAGATCTTCTCCATGCTGATGGGTGACGACGTCGAGCCGCGCCGTGAGTTCATCGAGAAGAACGCCACTTACGCTAACATCGACGCATAACGACAAGGGGAGCCGTATGGTTCCCCTTCTTTGCCTATGATACGAACCGTCCTGCTCCTGTTCTGTCTGATAGCCACCCCGTGCCTGGCACAGACCTTCGAGCCAAGGGAAGAAAACGGTTTCACGCTGCGCAAGGAGCACGACAGCCTCTACTGGCTGAACGACTGGCGGTTGCCCTACCCCGTCTATCAGTTCCAGACGGGTGATGTGGATGGTGATGGCAGCATGGACGCGATGGTGGGCGTCATCAAGGCGACGCGCTACTACCCTGAGAAGGGACGGCGGTTGTTCATCTTCAAGCAGGTAAACGGCAAGGCGCGCGCCATGTGGCTGGGATCGAAACTGGGCGGCATCCTGCAGGACTTCAGGTTCATCAACGGCCGCATCCGCGGTTTAGAGAAAGCCAACGACAGCCTCTACGTGGTGGCGGAATACAAATGGGGAAGTTTCGGCATGGACTTCGACCATTATCTGATCAAATGGACAGACAAAGAAACAGCAACAAAATACTTTAGCCAATGAAAACAAAAACCTACCTGATGCTATGCCTCGCCGGTCTGGTGACGGCATGCAGCCAAAAAGCAAGCGTGGTCTCTGTGCCCGTGTCGCATATCGACGTGGAGCAGTTGAAAGACAGTATCGACTACAATATGGACGTCTCCGGACTGCCCATCAGTGACCTCCTCGTGCTCAGCAACGCCCCTGCCGCCCGTCAGGGATTCCCCTTCAAGGATGCTTATATTCGTGGTGTCTATGAGGGTACCACCTGGTACGACTCCCTGATGTGGAAATTTGACGAGAACACCAATTTCCAAGGTATCGAGCAGAAGGAAGACGAGTCGTGGCGCGACTTCTACTACCGTGCCAGTCAGGAGAAAGGTCTCATCAAATACACCCAGGAGGAGCAGGACTTCATGAAACGCCTGCAAGAGCGTGCCGATGAGTTGAAGAAGTTGAACTTCGACGTGGCTGAGGACCTGCGGGTGAATATGGGTAACCTCATCAATCCAAAACAACTGAAGGAATTCGACTCCCTGCTCTGTCAGCATCTGGCCGAGGACGGCTTTGCCATCGTCCCTGCCACCCACGACCAGTTGTTCCATGTCTATGAGCAGAACGACTACCAGGAGTTCCCCAGTTTCGTCACCACCGACCTGTACCTGCAACTCTATCACCTCTATTTTGACTGTCTGCTGAAGGAACTTGAGGAAGAGTCACTCATCAAACTGATGACCGAGATGTCGCGCAATATGTACGATGTCATGCACCAGCAGGCTGCCAACACCAACAACGAGGAGATCTGGGCCTACGCCAACCATAACGCCGTCTTCTTCGCCATCGCCTACCAACTGCTGACGGGAAAGGCCATCGGTACCCCCGAGGAACAGGCAGAAGCCAAGCCCGAGGTGGAGAAGGCGATAAAGGCCGAGAACGACTTCAGCGACTTCATGGAGGACTATAAGGAGATTGAGTTCGCCTACAGTCTCTTCCGTCCGCGTGGGCACTACTCCCGCAACGAGACACTGCAGCGTTACTTCCGTGGTATGATGTGGCTGCAGAGCGTACCCTTCGGAATGGATAACCCTGACGAGGTGAAGGAAGCCGTGGTGATGGCCTACGCCCTGGAGAACAATCCACAGGCCAAGCAGAACTACGACACCTTCAACAAACTCATCACCTTCCTCATGGGACAGCCCGACAACCTCTCCATTCCACAGGTCATCGCAGAGGTGAAGAAGATAGGGCTTCCGCTCGAAAGTCTGCTTGCCAACCAGCAGAAGATGGACGAACTGAAGAAGACCCTCGAGAAGATCGGCAACGAGCAGACGCGTATCCGTCCGGCATTCGAGAAGACCAGTCATAATAAGATATGTCTGATGCCACAGCGTTACCAGCCCGATGCAGAGGTGCTGTTGAATACCGTTGATTACGAAAACAACCCCACCCAGCGCGACGTACCAAAAGGGCTGGACTTCTTTGCTGCCATGGGCGTTTCTGCTGCCGAACAGATCCTCATGGAGGAGAAGCAGGAGTGGAAAGGCTTCAGGTCTGCCCTTGACAATATGAAGAAGCGTATGCAGGAGATCGACTGGCAGGAGACCATCGCTACCCAGTGGATGAACAGTCTGAAGGTGCTCAACGACAAGGGCGAGAACCTACCCTACTTCATGGTCACCCCCGAGTGGGACAAGAAAAACATGAATGCAGTGCTCGCCTCATGGGCAGAACTGAAGCACGATGCCATCCTCTACGCCAAACAGCCCTTCGGAGCCGAGTGTGGCGGTGGCGGTCTGCCCGAGCCTTTGGTGAAGGGCTATGTGGAGCCCAACGTCAATTTCTGGAAGAAAGCCCTCGAACTGCTTGACAACACCGAGAAACTGTTGAAGGAGCAGAACATGCTGACACAGAAGGCCTTCGACGCCACCAACCGTCTGCGTGAGGAAGCACAGTTCCTGCTGAACATCAGTGAGAAGGAACTCGCTGGTACACCGATCACCGATGAGGAGTACGACCAGATAGAATGTATCGGCTCTGCCTTCGAGAATATCTCCCTGGACCTCGTTCGTCAGCCAGATCAGTACCTCGATGGCTGGAGCAATGTGGAGGGTGCCGACAAGAAGGTGGCACTCGTGGCCGATGTCTATACCGCCAATGCCGACAACAATCCTGACAAGTCCATCCTCTTCGAGGCTGTTGGCCTGGCAGATGAGATCTATGTCGTCGTGGAGATTGAAGGCTATCTGTATCTGACCCGCGGTGCTGTACTGAGTTATCGTGAATTCAACCAGCCCATCGACATGCCGCGCCTCACCGACGAGGAGTGGCAGCAGCAGTTGGAGAAGAACCCACGTAAGGGTGTGCCCGAATGGATGAAACGCATCATCGTGCCGCTGAAGAAGATGCCGGAGGCCAATGAGGATTATTTCTACAGTTCTGGCTGTTAGTCTCAGTATGATGTTATTCAGTTCTTCGGCTCTTGCCGAAGAACTGAATATTCTTTTCACCGGCGACATCCTCTTAGACCGTGGTGTGCGCCAGGTGATAGAACATCACGGGGTCGATCATCTGTTCTCTGAGGATATTGACTCCGTGTTTCGTCAGGCTCAGATCGTCGTCGGCAATCTGGAGTGCCCCGCCACGAAAATCGAAGCACCCGTCTTCAAGCGCTTTATCTTCCGTGGCGAACCCGAATGGCTCGACATCCTGCAACGTCATGGCTACACACATCTGAATCTGGCTAATAACCATTCCATCGACCAGGGACGCGAAGGACTGCTCGACACGAAACGGAATATCATTGCTGCCGGGATGGTTCCTGTTGGAGCGGGAGAGAACATGAATGAGGCCGCAGAACCCGTGCTGCTGGCGGAACAGCCTCGGAAAGTATGGCTCGTAGCCTCCCTGCGCCTACCACTCGAGAACTACGCCTATCTGCCGGACAAGCCCTGCGTCAGTCAGGAGCCCATGGACTCACTGCTGGAGCGCGTGAACCATCTGCGACGGACAGATTCCACCGCCGTCATCATCGTTTCGCTCCATTGGGGCGGCGAACACACATTGCAGCCTGTACCCAGTCAGCGTCTGGAAGCCCACCAACTGATACGGGCCGGCGCCGACATGCTGATATGCCACCATACCCATACCCTACAGACCATCGAGGATTTTCAGGGTAAGAAAATCTACTACAGCATCGGCAACTTCATCTTCGACCAGCCAAGGCCCCTGAACAGCAAGGCCTGTATGGTACTCCTACGCATCAAAGAGGATGGCCTCGATGTAGAAACCATCCCCATAGAAATCCGCCAATGCGTACCTTATCTATGTAATAAAATAGAACATTATGAGAATATTAGCCATTAACCCAGGGATGATCTCTACCAAGGTGGGAATCTTCCAAGACGAGGAACTACTGATGCACGCCACACTGAACCACCCGTTCGAAGAACTGTGCCGCTATCCGTTCATCATGGACGAGTTCGACTACCGCAAGGAAAAGATCCTGGAGGAAATTCAGCGTCAGGGCTACGCCATGGACTTCGACGTGGTCGTAGGTCGAGGCGGTCTGGTGAAACCCATCGAGAGCGGTGTCTATGAACTGAACGACAAGGTGATCGAGGACACCCGGAACCCTCGTCTGCACCACGCCTGTAACCTAGGGTCGCTGATAGCGCTGAGCATAGCCCGCGAGATAGAAGGATGTCGTGCCTTCACCGTTGATCCAGGCGTTGTCGATGAACTCGACGACGTGGCCCGCATCACCGGTCTGCCCGAAATGCCCCACCAGACCATCTGGCACGCCCTGAACCAGCGGGAGATTGCCAAGCGCTACTGCCGTGAGCACAATCTCAAGTACGAGGAGCAGAACCTGATTGTCTGCCACATGGGCAGCGGCATCTCCTTCGCCATGCACCACCACGGACGGGCCATCGAGTGCAGCGACGCCTTGAGCGGTGACGGACCCTTCTCGCCCTCACGGGCTGGTATGCTGCCCACGGCGGCATTGGTGAAACTATGCTACAGCGGACAATATACCGAGGCGGAGATGCTGCGCAAAATCAACGGTCATAGCGGACTGACTGCCCATCTAGGCACCAACGACGTGAGAGAGGTGGAGCGGCGCATCGCCGAAGGTGACCAGAAGGCCAAGTTAGTGCTTGACGCCATGATCTACAGCATAGCGCGCTGGCTGGCCTCACTGGCTCCGGCCACCAACGGGCAAGTGGATGCCGTCATCCTCACCGGTGCCATTGCCCATAGCAAGTACGTCACTGACGGGCTACGGCGTCGGCTAGGCTTCCTCGCCCCCGTGTTCGTCTATCCTGGCGAGGACGAACTGACGGCCCTGGCCATGAACGTGCTCAGGGCCATGCGCGGAGAACAGGAAATCAAAGTCTATGCCTAATCTAACAAAATAAAACCATCCGTTAGAACACGACCCCGAAAGTAGCCACGATATTGTGCAGATACTTATGGCCAATTGGGATATTGAGATCATACGACTTATTCACATCTTGTAGCCCGAATTGACCATCTATACCAAGAAGGAAGTATCTGCTCAGCCGATACTTTACACTTGGCTGCAGACCGACATAGAAACTCTTTATCTTTTCCTTTCCATCAAGCGCACTGTATGGACTATTAGGGCTGTCTATGTAATAAGAATCATTCGACACGCAGAAACTAAACACCGGACCAAGACCAAAAGACCATCGATCTATATGGTATTGCATGGATAAAGGAATGTCAAGGAATGTGAAGTCATCAGTATCTCCACCATCGCCTACAGAACTAAAGAAGTTCTCCGTATCCCTTCGGATGTCCAAGCCAGCCATAAGCGACCAGTGCTCAGGGAAATAATAATTCAAGCCATAACCAATATTCATAGATACACCAGTCTCGCTTTTTTCCCACTCTCGGTCTATGAGCAAACCACCTGACACATGCAGATGATGTTCCCATTTCTTTTCCTGAGCGTATCCACTGACAGTAACTACAAGTAGTAGCATCATTAAAATCTGTTTCTTCATAAAAATGCTATTCATTTATTCTATTTCGAAAAACGGCGGCAAAGGTACATAAAATATAAAATAATCTTTATCTCCAAAAGAATTACATTATTTTCCAATTCTTAATATGAAAACATCATTTACCGTCACTTGTATTAGAACTTATAGCCAATGCCAAACTGGAAGGTATTCTCGAAACCGTTGCAGTTAAGTTGGCTGCGGATGAAGGAGTGCATGTAGTCGAGGGTGAAGAACATCTTCTTATAGTCCAACTGCGCACCAATCTGGGCCCCCATTGTGAACTTATCGTCAGAACTGTAGTCCCACGACCGCTTGGAGTCTATGCCTGTTGGTGTCCCTGAACCATACGAATAGTAAGGCTTTCTCTCTTTTCCTCCCAGTGCATACTGGAAGTAGGGGCCCACGTTCAGCCTCAGCCCCATGTCGTCAACCTTCATCACGCGGAAGGAGGCAAGTATAGGCAGCGAGATATTCCACTGGCTGTAGAACTCCTTGCTGCCATTCGTAGTTGATGTTAGCAGCATGTCTTTCCAATCCCGCTGATTTTCCTAATACGACAAAAGCAGTCGAGGCTGGACGAAAAGCCAGTCATTCAACTGAATATCATACATTCCGCCGACAAAATCTCCCATCCGCCACTGAGCACCGTCAGTACTTGGAGCAGAAAGGTTTGCACCACCCATCAGGCCGAAACCGCTCTGGGCATTCATGGTCATTGCGCTCATCACGGCGCATACGATTAAAATTAGTTTTTTCATACAATTCTTTTTAATTATAAAAGCGGGGGCAAAAGTAGTAACATCTTTCTTCTCCCCCAAAAACCTTCACTTTGTTTACTGATTCTTCAACGTACGAAACGTTGCTTTATCTTATATAATTGTTGTTCTTTTAAAACAAAATTAAGATTTTTATCTGCTAAGCGGTTGCAAATCAATATTGATAGTTACCACATTTCCATTAGCATCTTTCTCTATAGTTATATCCGTCCAAAGTCTGACATATCCAGTGACGTACTTTGAAATGGAGAAAGGCTCACCCATTACTTCATCTACGCCATGACGTGGCTGCTCAAAATAGTAAACTGATGCAGGGACTACATCATCCTGTATTATATTAATAATGTACTCGGGATGAAAGGGTGATCTTTATATGAAAAAAAAACTCCGCAATACTCAAGATTGCATTAAGCGTATCCTTAGCCCTTCCGAGTGCATCAACATAAGCCCGCCGCTCAGAACAGGCAACGAGTAACAGTATCAGTAATAACAAATAAGAAAACCTTCTCATCCTATTAACGCACAGAGATATAGGCGCCCAAAGTGATTGCTTCCATTTCGGACAAGATTACGTATTGTTCGTAACAAACCGTTTCATATCGCGGCCAGGGCTAAGGAGTAATACTTGGATTCCGGACTGTCGGCACGCGAGGGCAGCACACAGCAGCACTGCATCCCTTGCAGCACACCTGCCGTCTTGGCATAACCGAAGAGGGTGAGTGTCTTATAGAACACGTTGCCCGCAACGATATCCGGGAAGATCAGGGCATCGGCCTGTCCGTCGATCACGGAGTGGATGCCTTTCTCCCGCAGACTCACACTGTCGAGCGAGGTCTTCAGATCCAGGGGACCATCGATGATACAACGGCCGAACTTACCCGTCTGAGCCTCTGCAATGATCTCTAAGTAATCGACTGTATAGGGGAAGGTCTTGGCACTGACCTTCTCGGCACAGTGGATGAGTGAGATACGGGGTTCCTCAATGCCAAGGGCATGACAGATATAGTTTACATAATGGATCTGCTGGCGACGCTGAGCCTCAGTGGGCACAGGTATCACAGCCGCATCCGTGAAGAACAGCAGTTTTTCGTACTTTGGAATCTCGGCCATCGCCACATGGGTTAGCACATGACCGGGACGCATGATACCCGTCTCCCTGTCGAGGATAGCACGCAGGATGACATCAGTATTGATAAGCCCCTTCATCAGGATATCGGCTTCGCCGCTCTTACACATGGCAACGGCCCTACGGGCGCATTCCTCCTTGTCATCACCATCCACATAGACGGGCTCGATAAATCCCATCTCCTGTCCCTTCTCCACGGCATATCGCGTACTGGCATCGTTGGCACAGACAACGGCTACACGTTTCTTGTCTCCCCGCTGCTGGAGGAAGACAATCATGTCGTTCAAGTTTCTAATTGATTGCATAGGTTTTTAATTTTGTAGTTTTATGCCGCAAATATACGAAAAGTTTTGTATCTTTGCAAGCGAAATAGTTAAAATAATCAAGATGAAGAGATATCTGCTACTTTTAGCGTTAATCACACTGCGTGCAATAGCACAAGATCAGGCACCGATGGTGCTCCAGTACGACAGAGCCGCCGACTTCTTCGAGGAGTCACTGCCCATCGGCAACGGCAAACTCGGCGCGCTCATCTATGGTGGGACGGATGACAATATCATTTACCTGAACGATATCACCTTGTGGACAGGAAAGCCCGTTGACAGGAATCTCGATGCGGATGCCCACCAGTGGATCCCCGCCATCCGCGAGGCCCTTTTCAACGAAGACTATGCCAAGGCCGACTCCCTGCAACTCCATGTGCAAGGGCCGAACAGCCAGTTTTTCCAGCCCCTCGGCACACTGCATATCAAGGATCTTGGATTAGGAGCCGTCACCGACTACCACCGCAGCCTCAGCCTCGACAGTAGCATCGTGAAAGACAGTTATTGGCGCGACGGCAAAAAGATCGAGCGTGAATACTTCGCCTCGAATCCCGACAAACTCATTGCCATCCGTCTCCGTGGTGACATCAACTGTCGCATTGCCCTGACCACACAAGTGCCCCATCAAGTGAAGGCCATCCCTACCCAACTCACTATGACGGGCCATGCCACGGGCGATGCCAAGGAGAGCATCCATTTCTGTACGATGATCAGCGTAAAGACCGACGGTGAGACCATGGCCAGCGATTCCTCCCTGACGATCACCCATGCCAAGGAAGCCATCCTTTATATTGTCAATGAGACCAGTTTCAACGGTTTCGACAAGCATCCCGTCACTGAGGGGGCTCCCTATTTAGAGAATGCCGCCAATGACCTCTGGCACACGCAGAACGATAGTTATAAACGGTTCTACGACCGCCATCTCGCCGACTATAAGGCTTTCTACGACAGGGTGAAGATCAGGCTCTCAAGTCCTGCTAGCAACACTAACGAGACTAGCACGACTAGCAACACCAGCGATCTTCTAAAGGAATATACCGACAACGGTGGCAATAACCGTTACATCGAAGAACTCTACTTCCAGTTTGGTCGCTATCTGCTTATTTCCTGTTCCCGCACACCTGGCGTACCCGCCAACCTGCAAGGACTTTGGACGCCCCACCTCTGGTCTCCTTGGCGCGGCAACTACACCGTCAATATCAATCTCGAAGAGAACTACTGGCCCGCCTTCGTGGCCAACATGGCGGAGATGGCGCAACCCCTCGATGACTTTATCCAGGCTCTCGCCACCAATGGAAAATTCACTGCCAAGAACTATTATAACATCAGTGAGGGCTGGTGCTCCAGTCATAACTCCGACATCTGGGCCATGAGCAATCCCGTCGGTGAGAAACGGGAGAGTCCGATGTGGTCGAACTGGAACATGGGCGGAGCCTGGCTGGTGAACACCCTCTGGGAACGCTATCTGTTCACGCAGGACAAGACATACCTGCGTACAGTCGCCTACCCCCTGATGAAAGGAGCCGCCACCTTCTGCCGCAACTGGCTCATCGATAATCCCAAGGCACCGGGCGAGTTGATCACCGCCCCCAGCACCTCCCCCGAGAACGAATACATCACCGACAAAGGCTACCACGGCACCACCTGCTACGGCGGCACGGCCGATCTCGCCATCATCCGCGAACTCTTCCTTAACACCATCACTGCCGGGAAGGTGCTCGGCGACAAAAACAAGGAAGTAGAGAAAGTCCTTGCCCGTCTCCATCCCTATACCATCGGTCACATGGGTGACCTGAACGAGTGGTATTACGACTGGGACGACCGTGACTTCCATCACCGCCATCAGAGCCACCTTATCGGTCTCTACCCCGGTAACCACCTGACGGATCCCGACTTGCAAAAAGCCGCTGCGAAGACTCTTGAGATCAAGGGTGACGAGACCACTGGTTGGAGCACGGGCTGGCGCATCAACCTCTGGGCCCGTATGAAAAACGGTGAGAAGGCCTACCAGATCTACCGTAAACTGCTCACTGCCGTAGCACCTGAGAAGAGTCGCATACCCAACTACAGTCATGGCGGTGGTACCTATCCTAATCTCTTCGATGCCCATCCACCCTTCCAGATCGACGGCAATTTCGGCGGTGTAGCCGGTGTCTGCGAGATGCTCATGCAATCATCAATAGTCAATGGACAATGTTCAATAGAACTTCTCCCTGCCATCCCCGAGGCATGGAGCGAAGGCAAGGTCAGCGGTCTCTGTGCCCGCGGCGGCTACGAGGTGGCTTTCGAATGGAAAGGCGGCAAGGTGCGCAACTGCTCCATCAAGTCCAGCCAGAACGGCACCGTCACCTTATTATATAATGGACAGCAGAAAACCATCAAACTCAAGGCAAACCAAACTCAAAATATCAAGACGTGGTAAAGCATTCTATTAAGGAATCCGACCTTAACAAAGCCAAGACATGGAGTGAGTCTGTCTATCTCGACGACGACCTCCTGTTGACAGAACGTATCAACGAGGCCCCCATGCCCACGGAACCCCGACGTATGAACTTCATCCTTATCGGCCTGTGCACCAAAGGAGAGGTCATGTACCAACTGGATACCCAACGGCAGATCATCAAAGCCGGTGACATCTTGATCGTCAGCGATCGGCATGTCGTCGATAGTTACCAACGCTCGTCAGATATGGAAGGGCTGTGCATGATGGTCTCCGTGAACTTCTACCGTGAGATCATCCAGAACGTGAGCGATGTCAGTTCCCTGTTCCTCTTCTCCCGCCAGCACCCCGTAATGAGGTTGGAACAGAAGGAGATAGAAACGTTTAAGGCCTATTTCCAGACCATCAAGCAGAAAATCAGCGACGAAGGAAACCACTTCCGCAAGGATCTGATCAAGACGTTGCTGCTGGCCATGTTCTATGACCTGAGCAACATCATCTACCGCGTGAAGCAAGATGACAAGCCACAGACACGGGCAGAGATTATCTTCACGAAGTTCATCAAACTGGTAGAGAAACATTTCCGTCAGGAGCGGCGGGTGGGCTGGTATGCCCAACAACTCTGTATCACGGCCAAATACCTGTCAGAGACCGTAAAGAGCGCAAGCCAGCGCACCCCGAATGAATGGATCGACAACTATATCATTCTGGAACTACGGGTACAATTGAAAAACTCCACGAAGACCATCAAGGAGATTGCCGAGGAACTGAACTTCCCCAATCAGAGTTTTCTCGGGAAGTTCTTCAAGGAACATGTGGGCATGAGTCCGTCGGAATACCGAAAGTCATAGATAGTCCTGCGCCTTCAGTTCCCTGACGGTATCCAAGAGTTCCTGATACCAGTCCTCACCGAAGCGCCGGATCAGCGGGGCCTTCAGGAATTGATAGAGGGGAAGGTCGAGAGCCTTCCCTTTTTCCACGGCAGCCTTGCACACCTCCCAGCGGTTGTAGTTCAGACCCGTCAAATCCTCGCCAATCTTCTTCGCACGGATAGGATAGAGCGCACAACTCACGGGTTTGCAGAACCGTGTTTTCCCCGCCCGAAACGCCTTCTCCAGCGCACACATACAACAAGAGTCATAATAGGTGAACACACAGTCTCTTCCCCTGACAATGCTCGTCACGAGGTCGCCCTCCTGGTCCGTATAAGCCACACCCTGCTTGTCAATCACCGCCTGTGCCGATGCCGAGAGATCACCCCACACGGCATCGAGACAATCCTCTATTTCTGCGATTTCATCGAGTGTTACAGGGGCTCCGGCATCACCCTCTACACAACAGGCACCCTTACAGGCGCTGAGGTCACAACAGAACTTCTCCGTCAGGATTTCCGACGAGAGTAGCACGTTACCGACTTGGATGATGGGGGGGAGTTTTTCCAATGGATAATGGATAATGGATAATGGATAATGGAGATTACCAGGCGATGGGAGTCTGGCCGTTCTGTTCGAGATAGGCATTGCAGCGGGAGAACTGATGCTGGCCAAACCAGCCGCCACGATTCGCGCTCAATGGCGAGGGGTGCACGCTCTCAAGTACGAGGTTCCTCGACTTGTCGATCATATAAGCCTTCGAACGGGCATAACCGCCCCAAAGCATATAGACCAGATGCTCACGATGCGTGGCCAGTGCCTGGATGGCTGCATCCGTGAATTTCTGCCAGCCTAAGGAAGAATGGCTGTTCGCCTGATGAGCGCGTACCGTCAGTGAGGCGTTCAGCAACAGCACCCCCTGTTCGGCCCAGCGTGTCAGATTACCTGATGTGGGGATAGGCGTACCGAGATCGGCCTGAATCTCCTTGAAGATATTCTGCAACGAGGGGGGGAACACCACACCGTCCTGCACGGAGAAACTCAGTCCGTGGGCCTGTCCCGGCTCATGGTAGGGGTCCTGTCCGATGATCACCACCTTCACCTTGTCAAACGGACAGAGGTTAAAGGCGTTGAAGATCAGCCTACCCGGGGGATAGCAGGTCGTGGTCTGATATTCCTGTCGCACACCTGCTGTCAATTGTGCGAAGTACGGCTTCTCAAACTCGTCCTGCAAATACCGCTTCCACGACTCCTCAATCTGCACGTTCATAACAGGCTGTATATTTCGTCGATCACTGCTTGCGGAAGCATCATCCGCGGGTCATCACTATGGGGATTGATGGCCTCCAGGAAATGAGGCAGTTCGTTCTTATAGACCTCCCTCATACGATTGTTCGCCTTGTTCGACATCGAACAGGAGTAGGTGATGTTTGCCAAGCGGTCAGCCAACTTCAGAAACGGGGCATAAGGTGTTTCGCGGATGCCGGCATAGTAGCGGTCGTTGCTCCTCTCGGCACGTGTCCTTCCCTTCTCGTTGGTCAGTGCATACACCATCTCTACAGCCATATACGCCTGTTCCTCGTCCATCAAGGATACGGCTCCTTTCTTGACATCATTATAGGACATGCGCGCATCCTCGATGCTGTCGTGATAGAATGCACCATAAAACAACGGCAGGACATCAGCCTCCTGTTGGCAGACCAGGTGTCCGTATTTGAACACCGAGTCTGCCACCATGTCGAGGTGTAAACCGTATGGATGAATCACGTCGTAGCGCTGGTTCACGCTGTCGTGTAGTATATGGGCATGCTGTCTTATCTCTTCTATACCAGCCCTGTACTTATCCACATAGGCCTGAAAGTCCTGCTGTGTCATCTGTCCTTAGTCCTGAATCAGGTTCTCACCTGTCATGTCTGACGGCTGCTCCAAACCCATGATGTGGAGGATGGAAGGTGCGACGTCGGCCAGACGACCGTCCTTCACCGTGGCCGAGTTGTTGTTCGTCACGTAGATGAACGGCACGGGGTTCAGTGAGTGGGCGGTGTTAGGCGTACCATCGGGGTTGATGGCGTTGTCGGCATTACCGTGGTCGGCGATGATGATGGCCTCGTAGTCGTTGGCCTTGGCAGCCTCGATGACCTCACGCACGCAGTTATCGACAGCCCAGACGGCCTTGGCGATAGCGTTATAGACACCGGTATGGCCCACCATGTCACCGTTGGCGAAGTTCACCACGATGAAGTCATACTCCTGGGTGTTGATGGCCCCCACCAACTTATCCTTCACCTCGAAGGCACTCATCTCAGGCTTCAGGTCGTAGGTTGCCACCTTCGGGGACGGCACCAGGATACGGTCCTCACCCTCGTAAGGCGCCTCACGGCCACCATTGAAGAAGAAGGTCACATGTGCATACTTCTCTGTCTCGGCGGTGTGGAGTTGCTTCTTGCCCTGCTTAGAGAGATACTCACCCAACGTGTCCTCCACGTTCTCCTTGGGGAAGAGGATGTGCACACCCTTGAAGTTGGCATCGTACGGGGTCATGCAGTAGTACTGCAGGCCGGGGATGGTCTTCATGCCCTGCTCAGGCATATCCTGCTGCGTCAGTGCAATGGTCATCTCCTTGGCACGGTCGTTACGGAAGTTGATGAAGATCACCACGTCGCCCTCCTCGATGCAGCCGTTCACGCTGGCATTGTGGATAGGCTTGATGAACTCGTCCGTCACACCCTCGTCGTAACTCTCCTGCATGGCCTTCACCATATCGGTAGCCTGCTTACCAGTGCCGTTCACGATCAGGTCGTAACCCTCCTTCACGCGCTCCCAGCGCTTGTCGCGGTCCATCGCATAGAAACGGCCCACGATACTTGCGATGGCGGCATCATTCTCGGCACAGACCTTGCTGACCTGCTCGATGAAGCCCTTACCGCTCTTGGGGTCGGTATCACGGCCATCCATATAGCAGTGGACAAACACCTGGTTCTTCAGGCCGTAAGCCTTACCGATCTCGATGAGTTTGAAGAGATGGTCGAGGCTTGAGTGCACGCCACCGTCAGAGGTCAGACCCATCAGATGGAGTTTCTTACCATTCTCCTTGGCGTATGTATAGGCAGCCTTCACCTGCGGGTTCTCCATGATGGAGCCGTCCTTGCAGGCACGGTTGATCTTCACCAGGTCCTGATACACGATGCGCCCGGCACCGA
>JAFRMM010000190.1 GCA_017430675.1 Prevotella sp.
CCAGTGAAGTTGCTGCCCTCCTTCGCCGTCACGGTGACGGTGTAGGTGCCAGCGTTGGTACCCTTATTGCCACTGACAGTATAGTCATCGGCCGTCAGTTCGATGGTTCCGGCCATCACCTTCGTCACAGTCACGGTCTGCTCTGCACCAGTGTAGTCCAACGTCGTCTTGTCGAGCGTGACAGCATCGATGGTGGCCTGTCCGATGGTAAACTCTGCTGTCTTGCTGCCAGTGAAGTTACTGCCGTCCTTCGCCGTCACGGTGACGGTGTAGGTGCCAGCGTTGGTACCCTTATTGCCACTGACAGTATAGTCATCAGCCGTCAGTTCGACATCTCCGGCCATCACCTTCGTCACAGTCACGGTCTGCTCTGCGCCAGTATAGGTGAGCGTCGTCTTGTCGAGTGTCACGGCATCAATCGAGGCCTGTCCGATGGTGAACTCAGCCGTCTTGCTGCCAGTGAAGTTGCTGCCGTCCTTCGCCGTCACGGTGACGGTGTAGGTGCCAGCATCGGTGGCCTTGTTGCCACTGACAGTATAGTCGTCAGTCGTCAGTTCGATATCTCCAGCCATGACCTTCGTCACACTGACGGTCTGCTCCGCACCAGTGTAATCCAACGTCGTCTTGTCGAGCGTCACGGCATCAATCGTGGCCTGTCCGATGGTGAACTCTCCAGTGGCAGTCCCCGTGTACGTCCCTACACCAGTAGCGGTGATGGTCGCTGTACCGGAATCCGTGTTGTCAGATATTTCAAGGGTATAGTCCGTAGTCACGGTGAGCGTCGTACTGCCCAGTTTCACGGTGATGGTCTTTGGCACGATGGCCTCTCCCGTGTAGGTGAACGTCCCCGTTGCCGTTACCGTAGCGTCGGCAATGGATGTGCGTTGTGAGAAGTTCACGGTGACCTCAGCGTCGTACGTGACACCGTCAACGCCCGTCTCGGGCATCACAAACGTATAGGTAGCCGTGCCAGTGACATCGCTCCCCGAGGCATGGGTCACCGTGAGGGGCTCACTGAAGCCAGGTGCCCTCGTCTGGGCCTGGGAGCCATCGATGGTCTTGACCACAGTGATAGTATTCAGGTAGTAACCCTGGTTTGGCATCACCGTGATGGTCACGGTTTCACCTCCACTGATGTTACTGCTCTTATCTGCCGTGGCGGTTCCGCCAGCCGTACTGGTCTGGCCATCCACTTGTGTGATGACGGTCACGTCGCCAGCCTGTGTCACTGTAGAGCATAGCAGCAGGGCTGCAACGGCCATGATTGATTTCATATAGTTTTTCATATCGTGCGTACCTTATTTATTATTTACAACTACTTTCTTTCCATTCTTAATATAGAGTCCGGCCTTCATGGGCTTCTGGATCCTGCAGCCCTGCAGGTCATACCAATTGTCAGATTGTAAGTTGTCAGATTGTATGTTGTCGATGACCGTCGAACCGTCATTGTCTATGCCATACATGCCTCGCGATGGAGCAGCACCAGCCAGATTCAGATAGCATTTGCCTTGGGTAATCGTTCCTGTAGCCTTTACGAACTCGTTCTTGTAGAGCACGAACTCGTTGCCCGTGGTCGCGACGTCTGCATCTGCGTACACCAGTTTGTTGCCGTCGAAGGATTCATCAGGGTCTTTCTCTATCGTCGAACCGGATGTTTTCTCCAGCAGGAGGGGAGTGTCGGCCTTCAGGTATGACACCTTCTTGACGGTCACTGTCATTTCTCCTACGCCAGTAATGATATAGGCTGAAACGCCATCAGGAATCAGACAGTCCTCATCTGCTTTGTAGTATGTCATATACGTCAGTCCGCTGCCGAAGTTGATTTCAGCCGTGCGGTCCTTGATGGTGAAGGTGGTCGTGGCATAGCCCGTGAAGTTGTTCTTGAATGCGTCTCCATTCGGTATGGCTGTGACGGTCAGCGTATAGGTGCCAGCCTCAGTCCCGGTGCAGTCGTAAACCAAGTAGCAGTCATTAGGTACCTCCAGTTCGCCTACCATCACCTTTGTCACGCTCACCGTCTGTTCTTCGCCAGTGTAGGTCAGTTCTTTGTTGCTCAGGGTTATGACGGCGCTGGAAATATCGAACTGTTCGATGGTGAAGGTGGCGTTGGCGGGCTCAGCCGTATAGTTACTGTTGGTCTGCGTCACCTTGATATAATAGGTGCCTGCATCCGTTGGGGCCCCTGTCAGGGCATTGGAGCCCTTGGTGCGGTCATCCTCTGTTGCGTAATAGGCAATGGCCAGTGTCACATTCTCATTGCTGACCTTCGCACTGGTATATGCCTGTGCACTTCCGTTATAGGTCTCCGTCTGGTCGTCGGCTGTAATCGTAACGTTGGCAGCAACGATCTTGAATTTCAGCGACGTACTGGTGCCAGCCGTGAAGTTCTTGCCTGTAGAGGTGATGATCACCTCAGCCCAGTCGCTTTCACTTTCACCGCTAAGTTCTGTATTGTTGGCTCCCCACGACACGGTGTATTCCGATGCGTCAAGAGTGACGGTGCCGTCATTGTATTTTACTTCCTTCACCGTCGGATGTATGGCTTCACCAGTATATGGAATCTCGATGGCCGCATCACCAACGGTATAATCCGTTCCGCCGAAGGATATCTTACTGATGGCAGCAGTTGCCAGATCGGCCTGGCCGATGGTGAATTTAACTTTGGTGGTCGTATTCTCGTCGAAGTTTCCTTTACCGGTAATGATGACGGTTGGTGCATTCTCTGCCGTTGAAGCGGCGGCATTGATATTGTTGCTGTAACTGACGGTGTAGTCTGTATTCAGTGTCAGTTCCGTATCTCCGTATTTTACCACAGGTTCAGGCTCGTGTTCCCCGCCAGTGTAAACATAGGTAACGGTTGCATCCAAGTTGACGTTCGTCTCCGCGATGCTTCTCGGCGCGATGCCGTAGGTGGCCACGACCCGCGTATTCTCGTCGTAGTTGCCTTTACCCCAGACGGTCACATCATAGTTATCCTCCGCACCAAATCCTCCAGTGTTGTCGAGGGTGTAGTCAGTGTCCAGAACGAGAAGTTTGTCTCCATCCTTCACCGTGACGGTCGGCTTCTGGTCCTGGCCGTTATAGACGAAGCAGTTCTTCACACTGTCGAAGCCGTCGCCTGACAGCGTCACCGTAACACCTTCAATCGACTTGGGAATGATCACGAAGGTGGCTATCTTTGTTGTTCCTTCTGTGAAGCATTCGCTGGTTGCCAAGGCCGTTAGGGTGACGGTAGGAACACTTGTCGTTCCCGAAGCGGATACGTTCGTGTTGTTGCTATATCTGACAGTATAGCCGTAGTCATCTGGATTCAGGGTCACATCGTTCAGAGTCACCTTGATCTCTGGCTCAATCTCAGAACCTTTATAGGTTTGGTCGGCAATAGCCTCGATCGTCACGATGTTGAGATCTGCCTTATAAATTTCAAAGTCGTAACTTTTTGTGCCACTGTAGTTCCCTATACCACTGATAACGATCTTATAGTTTCCGACCTCTATCATATCTACCGGCGTGTCGCCTACGACGCCATTTTCCACCTTATAATATGCCACAGTATAGTCAGTGTTAAGTGTTAATGTGCTAGTCTCAGACGTCACTTCGAATGTTGGTTCGTACTTAGAGCCTTTGTATGATTCAGTCTCAATATTATCCGATCTCTCACATTTGGCAATATCGATCTTAGCGATGGTGTAATCTATATTTTCTATGATACCTATATAGTTGCCCTGTCCCTCTATGGTCACTTTATAAGTGCCGGCATTCACGGGGGAATCGACAGATGCCCCATTCAGGGAATAGCTGCTAATCGTAAAATCTGTACCATTTGTGAGTTCTGTGATTCCTGCTGCGCCTGAGATTCCTTCTACTTTTACCGTTGTGGGCTCAATAGCCGATCCTGTATAATCTACATCATCAATGGTTGCGGTGATACCGTCTGCCGAGAGGTTGATGGGGAAGGCAAGCGTTGCCGTCAGATTGGCATCTGGCATTGTAAACGTGAATTCCGTATGATTGTATATCTCATCTTCTTCTATTTCATCAGCCGTCACTGCTATGGTGTTGTCAGACAACTCCAATACGGGCTTGTAGCCTTCATTGGGGGTTGCCTTGATGGTAACAGCAGTCTCAGGCAAGGCATAGACATCGTAGGTGTTATTGCTTACATTATCCACAGACATATAATAGGTGCCATCTTTAGGCATAAATTCTCCTCCTAATAATGAGGGTGTAATCGCAATTTTCTTTGTACCAGCAAGTTCCACTTTGCCTATTTCGTCATAATTCGGATAATTAGTTTCAGTTTCCTCAACATAATATTGTCCAATACCGCGCTCGGTCTGTCCGCTCAAGGTGTTGTAAGCCTCAGCTCCAGCATCCTTCGTGCCTGTAGTGACAGTGGAAGCGTAAGTGTTGCCAGTAAGTGTTTCACTGGATGCATATCCAAAGATAGCACCAGCTACTGCATTCCCGGGATCTCCAGTAGTTCTGCTGTCTTCGCTCTTTATGGTTGTAGAGCCAGTGACAGTGTTGCTGGTGATAGAGGTTGCGTGTCCTCCCTCGGAGGAAGTATTTCCTACAATACCGCCAGCGCTTATTTTCCCATTAGGAACATTATGGCTACTCTGGATTAAACCTACACCCGACACTTCGCATTCTGTAATGACGATATCATTGTAATAAGGGTAAGTCTCACCAACGATGCCACCAGCAGAAGAATCACCATTTTGATTTTCGCTAGTGGGATCGTATAATAAACCTATGATCTCGGTGTTACTTCCGGAAACCGTGCAACCAGAAATCTCTCCACCCATCAATCTTCCAACGATACCACCTGCTCGAGGACTTTGAGCATTGCTGGTTATTTTCGTGTTTACAACAGAGCAGTTTTGAATTTTACCACTATTTAAAACTGCTGCGATGCCACCAGTAGCGCCTAGAGTAGTAAAGTCGCCATTTTCCAAAATCAGATTTTTGACTATTCCTTGATTGGTATTATCGCCGACTTCTTGGAATAATCCACTTTCACATACGAGGTTACTAATGGTTTTGCTGTTACCATCGAATGTGCCTTTAAATTCTTTCTCAAAACCGCGTCCAATCGGTGTGAAGTCTGTCTCGTTCGTGCAGTCAATGTCATTACTGAGTTGGAAGAATTTGCCAGTGGAGTCCAGATAGGGTGCGTTGATGTATGTTGCCAGATCTTTCAGGTCTGCGACGCTACCGATGAGGTAGGGGGTGGTGGTAGATTCGCCATTGCCGCCGCTGAACAACTGGGTGCCGATAACAATAAAGTTGTTTTGGCTTGGCAGGTCTGAATCGTTGCTTTCGTGTAGCAGGACTGAAAGGCTGTTTTCATAGGTTGGGCTGCTAAAACCTTCTGTACAAGGATTGTAGTTGCCTCTCATTGTCAACTTTCCCGTGTCATCTGTGGACGTGAATATCAGCGTTCCAACTGTTGCTGCACTGGCGGTACACCTGATGGCAGCACAGGTGTCGGTTGCGGCGATGTAGTTGCTCCCTACTATGTTAATGGTTATATTGCCGAAACTGTAGATACAGCCGTTGATGGTGGCTCCGTTTAAGGTCAGCGTACGACTGTCATTGTCGAAAGTGACGGTGCCTGTGATGCCATCGCCGCTAATGTTGGTGGCATTCTCGCTGGTCACTCGGACTCCTACAAGGCTTCCGCCTTCATAATGTCCGATACAGATACCGTAACTGGTCTGTCCCCATGTCCCCATTGGCAGGAGTACTAACGCGAACAACACTAAAAACCATCTCTGTTTTCTCGTCAGGTTCAGTTGGTTGAGTAATCGTTTTCTCATAATGGTTATCGTTATTTTATTGTTATTCTCGGGGTTGATGATGCGGTTTGTAGTTCACGTATCACTTCATCAGTGATATACCAGTCACTGAAAGTGTAGAGTAGGGTGGTGGGGTCGTGGAGACGCTCGTTGGTCTTCGATGTATAGAATAAATCGAGTGAGTGCTCTGATGAGATGTTCAGGCGCTCGGAGAGAATCGTTATGATTCTGCCTATCTTGTTCCACATTAGCAAATCACTTAGCATATCTTATATTTTATAGGATTCCACAAATGTCATGTGGTCATCGATAATACCCTGATTACAGATGCATATTTGGTTGTTGGGTTGGTGGCGCGAGAGTTCTCTGAGAGCCGTTTCCAGAGGCATCAGATTTGCAATATACGCTTCAACGGTATCAATCACTCTGTCGTTAGCCACACCACCTTCTATGATGTCGTACTTCTCGATGGAAGTGTTACCTGTTCTGTTGGCAACGATATACTGAAGCCATTCGTTGTCGTAATGCTCGAAATGTTTATAAGAGTATTGATTTTTTGTTTTCTCAATGTCCAATTCATAGACGCTGACGACTCCGGGCATTTCATTGATTCGGCTCATGCGGTCAGCCCATGCTTCTGCCTGCGACTGGATGTCTGTCACATAGAAGCCTTTGCCGAAGTCAAGTCTTTCCCGGCCTGCATTGGCAATGGGGTGCTCGATGATGGAGGTGCTGCCGTGATATACTTTCATTTCGCTTGGGCTTTACGGGTTTCGCGATTCTTGAGGGCTGTCAGCACATCTTCTGTCACGATATCGCGACTTTGCGTGTGAAGCGTCTTGTAGCATGGATAGATAAACTGCTCAAACAGGTCAACAGCCTTCATCCGTTTGTACATTTCCTTTGTAGAGGTGTTCTCTTTTCTGGCAGCAGACTCAACACATGATGAGACAAAGATATTGATGAGTTCTGTCTTCGACGGGTATGGATATCCGTTGTCAGACATAAGCCCGTCAAGCCTCTCCTGTTCAGGTAATCGTTGTCTCATGTTCTTATCGTTATTTTATTGTTATTCTCGGGGGTGATGATGACTTTCGGCTGCAAAGATACGAAAGATTTTTGAAATAGCCTCTTTTTTGGCACAAAATAATAATATTATTTTGCCGCAGGGCAATTACTTTACATCTATGAATGGTGACTTCTGATTGGGACATGTTGTTCCAGCATCGTTTTCAATAGGTGAAAACAATTGTTTCAAGTATTGAAAACGATTTTTTCAAAGGCAGAAAACAATTGTCGCAATTGATTATGTGATTATAGAACTTACTTTTTTTTAGATAGGTAATATAAAATTATGGTTGAATAGTGACTAATTTTCCTGGATTTATGTAGGTTTATGCCTATTTTGCAAAATTCTATTAGGAAATTATTCTCAGCAATTGCATGGAAAAGAAAATCGCTTACAAAACGATGTTTGCAAGCGATTCTCTTATTGGGGGTAGTCTGATTGATCAGATGGGCAGTGTGAACACGAAGCGGGCACCGCCTGTGTGCGTCGTGTCGAGTTTCACGTCGCCGTTGAGACGGCGGGCGATGCTGCGGGCAACGGTCAGTCCGCAGCCGGCACCGTCGAAGAAACTGTTGAGTTTCGTGAACGGCTCGAAGATCGTCTCCGCATCGTCGGCAGGGATGCCAGAGCCCGTATCCTCGACGATGAACTCCACGTTCGTGCCGTTGATGGCAGTGAGCAGCGTGACAGTGCCGCTGGTGGTGAACTTCATCGCGTTGTCGAGCAGGTTGCCCAGGGCGCGCACGGCCATGGCCTTGTTGGTGAAGAGCATGGTGGTCTGTGCTGCCTCGGAGACCTGATTGACGAACTGCAGGTAGTCGATCTTGTCGATGCCAGACTCCCTGACGGCCTGTTCCGTGATGTCGCTGGCCTTGCAGTTGTCCTCAGCCTGGATGGCCGTCTCGGCCTCCACGTCGTTGAGGTTCAGGATCTGGTTCACCAGTTGGATGGCCTGTGTGTTGGCAGGGTCGATCTTCGCCTTGAGGCTGTCGGCAGCCTGCTGGATGAAGTCCTTTTTCTTCATCAGGCTCTGCTCCAGTTTGTTCTTGGCGGCGAGCAGGTCGTTGGCCTGCTTCTCCAGCGTCTCCTTCACCTTGGCAGTGGTCTGGCGCTCCTCCTCGATCTTGTCGAAGGCGAGCAGTGCCTGCTCATAGCCCTGACCTACGCTGTCGAAATTCTGTTCCAGTTCGCGGTAGTCCTTGAGCAGTTTCTCCATCTCATCGACGCGCTTCTGGTAGTCCTTCAGCAGTTGCTGACCCTCCTCAGCCTGTTCCTTGGCGGCCTTCATCTGGAAATAGAGGGCGATGCCGAGGGCGGCGAAGAGCACTAATAGGATGACGATAATGATGACCATGGTGCGTTATGCTTTTTTCTGTTCTACCTTCATAAACTTCGTGAAGCCTGTCATGGCGAGCACCTTGTAGATCTCGGGGCTGACGTTCGTGATCTTGAACTGGCCCTTCAGTTGCATCACGGTGCGCATGGTCTTCTGGATGATGCGGAGGCCGGAACTGGCCATGTAAACGAGGTCTGTGCAGTCCATTTCGAGATCTACACCACCGTCCTGCAGTGCGGGCTGGATGTCCTGCTCGAACTGGTTTGCGTTCATCGTGTCAATACGTTCTCCTGTCTTGATGATGGTCTTGCCACCTTCTCTTAAAATCTGTGTCATAATGCTATAATCTTTAATGTTTTACTTTTTTGCCTTTTTACTGTTCATATTGTCTTCTTCATTGTGAGCAGGTTCTTGCCCTCCAGTCGTTGGTAGGACACCTTGTTCATGATGTTCTTGACGATGTAGATGCCCATGCCGCCGATGTCACGCTCCATGGGGTTGACGTCAGGATCGGCATCCTCCTTGGCTGTGGGATCGAACTCCCTGCCTTTGTCGCTCAGTACGAAGGTCAGTTCCTTGCCGTTGCTCTCAGCCAGCAGTCCGATCTCGGCGCTGGTACCTTCGGGGTACGCATAGAAGATCACATTGGATACCATTTCCTCCATCACCAGATTCAGGTTCATCTGGAGTTCCATGTCAAGGCCCAGTTCCTCGCCGATCTCCTCGACGAACTGGTTGACTTTTTCCAGTTCTCCAATCTGGTTTTTGAGTTTAATCTCTTTTTTCATAAGCCTAATATGTTATTGGATTTCACATTTCATGACTTTCAGGCATAGCATGGTGAGGTCGTCGTTGGGCTCTGCGCCGTCGCGGTGCTTCTCCACGGCGTCTCGCAGCATGGTGATGGTCTGCTGGGCGCTCTCGAAGGGTGTGGTCTGCAGGATCTCCAGCAGCCGCTCGTCGGAGAACTGCTCCTGCTGGCGGTTCTCCGCCTCGTTGAGACCGTCGGTATAGACGAAGAAGGGGCGGTTGGTGATATCTTCGATCTCCTCGCCCTCGTAGTCGAGTTCAGGCCAGAGGCCGATGGGGGCGTTGGGGATCATCTCGATGAATTCGGCGGAACCTTCTCCAATCAGCACTGGCGGGTTATGGCCGGCGTTGCAGAAGTGGAGATGGCCCGTGGTGAGATCGACGAGGCCGAGGAACATCGTGACGAACATGCCACGCTCGTTGTCCTCCCCAGACAGGGCGTTGTTGATGCGGGTGGCGATCTCCGCTGGCATCATCTTCTGGGCTGCCAGTGTGCGGAACAGTCGGGTGGCCTGTGCCATGAAGAGGGAGGCAGGCACGCCCTTGCCTGATACGTCGCCCAGACAGAAGTAGAGTTGGTCGTCGATGAGGTGGTAGCCATAGAGGTCGCCACCCACCTCCTTGGCGGGGGTCATCGAGGCGAAGAGGTCGAGGTCGGGGCGCTCCGGGAAGGTGCTGGGCACCATCGACATCTGGATGTCGCGGGCGATACGCAGGTCGCTTTCGATACGCTCCTTCGCTGCGGTGGTCTCTTCCAACTGGTCGTAGGCCGTCAGCAGGTCCTGGTGGGTAGCCTCCAGTTTCTCGTGGGCGATCTTCAGGCGCTTGGCGGATCGCATGCGGAAGTAGGTGAAGATGCTGAGGGCTATGACGATGATCGAGGCGATGATGATGATGCCTGTTCGCTGCTGTCGGGCCTTCTCCTCTGCTTGTTGCATCTTCAACTCATCGACGTGGAAGAGGGTGTTCATCTCCGTCAGTTGTCGCTTCGTGTCGTGGGTGTTGATGGAGTCGTTGATGGTGTACATCTCGTTGTAGAGCTGGGCGGCTTCCTCATAGCGCCCGAGGGCTTCGCAGATCCTGGCACGCTGCTGGCGCACACGGATCAGTTCGGATTTGTCATCGGAAGCCATCAGCAGTTTCATGCGCAGGTTGTTATAGGCGAGCGCCTCATCGTAGAGGTGCTGCTTGCGACTGAGTTCGGCACGGTAGTAGAGCCACATCATGTAGAGGAAACTCTCCTCGCTGTAACAGCGCTTCTTCACCTCGTCGAGCATCTCCGAGGCGCGCTCCAGACTGTCGAGCCCTAAGGCTGCTTGTGCACGGGCCAGATAGTAGTAGGCCCAGCGGTTGGCTACTTCTGGTTCGTTTTCGTTGGTCAGGCCCTTCTTCTGGTAGTAACTCGTCAGGAAGTTGCTCCACTGGTGGGTCACCTGTTCCATCTTCTGGTAGTCTTGCTTGGCCTCCAGTGCATCACTATAGTAGGCAAAAATATCAGACAGTTGCATGGGAACGGTTTCCTCTTTCAGCAGCAGACGGATGCTCTTCTCATAGGATTCGGCAGCCTCGTCAAAGTTGTTCATATTGGCATAGCCGATGCCCATCGCATAGTAGGCCATTCCCATGCCGTATTGGTTGTCGTTTTTCTTGGCGTCTTCGTACATCGCCTGCACTTCCTTCAGGCC
>JAFRMM010000191.1 GCA_017430675.1 Prevotella sp.
CGCTACGCGTGAACGTTACCGGAAGTTGAGCATAGAATACCTCAGTCACTTCGATAAAGATTATGTCAAATAGTAAATGCTACTATTCTAAATGAAAAGAGAGGCATCTGGATCATCCAAGTGCCTCTTTTTTGTGTGATAATGTAGTGCTTAAAAATCAGATTCGGGCGAGCGCTCGCAATGATAAGGCCGCTCGCTCGTATATATCAGGGCGCCCGCCCGAAGATATACGGCCGTCCGCCCGAATCTGGCTACCCTTAGTATCGCTCCCTGTTAGAACGTATCTCTCCTTGCTATCCTTAATGTCTTTCCCCAGCGAGCCTTAATAGAAATATTAAGCCCGTGTGATCGTCGGTTCGGTTACCTTCGCTTTTTGCGCGAGGGGCTTGTAGTCCTTCGTGATGATCTCATAGCAGAGTTTGAACCAGACGAGGATGACGGGGAGGGCTTTGAGGCCGTAGGGTTTCATGTATTCCTCGCGGACGAAACGGGGCATGAGGTCAGAATGGGCCATGGTGCAGCAGATGAACACATAGACCATCAGCGCCACATCCCACTTGGAACGTTGCCAGGGGGCTGCGGTGTACCAGATGGCGACGCCTACGACGGCGATGATGTAGGTGCTGTTCTCAGAACCTGTGGAGAAGAGCACCGTAAACATCAGGACGGAGGCCAGCAGAGTCTGGCGGAAAGCGTCGTTGGCGTATTGCCTGAACCGCAGATAGGGGACTGCAAAGGCGATGAGTCCGGGGATGATCAGCCACAGGTCGGAATAGGTGGCACAGCCCGAGATCTTCCTGACCACGCCCAGCAGGGAGATGTTGGTGCCGTGACTGAACATATTGTCGGCATTCTTCTCGACGATGCTGACATACCAGTCATGGTACTGACCGATGATGTATTCGGGACTGGAGATGACCATCGGCGCCACAAACATGATGACCGCCCAGAGGATCAGCGACCCGACGAACTTCCCCTTATGCTTGGAGAAGAGGAAGAAGGCGAGGCCCACGATGCCGTAGAGCTTCACGAAGGTGCCGAGCATGATGAAGAAAGCTGCCCAGAAATCCTTTTCGCGCTCGATACAGTAATAGGTGAGTACGATGATGGCGGCAATGGCGATGTTGAACTGCTGCATCTGGATGCCATTCAGCATCTCGTGGGCACAGAACCAATAGACGAACACCTGTTGGTAGGTGGTGAAGACGTTATGCCGGATGGCGACATAGAGAAACAGGGTCAGGGCTATCAGCCACAGGAGCATACCCAGCCACGTGGGCGGTACGGCAAAGGGGGCAATGACCATCGCGAACGTGGGGCCGTAGTGGTTCAGGTCGAAATATTCTGCGGGGTAATGGATATAGAGCGGCAGTTGATGGACAACGTGCCAGAACTCGTATTTGAAGATCAGGAAATTGTTCTCGCGCCCATGTCCGAAACGCGTCATACCCGTCACGGCGATGATCATCCACACCCAAAGCAGTGTGCGTGGATCGGTCAGGATTTGCTTCAGCCTTGCTTTCATTTTCTACATTTTTGCTGCAAAGATAGTAATAAATTGAGAATTTAGAATTAAGATTTAAGAATATTTTGTATCTTTGCACCGATGAATGACGAAAACAAGATATCGGTAGTTATCAATACCTATAATGCGGAGCGGGATCTGGAGCAGGTGCTGGAGGCGGTGAAGGATTTTGACGAGGTGCTGATCTGTGACATGGAGAGCACCGACAAGACCCTTGACATAGCCCGCAAGCACGGTTGCAGGATCGTGACCTTCCCCAAGGCTGACCATAAAAGTGCCGAGCCTGCGCGCACCTTTGCCATCCAGTCGGCGGAAAACCCGTGGGTGTTGGTGGTGGATGCCGACGAGATCGTGACACCTGAACTCCGTGACTATCTGTATCGTCGCATCGCTGAGGCGGACTGTCCTGCTGGGGTGTATATCCCCAGGTGGAACCGCTTTATGAACCGTTATACGAAGAGTCTCAGTTATGACCACCAGTTGCGCTTCTTCCGTCGGGAGGGAACCGAGTGGCCGCCTTATGTACACACCTTTCCGAAGGTGGAAGGGCGGACGGAGAAGATCCCCGCCTCTGCCAAGAATGTGCGTTTCATCCATCTGGCCGATGAGACCATCAGTGACCTGGTCAGGAAGACGAACGCCTATACGGACGGTGAACTGCAGAAACGGGCTGAGAAAGGCTATGGGCTGGGGGCGCTGATAGGCAGGCCTGCCTGGCGATTCTTCCGTAACTACTTCCTGAAACTGGGGGTCCGTGACGGTCTGCCCGGGCTCGTCCGTGCCGGTATGGATGCCTTTTATCAGTTTGTGCTGGTGGCGAAGGTGATAGAGAAAAAGAACAAGAAATGACAAATGATCAAATAAAGATGGGTAAACCGCTGTTCTCAATACTGATTCCATCGTGGAATAACCTGGCGTTCCTGAAACTCTGCGTGGCGAGTATCCGTAAGAACTCCACGTATGAGCATGAGTTGCTGATTCATGTGAACGACGGCAGTGACGGTACGCTCGACTGGGTGAAGGCTGAAGGGCTGAAGTTCACTCATTCGGAGGAGAACATCGGCGTGTGTTATGCGCTGAACGGTCTCAGGCCGCTGGTGACGACAGACTATGTGCTGTTTATGAATGACGATATGTACACCTGTCCCGGTTGGGACGAGGCGCTCTATGAGGAGATCAAGGCGATCGGCCATAAGATGTTCTTCCTCTCCTCGACACTCATCCAGCCCAGGAAGTTCTTCTGCAAGAGTGTGATCGCGCCTGCCAACTACGGCGAGAGTGTGGAGACCTTTGAGGAGGAACGGCTGCTGCGGGAGTACAAGACCCTGAAACACGGTGACTGGCAGGGAGCCACATGGCCCCCGAACATCGTGCATCGTGACCTGTGGGATCTGGTGGGCGGCTATAGTGTGGAATACAGCCCCGGCATGTATTCCGACCCCGACTTCTCCGCCAAACTCTTCCATGCCGGCGTGAGACTCTTCAAGGGGGTTGACAAGAGCCGCGTGTATCATTTCGAGGCCCGTTCCACCCATCGCATCGTGAAGAACGACGGTTCGTTGCAGTTCCTGCGTAAGTGGGGCATCACCTC
>JAFRMM010000192.1 GCA_017430675.1 Prevotella sp.
GACCTCGCCGTGAAGGCTGCACAGTTGCGTTGTACACTGGGCGAGATTTCAGATGCCTGCGAGGAGATCGTGGGCCGTTATAAGGCAGTAATCAGAACAATTTCAGGCGTGTATAGTTCAGAATCAAAGAACGACAGCGACTTCGAGTTGGCTTGTAAGTTGACCGACGAGTTCGCAGAGAAGGAGGGTCGCCGTCCTCGTATCTTCATCGCCAAGATGGGTCAGGACGGTCACGACCGTGGTGCAAAGGTTGTAGCAACGGGTTATGCCGACTGTGGATTCGACGTGGATATGGGACCGCTGTTCCAGACACCCGCCGAAGCAGCCCGCGAGGCTGTGGAGAACGACGTGCATTGCGTCGGTGCCTCCTCGCTCGCCGCTGGTCACAAGACGCTCATCCCACAGTTGATTGAGGAGTTGAAGAAACTGGGTCGCGAGGACATCATGGTCATCGCCGGTGGTGTGATCCCCGCCCAGGACTATGACTTCCTCTACAAGGCAGGTGTCGCAGCCATCTTTGGCCCTGGTACCTCCGTGGCTAAGGCCGCCGTCGAGATGATGAAGATCCTGCTCGATAAGGAGTAACAAGTAGAAGTGTAGAAGTGGGTCAGGGTTGGTTCTCTGACCCACTTAGATTTAATAGGTGTTATCCTCGGATCTGTAAGGCTCTGTTCGACGCCAAGATGAAGCGTGAGACCTTTATCAACAAGTAAAAAAGATGGCCGCAGGCGTTAAACGCTGCGGCCATCTTTTTGATATATAAGGAGTCTTATTACTCGCCCTTGATGGCTGCTACGCCCGGGAGCACCTTACCCTCAATAGCCTCGAGCAGAGCACCGCCACCAGTAGAGATGTAACTAACCTTGTCGGCCAGACCGAACTTATTGACACAAGCCACGGAGTCACCACCACCGATCAGAGAGAATGCACCCTCGGCAGTTGCCTCGGCGATAGCCTCACCGATGGCACGTGAACCAGCAGTAAAGTCATCGCACTCGAAGACACCGGCAGGACCGTTCCACAGGATGGTCTTGGCACCCTTGATGGCTTCTGCAAAGGCCTTCTGGCTCTCGGGACCGGCATCGACACCCTGCAGGTCTGCGGGAATCTCATTGGCAGGACAGGTGATGATCTTTGAGCCGGGCTTCACGGTCATGGAAGAGAAGTCGAGACCGTCGGTAGCAGTGCAGTCACTGCCCAGAACTAGGTCCACGCCGTTCTTCTTGGCCAGTTCCTCAACACCTAAGGCCACATCGAGTTTGTCGAGTTCAACGATAGACTGGCCGATCTCACCATTATGAGCCTTGGCGAAGGTGTAGGTCATACCACCGCAGAGGATGAGTTTATCCACCTTACCGAGCAGGTTCTCAATGATACCGATCTTAGAAGACACCTTCGAACCACCCATGATGGCCACGAACGGGCGCTTGATATTGCTGAGTACGTTATCAACGGCCTGAACCTCCTTCTCCATCAGCAGACCCAGCATCTTGTTGTCAGCGTCGAAGTAGTCGGCGATGACAGCGGTAGAGGCGTGCTTGCGGTGAGCGGTACCAAAGGCATCCATCACATAGCAGTCGGCGTAAGAAGCCAATGTCTTGGCGAACTCTTTCTGGCTAGCCTTCATGGCCTTCTTGGCCTCGTCGTACTCAGGAGTACCCTTCTCAACACCTACGGGCTTACCCTCTTCCTCAGGATAGTAGCGCAGGTTCTCAAGCAGCAGGGCCTCACCCATCTTCAGGGCCTTGGCAGCATCAGCAGCGTTGGCACAGTCGGGAGCGAAAGCCACGGGAACACCGAGGGCCTTCTCTACAGCCTCGCGGATCTGACCCAGAGAGAGTTTCGGGTTCACCTTGCCCTTGGGCTTGCCCATGTGCGACATGATGATGGTAGCACCACCATCGGCCAGGATCTTCTTCAGGGTAGGCAGGGCACCGCGGATACGGGTGTCGTCAGTGATCTTACCATTCTCATCCAGGGGTACGTTGAAATCTACACGTACGATTGCCTTCTTACCGGCAAAGTTGAATTCGTTGATTGTCATAATTGTGCTATTATTAATAATGTGAAAACTTCATTTGAAAGCGACTGCAAAGATACGATAATAAATTGATAATTGATAATTGATAATTGATAATTTAAGTCTTTTTTGCGTATTATCGTTCATACTTCGGTCAGAAGGAAGGCCATATACGTTGGTATGGTGAGCAATTGGTCTGTCCTTCCGATGTTGTAGTCACCGATTTTTATGGCACTTGTGATATGATATTTCTCTGGGTGCTTCAGGACCGTACGCATAGACTTGGCATTGCCAGTGGTGGCCTTGGACTCCACAGGTACACACTCTCCCTTATAGCGGATTAGGAAATCGAGTTCCACACCGCCATCTTTGTGATAATAATACAATTTGCGCCCCATCTTGCCAAAGATATCTGCCAAGAGGTTTTCATTGATGGCACCGTTATAACTGAGCAGGTCTCCCTGCAATATACTTGACTGGGTGCCTTCTTCCAACATTGAGACAAGCAAGCCGACATCAGCCATATACACCTTGAATTCACTTTGGATACGGTGCCCGTCAAGCGGCAGTTCCGTAATCTCCGTATTATAGCATCTGTGTATGATACCGGCATCTTCAATCCACTGAAGACTTCCGGCATAGTCGCGCCCTCGGCCTCCCGGACGGACTACAGAGTAACTGAACTTCTTGTATTCACGGGCCAGTTGCGCTGGTATCGACTCAAAACATTCCCTGATGCGCGGTTTGTCGGCAGTGGCGGCATACTTCACCATGTCTGATTTGTACTCATCGACAATGCGCCTCTGTACAGCGAGCACCTTACCTATCTGTCTGGTTTCAAGGAAGGTGGTGACAACCTCAGGCATACCGCCTACTACGATATACTGATGGAGTAGTTCACGGAAGCGGTCGTGTAGTGCTTCTTCGACAGGAGTCTCGCTGTTCAGACACTTTCTCAGGTATTCAAGATGTACGTCCTTTATACCATTAGCCCACAGCCACTCTTCAAAGTCCATGGGGTGCATTTCGACGATATCCTCGAACCCCACAGGAATAGAGGCTTCTTCTTCCTCTTTCTTCTCTTCTGGGGTCTTATAGCCGTTTACACCAAGCAACGAGCCTGTACACATCACGTCATACCTGCCGTCCAGATGGAAATATTTCAGCGCTCCTCTTGCCTTCGGACAATCCTGTATCTCGTCGAAGACGAAACATGTCTCTCCTGCCTCTATCTCAACATTTGGTATGGCTGCCGTGATACGCATAATGATTGCATCTACCTCCAGATTAGGCGTGAAAAACTTCTTGTAGTCTGGATGCTCACGGAAGTCCAGATATACCACATGCTTGAAATGCTTGGTGGCAAAATCCATCACACTGCTGGTTTTGCCGCACTGGCGGACTCCTTTCACAACAAGTGGTTTGTGGGAGGCGTCATTCAACCACGAATGGAGTACGTTTTCTATCTTACGCTGATACATATAAACACATTTTCCTACCGACTTTCGGTACAGTGACGCACATTTTCCTACCGACTTTTGGTGCGATGGTGCACATTTTCCTGCCGACTTTTGGCGCAAAGATATACATTTTCTGGTAATGTTGCTTGGCGGCCCTCCCTGCTTTAACATACTTTAAGGGGGGGGTAACGGTCATTAACAAATTTCTTCGTAACTTTGCAGACGAAAGAATAATTAATGACCAAAGATATGAAACCATTAATCGAGAAGCAAAAGTATGAGAAGCCTGTGATGCAGGTGTATGAGTTGCAGCACCGCCAGCAGTTGCTGGTGGGCAGTGGAGAATGGCCGACGGGCATCAATCCAATGGATGACCCTGAGGACATCTAAGTAATTAACCCTTAAACTGATGAAGAAGATGAAGACGATACATAAGATAATGGGACTGCTGCCGATGATGGCGGCTGCCCTTGCGCTGACAGCTTGCAGCAGCGAAGACAACACGATAGAGAATCCGCAGACGGGCAATCCGACGGAGCAAGGCGAGGTGAAGACTATTGCCTACAGTGTAACGGTCAATGGCGATGAGGCCACGACCCGCGCCACGGTGGATGACGACAACAAGACGCTGCGGTTTGCAGCGGGCGACAAACTCTACATCGCCTGTGACAGCCGCGACGACATCAAGGGCGCACTGACGCTGAAGTCTGGCGACGAGGGCAAGACGAGCGGCGCCATCTTCGAAGGCTCGCTGACCTATACGGGCGATGCCCCTGCCGACGACCTGACGCTGAAGGCTACGCTCGTAGGCAGCAACAACGCGGGCATCGCTATCTCTGAAGGTAAGGTGACGGGCATCAACTATCCCACGACGGCGTTCTGCTCCGACGTGAACGACGCAGTAGAAAAGTACAGCCTGCTGACGGGCACCAGCACCTACGCCGCCCGCTCGTTCTCGCTCACACAGGGCACGGCATTCCTCAACTTCTCGCTGACGATGAACGACGGTACGGCCACCGCCACCGACATCACGGCGACGGTGAAGAACGGCGCAACGACGCTCTCGACGGCCATGGTGACCACCACGACGGAGGACGAGAAAGTGGTAGCCAAATTCGTGCTGCCCGTAGCCGCAACGACCGTGCTCAGCGGTGCCACGCTGTCCATCAGCGGAAGCAACTTCCCTGCCGTCAAGAACATCGACGGTGCCTCGTCCATCACGCTCGCTGCAAAGGTGTATAACGTGAAGCGCGACATCATCGCCATCGGCGACTACCTGAACAAGGACGGCAGTATTACCGCCACCAAGCAGGCGAGCGGCGCCAACGAGTCGTATGCTGTCATCGCCTACGTGGGCAGCGTCAACAAATATTTCAGCCGCTTTCTCGCCCTCGCGCTGACGGATGCGTATGACGGCACTCGTACTTGGTCTGATGCCTTGACTGCCGTTGGTACCTACGCCGCTGCCCATCCCGTCACCATCGGGAGTACGACCTATAATACCAGTACAACGGGCGATACCTACTACGACCAGGTGGCCAGTAACCAGAGCACCTCTTCTGCCACCGCCACCGCTATACAGACGGGCTGGCGCCTGCCGAGCGTCACCGACTGGCGCTACGTCTTCGACGGTCTGGGCAGGATAAAGGGAGGACTGAATCTTTCTGATGGTACGAACGCCGTTACCCCCACCAGTCCATCAGGCGTTTCTGACGGTATGGTATATTGTGATGGTGACAACGGCAGTACGCTATGTGCTGCCATCAACACTGCCTGCGGCAATAATGCATTGCAGCCCTTCCACTACTGGTCCAGTTCGGAGTACACTGACTATAGCGACCACGCGTGGTACTACTTCCTCTTCAAAGGTAAATTCTTGTGGTACCCTAAGACGAACTTCTACAGTGTGCGTGCAGTCTTCGCTTACTAATTCTAGGGGTAGCCTTGGGGACAGGCACCTGGGTTAACCGCAGGAGCCAGTCCCCTGGCCAGGAAAATTTGGGCCTCCAAATTTTCCTACGGGGCCTCCGAATTCTTCTGCGGAGCCTCCAAATTTCTCAACGGAGCCACCAATTTGATGAATTCTCGAGAGAATTGCACGGAATAGAGCCTCCTGGCATCCCCACACCTTATCTATCATGATTGGCAGAGAGTATGTGCATCTATACGCGCGTGCATGTATATAGTACCATACTCACTTTTTATGTGTCCTATCTGTCCCATGTGTCCCTGCCGTTTCGTGGAAAAAGGGACACATGGGACAGATAGGACACTTGTTTTTGGCATAAGACAACTACCGCGCGCGTGTAAATGAACTCACTGGTGACGGTTCCGAAGAGTTCATGCCAATGTTGTTCTACGATAGTTGTAGGATTGCCAGTAATAGTGCTGAAGTTTCTCGGAGAGGAATGAGCGGCGGATCAGTTTTTGGGCAAGGGGATGTTCGGCAGCGAAGTAATCGAGTTCGCGCTTGACAAGTCTTTCCGACAAACCAATGCGACGGCCAAACTCCTCAAAGTCCTTACGGCCGACACTTTGGGTATCAGAGAACTGCATGCCCTCACGAAACAGTCCCTTGTCGAGTGCAAAGATACGAGGCTTATAGAGATGGAGGCTCGTATTAATCAGATCGTAGGCAGGCGTCAGGTGATATTCTCCGTTGCCCCGATTCATCAGCGAGAAATTCTTCAGATGGGCATCGTCGTTCAGAATCAGATAGTTGAACACCACGATACGGAAGAACTTCAGCACCTCCACAGGGGCTGCTTTGGTGTATTTCCGAATCAGTTCGGCGCACTCCTCATAACTCAGATTACTGTACTTATAGTCGCTGCCGCCATTGGCCTTTGTCAGACCTCCTAACGAAGCCAAGTCCTCCTGTTGATACTTGCTGCCATCGGGGGCTACATCGAAGCGGCGAGTGAGATAGGCCGCCTCACCATCACGGAAGAAACAGAGTCCATTGGCTGCCGTCTCGATATGATAGACCTGAGCCGCTATCTGCATGCTGAGATGTTCGTTGGCAGGGCAGTATTTCCGTTCCAACAGCGTATAGGAGGAGGGGGCTGGCTTCAGAATATATTGGCCTCGCTCTCCATCAGAAGGTCTCATGAGTTGCCCATCTCTGCTGAGCATCAGACTTGCCTTGGGCTGTACGCCAGAAAGGGAGATGCGGCCTACATGACGGGCATATTCCTCCGTGTCAGCACTCTCGTTGTTCGGGCTGTCGAAAGAGAGGGTATGCGACACCTCCCTGCCGTCGAACAACAGTTTACGGGCGATTGGCGAATAGGTATCAAACCCTTCGGCAAGCGTAGAGGGACAGACATTGATCTTTTCCATCATTCTATGGGCTTTACGGTGACTGCACCTATCGTGTCTTCCTGAGCCGTTGCCTGGAGAATGCCGAAGTCGTCATTCTCATCAATATGCAGTAGCATGGACTGCGTCTGCCGGTTGGCACCCTCAGAGAGCATATTGAAGAAATATGGAAAAAGGGTAGCCGAACGGTATGGCTCGGGGCGCACAGGCATGGCAATACATACTGGTGCTCCTGCATAACCTTTTTGATAGGTGAAGATGTACTGACGATCGTCGGTCTCCTGCAGGATGCCTGCCTCCACATCGTGAACAAACACCTTACACTGTCTCATAATCCAGAGTCTTCAGATTGATGTCCATTTGCAAACCGAGCGTGTCGAGAATTGTCAACAGGGTGCTGAGTTGCGGATTGCCCTCACCCCGTTCGATGGCAACCAGTGTGTTGAGTCCCACACAGGCTAAATCGGAAAGCGTCTGCTGGTTTACGCCCAGATGTTTCCGCCGTTCCTTAATGATATTCCCTATCTTTTTCGCGTCCATATTGCTTTCACTGTTCCGACAATTCACAATATATTGTGATTCCGCTGCAAAGATAGAGAAAAGAATTGAAACAACAAAGGAAAATCACAATAAAATGCGATTTTTATCAAAAAAAGCGCACACATGGGGCAGAAAAAGAGAAGTCCTTTAACCGAAGAGTTCGCGGAGGGCCTCTTCGACCTTGCGGACGGGATGGAGGGCGATGTGGTATTTCTTCGCGTCGAAGCCCTGGAGATTATATTTCGGAATGATGATATCGCTGAAGCCTAACTTCTCGGCCTCGGCGATGCGCTGTTCGATGCGGTTCACGGGACGCACCTCGCCGCTCAGTCCCACCTCGCCGCACATGCACCAGCCACTCTCGATGGGTGTATCGACGTTCGACGAGAGCACGGCGGCGATGATGCTGAGGTCCATGGCGAGATCAGTGACGCGCAGGCCACCGGCAATATTGATAAACACATCCTTCTGCATCAGTTTGAATCCCACGCGCTTCTCCAGTACGGCGAGGAGCATGTTCAGACGGCGCTGGTCAAAGCCAGTGGCGGAGCGCTGGGGCGTGCCGTAGGCAGCCGTCGAGACGAGGGCCTGCGTCTCCACGAGGAAGGGACGGACGCCTTCGATGGTCGAGGAGATGGCGATGCCAGAGAGGAGTGACCCCACCCCTGACCCCTCCCCTTGAGGGGCGGGGAATGAAGAGGGCGTGAGCAGGAGTTCGGAAGGGTTGCTGACCTGTCGCAGTCCGTTCTGCTGCATCTCATAGATACCGAGTTCGGCGGTGGAGCCGAAGCGGTTCTTCATCGAACGCAGGATGCGGTACATATAGTGCTGGTCGCCCTCGAACTGGATGACGGTATCGACGATATGCTCCAGGATCTTCGGTCCTGCTAATGTACCCTCCTTGGTGATATGACCGATGAGGATGACGGGCACTCCGCTTGTCTTGGCGAAGCGGAGCAGGGCAGAGGCGCACTCCCGCACCTGGGCGATGGAGCCAGCCGATGACTCCACATCCTCCGTCATGATGGTCTGGATGGAGTCGATGACCACCAGTTCGGGCTGCACCTCCTTGATATGGTCGAAGATATGCTCGAGGGAGTTCTCGCAAAGGATCAGGAAGTTGTCCGCGCCCTTGTTCAGACCACCCCGCCCTTCGGGCACCCCTCCTGACTCAGGAGGGGAGGATGTGAGACGGTTGGCGCGCATCTTCAACTGGTGGGCACTCTCCTCACCGCTCACGTAGAGGATGCGCTTCTCAGGCATGTGGAGCATCGTCTGCAGCGAGAGCGTCGATTTGCCGATGCCCGGTTCGCCGCCCAAGAGCACGATGCTGCCAGGCACAAGACCACCACCCAGCACGCGGTTCAGTTCCTCGTCGTGCATGTCGATGCGGGGGTCGTCGTGGTCTGAGATGTCGCTGAGGCGGAGCACCCGGGCAACAGAGGCGGCGAGCGACTGGGCGGACTGCGCACTGTTCAGACCCCTCCTGACCTCCCCTAACTTAGGGGAGGAATTTTCCACACGGATTTCCTTGAACGTGTTCCACTGCCCGCACGACGGGCATTTGCCTATCCACTTCGGCGACTCCTGGCCGCAGTTGGAGCATACGTATGCGATCTTGTCTTTTGCCATATCGTCTGCAAAGATAGCGAAAAACCTCCACTTGTGCAAATTTTCGTGTATGATTGTTTTTTCTCTGATTTCATTTTCCTTTCAGCCGAGGCACAACATATTGATTTACAGTGCATTCGGCTGAAGGGTTATTCTGGCGTGTTCACAGGCAGGAACAGAGGGGCGACGGCTCTTTCTTCATGAGTCATCGTAAATGAATTTGACAATTGTCAAACGATCGTCCGACAATTGTCAATTGATTGTCTGACAATTGTCAAATTACTCTATAGTGATCTCTAAGGAAAGAAACTAAGGCTCCAGAGCACATTTCTCGCTATTCTGCAAAATCTGCAAAGTCCCCAATAAGAAATGAGATACCTTTCTTATCATATTTTACCATTCAGCCGAATGCACTGTAAATCAATACATTGTGCTCTGGCTGAAAGGTAAGTCTTCCAAATAATCGTTTAATAATTTGGCTTTTTGCCCGACTTTTCGTACCTTTGTCGCCGATTATGAGACAACTGTTAATAGGTTTTTCGCTCTTGATGCTCTTAGTGAGTTGCGGACAGTCGTATGAGGAGACGAAACGGCTGACGAAGGCGCAGAAGATAAGGCTGGCGCGCGAGGACTCGGCGGCCCTGAAGGTGGCCGTGATGCCCACGCTGGACTGTCTGCCCCTGTTCATCGCGAAGGACCGCCAACTGTTTGATACGGCTGTGGATATCCGTCTGAAGCGGTTTACGGCCCAGATGGACTGTGATACGGCCCTGATGCGTGGCAGGGTGGAAGGCTCTGTGACGGATCTGGTGCGGGCAGAGCGGATGAAGAAAGGGGGTGACAGTCTGACGTACTTCTCAGCGACGAACGCCTACTGGCTGCTGATCAGCAACCGTCACCAGCGTATTACCCAGTTGAAGCACCTCGACGACAAGATGCTGGCCATGACGCGCTATTCCGTGACGGATCTCCTGGGCGATCTGGCCGTGGATAGTGCGAAACTGAAGCCGGAACGCGTGTTCCGCATTCAGGTGAACGACGTGAACGTGCGCCTGAAGATGCTGGAGAACAATGAGATGGATGCCCTGTTGCTAACGGAGCCCCAGGCGACACAGGCTCTTCTGGGCAAGCACAAGGTGCTGCTCGATACCCGCAAGGAGGATATCAGGATGGGGGCCATCGTGTTCCGTGGGAAGGGTATGGACGATGCTAACCGTAAGAAGCAGATGGAGGTGTTCCTGAAGGGCTATAACGCTGCCTGTGACTCCATCAACCATTTTGGCGTGCGCCATTACAGACAAGTGATCAGGAAATACTGTACCCTTTCCGAACAGGCTCTCGACGCCCTTCCCGACTCGCTGAAATATGAGCATGCCGCGGCTCCACGCCAGAAGGATATCGAGCGCGCCCAACAGTGGATTTCCAAGAAATAGGACTATGGATACGCATCAAAGCCTGAAAGAGATATGCCTGCATCTGGAAGCGCGTAATCTCAGTGCCGCCATCAGTGAGTTGGAGGCCTTCCTGTCCGTTCATCCCCATCAGGTGAACTCCGACAGGCTTCATGCCCTGCGTACCGACTACCAACTGATGGCCGACTATTGGAAGCGTGGCTTCAAGGATCCGCAGTTGCCTGCGCTCTATCAGGCGTTGCTGCAACGGATGTACGTGCTCTGCGCGAACATCAGCAGGCGCTATGGCGTGGGACATTCTTCCTACCTCTCGTCGGTCTATATGCGTCTGCACATGACGGCGCGTGACTGGTCGCCCCAGAATATCCGCGAGGAACTGGAGGCCTTCGTCTCTGAGGCTGCCTTGCTGGAACTGGAGCCGGAGAACAAACGGGAGGCACGGCGGAAGGAACTGTACAGTCAGCACCAGCACCAGATGAACGTGCTGTTTGACTATGTCTTCACCTCAGACATCTGGACGAATGGCCAGGCCTCGGCCATGGAGGAGATATTACTGTCGCCGACGGTGGATGCCGTGGACCAGCAACTCATCATCAGTGCCGTGATGCTCTCGGCACTGGAGCAGTTCGACATGGCTAAGTTCCAGACAATGGTGCATGTCTATGAGCGGGCGACGGACGAGCGTGTGCGCCAGCGGGCCCTGGTGGGGTGGGTGCTGACGATCGACAGTCAGTTGGCTGCCTCTGTCTATCCAGAACTGATCCCCCTGGTGGAGAAACTGCTGGAGGATGAGCGATGCCGTCAGGAACTGGTGGAACTGCAGAAGCAGATCATCTTCTGCATCAACGCAGAACAGGACACGCAGACCATCCAGAGGGAGATCATGCCAGACCTGCTGAAGAACCAGCAGTTCCGCATGACGCGCAATGGCATCGAGGAGGTGGAGGAAGATCCCATGGAGGATATCCTGCATCCAGGGGAACAGGAACGCCGGCTGGAACAGGTAGAGGAGAGTTTCCAACGGATGCTGAACATGCAGAAGCAGGGCTCCGATATCTACTTCGGCGGCTTCTCGCAGATGAAACGCTTCTCGTTCTTCAATGAACTGAGCAACTGGTTCGTACCTTTCTATATCCATCATCCTGCCATCTCCGAAGTGATGGCCAAGGCCGGACAGAACCGTTTCCTGCAGGTCATGATGGAGAAAGGTCCTTTCTGTAACAGCGACAAATACTCCTTTGTGCTCGCCTTCCAGCAGGTGATAGACCGTATCCCGCAGAACATGCGGGAGATGCTCGACAGGGGGGAGGCGTCTGTCAACGAGATGGCCGCGGAGGAGTTGGAGAGCACTGCCTATATGCGTCGTATCTATCTGCAGGACCTGTACCGTTTCTTCCGACTGTTCCCACAGCGGACGGAGTTCGTCAATCCCTTTGATGCGGAAGATGCCAGATACCTGTTCTTTGCTGATGTCACCTTCTCGCAGACGCACCTCGAACCGTCGTTTAACGAGATTGCCGCCTTCCTGCTGAAACAGAAACGGATGAAGGAGGCGGCCATGGTGCTGGCCAATTGTGGGGAGGCGAGGCGCGACTTCCAGTTCTGGATGATGGCTGGCTATCTGTCCCAGCATCAGGCAGACGGGGTGGAAGCACCAGTACATGGCATCGACGATCTGCAGTGCTATGCGAAGGCCCTGGAGTTGAAGCCAGGACAGGAACGGGCACTCGTAGGCTATGCGAGGGCACTTTTCGCCCGTGGAAAGTATGAAGAGGCACTGGAAACATACAACCAGTTGGTGGCCGTCAGTCCTGAGAAGAAGAGTTACCGCCTGAACCGTGCCGTCAGCATGACGAACCTTGGACAATATGCCGGGGCGCTGAAGGACTTGTACCGTCTGAACTACGAGTCGCCTGAGGATCAGAACGTCAATCGCGTACTGGCCTGGGCGCTTGTCTGCGAAGGGAAGTATGAGGCGGCGGAGAAGATCTACTCACAGTTGCTGACAGACGGCGTCCAGCCCGACGACCTGTTGAACTACGGCTATTGCCTGTGGTTCTCGGGCCATATAGATGAGGCCTCAGACTGTTTCCACCGTTTCCTGAAAGAGACGGGTGCGACACCGCAGTATATCCTTGAGAACGAGGCAGACCTGCTGAGGGAGAAAGGCATCACTGAGCCTGAGCAGCAGTTGATGCTCTATATCCTCTGATTTTCTTTTTAGTTTGTTCGCTGAGCCAGGTGCCAAAGAGGGGGATGCCCACACCCGCTATCGTGTAGAGGATCCAGAAGAGATCCTGCTGCGAGTAGTCGTGGATCACCATGTGGCAACCTATCTGGCGGATATCCAGTCCGTAGTACCAGATCTTGATGAGGCTCACCACCTTGTAGGCCACGATGTGGAAGATGAAGATGTTCAGTGTATGGTCGCCTGTATAGACAAGGAAGCGCCTCAGGATATTCTCACGGCCATCCAGCCATCTGCTGATGTTATAGACCATCAGGAAACCGAGCAGGGCGGGGACGGGGAGCGAGAGGAACTGCGTATAGGTGGAGCGCCAGTTCATGTTGGCCGTCAGGTTCTCAGAGAAGTAATATACGATGGCGGCGAAGAGCAGGGTCGTCCAGATGCTGGCGTAGTATCTGGATACCAGCGCCTGATACTTATCGACGAACTGTCGGAAGATAAACCCGCAGCCGAAGAAGAAACAGCCCATCATGTCGCGGTAGCCGCCCTGCACCAGTGTTACCACCTTCAGACCTTCATACGTTTTCCAGGCGCAGAGCAGCAGCATGATCACGCAGATGAGATAGCCAGGTAACATAGGATTCCTAGAAATCCTAGAAATTCTAGGACACCTAGATAAGCCTATATCTATTATCTTATATAAAATAAGGTACAGGATGCTGGCGACGAAGAGCCCGCGGAAGAACCAGAAGGCCCCGCAGAGGAACTGGTCGTAGCCGCCCATCGCCGTGACGATGTTCCACAGGTTCTGCTGGATCTGGTGCCAGGTGTAAGGGTGGGTGACGCCGCCCGCCTCGTTGCCATAGACCTCATTGAGCACGCCGATGTCGAACATCCAGTTGTGGATGACCAGGAAGAATACCGACCACTTCACAAAGGGCCAGTAGAGACCCTTGATGCGCTTCTTGACAAAGGTCGCCTCGTCGTTCAGGTATCTTAGGGAGAAGAAGTAGCCCGCCGTGATGAAGAACAGGGGCATGTGGAACTCGAAGATAAACCTGCAGAGCCATCCCGGTGCCTCGGCATGGGCTATCACCATCAGGATGATCGCGATGCCCTTGCAGATGGATATGATGGTGTCGCGCTTCATGGGTTAGAGGACAAAGGTGAGCAGATGTCCGAACCATCCCTTGAACTTATGCCAGGTGTTCTGACATTTCTTCAGGTCGTCTCTCGACATATAGTCGCACTTCTCCATGTCCTGGATGAACTTATCGTCCAACTGGCGGGTGGTCTCGGGGTCGATGATCAGGGCGTTGATCTCGTAGTCGAAGCGCAGGCTGCGGGCATCGAGGTTCGTGCTGCCAACGGTACAGAACTTGCCATCGACCATCATGATCTTGGAATGGTGGAACCCGGGGCGGTAGCGCCAGATGCGGGCACCGCGCTTGGCGAGTTTCCGCATGTTGTAGATGACGACGTCAGGCATCAGTGGTATGTCATACTTCGAGGAGATGAGGATATCCATCTTGACACCCCGCTCCGCACAGCGTTTCAGGGCCTTGATGACGGATGAGGTGGGGGCGAAGTAGGGGTTCACGATCTTCACGGAGTCCTTGGCACTGTCGAGCGCCTTCACATAGAAACGGCGCATGATCTCATTCGAGGTGCGCGGCTCACGGTTGGCGATGCCCACCATCTTGTCGCCAGCGGCCTTCGCCTGGAAATATTTCTGGTCTGTCAACTCTTCCTTCGTCACGCGCTTCCACATGCTGAGGAAGATGGTTTGTAACTCATTGACGGCCGGTCCCTCGATGCGACAGTGCATATCGCGCCATTCACCCACCTGTTCCGTACCTACGAGGTAATAGTCCGCCACATTCATGCCGCCTGTATAGCCGATCTTCCCGTCGATGACGACGATCTTCCGATGGTCACGGGGCCAGATATGGTTCACCCAGGGAAAACGGATGGGGTCGTACTCAAAGATCTCGATGCTGTCATTGTGCAGTTTGGTGAGGTGGTCTTTCTTCAGGGGCTGGTTGTTGGAGTCGTTGCCGAAGCCGTCGAAGAGACAGCGCACCTCGACGCCCTCCTTCCGCTTCTCCCTGAGGATGTCGAAGAGCAGGTTGGCGATGGAGTCGTTCCTGAAGTTGAAATACTCCATGTGGATGCTGCTCTTCGCCTGACGGATGACCTCAAACATATCAGCGAACTTCTCCTTGCCCGACATCAGCAGTTTGACGCTGTTGTCGTGGGTGAAGGTGATGCCGTCTTCGCGCATCATCTCCACAAGGATGGAGTCGCTGGTCTGCGCGGAAAGCGTCAGCGGGAGGAAAAAGAGGGGTAAGAGGTAAGGGGTTAGGGGTGAGAGAATACTCCTGCGGCGGTGAAATAAAGAGGATAATATTGTTCGTTTCATTTCTCTGTTCTCAGACATTTCTCTAACCTCTAACCCCTAACCTCTTATTTCCTATGTTTCAATCTGTATTCAAGTGGAGTCATGCCGAACTTCTCCTTGAAGATGTTGATAAAGTTCTCAGCCGTCAGGAAGCCGACGTTCGTGGCCAACTCACTCATGTTGATGTTCGTGCGCTTCAGCAGGATACAGGCGTGCTTCAGGCGCATGTCGCGTACCAGTTCTGCTGGTGTCTTGTTCGTGAGGTTACGGACGCGGTGGAAGAAGGGAACGCGGCCCATGCCCATGGCACTGGCCATCTCCTCCAGACTGATCTGTCCGCGGCTCATGTTCTGCATCACATACTGCTCGATATTCTTCAGCAACTGCTGGTCCATGGTATCCAGCATGGAGTAGTCAGACATGGACTCTGCATTCTCCATGGATTCCTGTGTCTCTTCCTCGACCAACTGGACAGGCAACTGGTTGGTGCGCTTGATAACCTTCGTCTCCACGATGTTCATCGGGTCGTCGGCATCAGGCTCATTGCTGGCGGCGGGCTTGTATTCTGTCAGGTCGTAATTTTCCGTGGCGGTGGTCATACTGGCGTTGCGGTCCTCCAGCATACGGGTCTCGGCACCTTCGATCAGGTTACTGTTCATCTCAATAGGTCCGAGGCCGAGTACCTTGTTGAAGCGCATCGTGGCATCCTGCAGGTTGAACGGCTTGGAGAGATAGTCGTCGGCAGACAGGGTGATGTTCTGTGTACGCATATCCTGGGGCGTCAGTGTACCCTCTGTCATCAGGATGAACTTCACCCTTTGCGTGGCAGGACTGGTCTTCAACTGGTTACAGAGGTCACTACCCGTGATGCCGTCCATATCCTGTTTGCAGACCACGAGGTCGCACCGCATCTCCTCCAGGTCTTCGGCGGCCTTCTCGATGTCGTTGTAGGCATGGAAGTTGTAGATGTACTTGAAGCGTGAGGTGGCGAACTTCAGGAAGTCGTCGTTGTCGTCGATCATGACCACGGTGAACTTCATCGTCGGCGCATCCAGGGCGGCACGCGACCTTGACGATTCTGATGTCAGGGTCTGGTTCACGATCTCTGGCAGTTCTATCTCGCCACGGCCGTTCAGTTCCAGACGGTCGTGTACGGCATTCTTGGCCTTGGCCTCGGGGTTCTCCAGATTCGTCTGCATGTCGCTGACGCGGGTGATGATCTGCAGCATCTGTGAGTGGAGGGCATTGAGTTGCTCGCGCTCCTCCAGCGTCTTCTCCTTCTCCGAGAGGTTGCCGATGATGGAGGTCATACGGGCCATTGGCTGGCGCAGGTCCTCACTGGCTGCCTTGATCTCCTCACGCTGCATGGCCAGTTCATCGATGACGGCTTTCTTCCTGGCCTTGATGACTGACATCTGTTTAATGCCTATGCGCCAGAAGTAGAGGAGCACGACGACGATGATGACGTATGCCAGTATCATCCACCAGGAGAGGAGCCAGTGGCGCTCGATGTTGATGACCAGGGTACGTTCCTGGTTGCTGACGGCCCCCTCAGCGCTGATGGCCTTCACATGCAGGGTATATTGGCCGCTGGAGAGATCCTTGAAGGTCACGCCGTGGGTCAGTGCGTTACCATTGCGCCAGTCGTCATCCTTGCCCTCCATCCAGTACATGAACTGGAGACGCTCGCTCTGGTTGTAGTTTCCTGCTGCGAACTTGATGGTGAAGGTGTTCTGGCTTTGTCCCAGTTCGAGCCTGTTGGTCTCGTTGAGTGCCTGGGGGAGCACCACACGGCCCTCATACTCGTGCCCCGTGATGATCTCCTCCTCTCCGATGTACAGTTGGGTGAGCATCACGCGGGGAAGGGCGGTCTTTTCGTCCGAGGTCTTCTCCAGCATCCAGTTCACACCATAGAGTCCTCCGAGCAGCACGTTACCGTCCTGCCTGGTCATAATGGCACCGGGGTTGAACTCGTTGCTCTGCAGACCGTCGGCCGTCGTATAGTTGTAGAGGCCGAAGTTGTTTGAACCCTCCTCATGGTTTCTCTGGACGACGATACGGCTGACGCCACTGCTCGTGGTGACCCAGATATTATGGTTCTTATCCTCAGCGATACCGCAGATATTGTTATTGCAGAGTCCCTGTTTCTCCGTCAGGTAGTTCAGGGTGTCGTTCTCCATGTTGAGGATATTCAGTCCCTCACGCGTACCGATCCAGAGGAGTCCTCGGGAGTCCTGCAGGATCTGGGTGATATAGTTATTGGTGAACGACTTCAGGTTGGAGACGTTACCCGTGAGGATGGTCTTGTCCGTAGAGGAGAGGTTCAGGATTACCAGTCCCTCTGCCGTTCCGATATACAGGTTGTTGCTCCTGCCATCCTTGTTGTAGTACAGGCTGGTGATGTTGTTGGTATTCAGTTTCCCGTTCTCACGGGTGTAGGAAGAGAAGGTGTTCATCTTCGAGTTATAGACCTGGAGGCCGCCGTTGGTGGCGATCCAGAGGTTGCCGATCTTGTCTGTGCAGAGGGCATTGACGTGGTCGTCGATGAGTGTGGCCGAACTGTCCTTGGCCAGTGAGTAGATGGTGGCATTGCCGCCCTTGATGCGGGTCAGACCGTTGCGCTTGGAACCTACCCAGACACTGCCGTCAGGCGTGGTGGTCATGGCAGACACCTTCATGCTGGCCAGAGGACCGTTGTAATCCACGACGCCCTTGTCGCTCGTACCGTACCAGATGGTACCGTTGGCATCCTGGGCTATGGCGGTGATGTCCCCCAGGTGACGGGCTCCGAAGCGGAATATCAGTTGTCCCGTATAGGCCACGCCGGATTTCTCCGTGCCCACCCAGAGCAGGTCAGTATCATCCACATAGACGCTCTGGATGCTCACATGATCCACGTACTGCGGGTTCTCGTTGATATTACGGGGTTTGACAGCCTCCGTCTCATGGGTATTGACATTCATCTTCATCAGTCCTAACTGATCGGAGCCGATCCAGATATTGCCGCTCTTGTCTCCAGCCATGCCGTTGATGTTACGATCGACGCCCATGTCCGTCAGTCCGAAGCGCTCACCCATGGAGGTGTCCCACGATTCTGTGTTCTTGTTGTACATACACAGGGTACCCTGTCCGTAGAGCCAGATATTGTCCGACTGGTCGGCAAAGGCTTTCAACGACTTGTTCTTCCGCTTTTTGGCCGATGGCGGGACTGTGGTGGCCCATACGGTATGTTGCTGATGCATCACGTCGCAGCATACCATCCTGCCGTCGTCATAGACGATGATGGCACCGTCCTGACATTCGCTGATGGAACTGACGACGCCCTGCGGCACACCCATCGCATCGTTGGTATAGCCGAACTCGAAGAGCAACTGCTGCTGTTGGTTGTAGGCCACGACGCCCTTGTTGGAGATAGCGCCCCAGAGGTTCTTATGACGGTCTATGAAGACCACCGTGGGGATGGTCTCGATACCCATCCTGGCGAAATACTGCTTCATGTCGCGCTCGAAGGTCTCTGTCTGCGGATGATAGACACAGTAGCCTGAGGAGGTCTCTATCAGCAGGTTGCCGTCGAGCAGTTCCTGGATGCTGTTGATATAACTGTCGTTCAGCGACGAGCCGTCCTGTGAGTCGCTCTGGAAGTTCCTGAACGTATAGCCGTCGAAACGGTACAGGCCTGCGGGGGTGCCAAACCACACATATCCCCTGCTGTCTTTCAGGATACAGTTGACCTGACTGGATGTCAGACCTTCACGGGCGTCAAGTGTCTTGAACAGATAGTCGGCCACTACTGCCAGCGGCAGGGTGAGCATCAAAGCGATCAATAATTTCTTTATTGTTTTCATAAGACCTTGTTATATCATACATGAGTAGTGATCGACGACGCCCAACAGGTGGCGCTGGTCGTCGGTGACCAGTACGGAGTGTACCTTGTATTTGTTCATGATTCTCTGAATTTCCGTAATCTTCGTCTCTGGCCTCACCGTCTTGGGCGTGCGCGTCATGATGTCGCTGACGGTACGGTCGAAGAACTCTGCCTGCCATTTCTCCATGGCACGGCGGATATCGCCGTCTGTGATCAGACCGACGATCTCGTCGTTCACCATGGCGATGCCCAGCCCGAGTTTGCCCTTGCTGACGAGGATGATGGCCTCGCCTAAGTGCATCTCTGGCGGTAACACGGGCAGGTCGTCGCGGAACATCACGTCCTGGGCGGTGGTGAGCAGCCGTTTGCCTAGTTCTCCGCCAGGATGGAACTGTGCGAAGTCGCGTGGCTGGAAGTGGCGCAACTGGATCAGTGCGATGGCCAGGGCGTCGCCCATGGCGAGTTGTGCCATCGTCGAACTGGTGGGGGCGAGGTTCATCGGACAGGCCTCCTTCTCCACGCTGACGTTCAGGTGACAGGTGGAGTATTTGGCCAGCAACGACTCTGGGTTGCCGCTCATGCCGATGATGGGTATGTGCATGTGGAGCACCATGGGGATGAAGCGCAGCAGTTCATCCGTCTGTCCGGAGTGGGAGATGGCGAGCACCACGTCGTCGGAGGTCATCACACCCAGGTCGCCATGGAACACGTCCAGCGGATTGATGAAGAAGGAGGGCGTGCCCGTGCTCGACAGGGTGGCGGCGATCTTCGCGCCGATGTGCCCGCTCTTGCCGACACCCGTCACGATCACCTTGCCCTTACATTCGAACATCAGTTTCACGGCAGCATCGAAACTATCATCGAGTTGCGGAATCAGTCCGAGTACGGCTTCTGCCTCATCTTTAAAACATTGTATCGCGTAATCTCTTACTTCCATTGTCATTTAGTCATTAGTCAGTTTTTCAACTAAGGCTTCCAGTTTGTCGAGTTCCAGCATGTTAGCGGCGTCGCTCAGTCCTTTGTCTGGATCGGGGTGTACCTCGAAGAAATAGCCGGTGGCTCCGAAGGCCTTGGCGGCAAGCGCCATCTGGGGCACGAAACGGCGGTCGCCGCCCGTCTTGCCGTCACTGCCGCCAGGGCGCTGTACGCTGTGGGTGCAGTCCATGATCACCGTCGGCACGATCTCCAGCATATCGGGGATATTACGGAAATCCACCACGAGGTTGTTATAACCCATCATATTGCCGCGCTCCGTGAGCCACACGTCAGCGGCCCCTGCCTCACGGGCTTTCTCCACGGGGTAGTACATATCGCGCCCCGAGAGGAACTGCGCCTTCTTGATATTGACGATGCGCCCTGTCCTGGCGGCGGCGACGAGCAGGTCGGTCTGACGGCAGAGGAAGGCGGGGATCTGGATGACATCACAGACCTCACCCACGGGGGCGGCCTGCTGGCTCTCGTGGATGTCCGTCAGAATCCGGAGGCCGTATTTCTCCTTGATGTCAGCCAACATCTGCAGCCCGCGCTCCAGACCCGGTCCGCGGAAGGAACGGATGGAGGTGCGGTTGGCCTTGTCGAACGAGGCCTTGAAGATGATGTCAGTGCCCAGTTTGGCATTGATTTCCACCAACTTACGCGCCACGGTGTCCAGCAGTTCGGCTGACTCGATGACGCAAGGCCCCGCTATGATGGTTGTTTTGTTATTCATTTTACCCTGCAAAAATATGTAATTTCTCTGAATCCACCAAGAAAAAGTCCGATTATTTCACTTTTCACTCTTTGATAAGGTGTATGTCGCGCTGCGGGAATGGTATCTGGATACCGTTCTCGTTAAGGATGTCATAGACACGCTTCAGCACGTCGCTCACCACGTACGACTTCTTCGGGGCATCGGCCCAGACGAACAGGTTGAAGTTCACGCTGGAATCGCCTAACTCCGAGCAGACGCACCTGACGCGCTTCGTCTGGTCCATCCACTGGTGGTGCATGTTGTTCAGCGCCTCCTCCACGAGATTCGTCACATCCTTCAGGTTAGAGCCGTAGGCCACCCCGAAGGGCACGACGGCCAGCACGTAGCCGTGGTTGCTCGTCAGGTTCTTGTAGTTCTTGGAGAACAACTGGGCATTCTGGTAGGTGATGACCTCCCCGTAGAGCGACTCGATGACCGTCGAGGTGTAGTTGATCGACATCACCTTGCCCACTGTGCCCTCCACCTGTATCCAGTCACCCACCTTGATGCGCCCTGCCATGAGTGAGGCACCGTAGTAGATATTCTCGATAATGTCCTTCGAGGCAAAACCGATACCAGTCGAGAGACCGCCTGAGATGGCCAGCAGCCAGGCCACGCTGATATGCATGATGGATAATGAGAGCATGAGCCAGACGCCCCAGACGAAGACTTGGATGACGTTCTTGCCCATCATCCCCTTGGACTCAGCCGTTGTGGGATCCTTGATCTCGAAGTGTACCTTCATCAGTGCCAGGACAGTCATGACGATATAGCGGAAGAGGAACCAGAGGCTGACGACCATCGTCAGTTTCAGGAACGACACCTTCAGGTTCTGCATGTCGATGAAGTTGTATTTGAAGAGTTTCCAGCACATGTCGCCCAGGTTGAACACGTTGGCGGCCCAGTAGATGCTCAGCATGATCGACGTCACGCTCAGCACGGGCAGGATCATCTTCTCCACCAGCAGGTAGGCCCATGTCTGTGTGATGGGCTTCTCGGCCAGACGGTGCTTCTTGGCGTAGATCTCCAGGTAGCGGCTGAGACAGGTGATGGTCAGGATGCAGGTGAGTTGCATGATCCACCAGATGAGCAGTTGCACGGCCAGCAGCGTGTAGCCGGCGAATGAACAGGCGACGGAGGCGATGAACACCGTCAGGGAGACGTAGGTGTAGAAGATGTCCGAGCGCGGGATGTTCTGGTTGTGACGACGGATGACGAGCCACTGCCACAGGGCGCAGAGCAGCAGCACGGGCGGTAGCACGAGGTTTACCAGTTCGTTGGGGATGAGGATGATACGGCAGCCGATGACGATGAAGCCCACGGCGATCAGCGGGGCGTAGATGCGGATGGCACTGCCCAACTGGTCGCTCTTCACGCGCAGAAGCAGGGAGATGAGGATTACGCCCAGGAGCCACGCATATTCCACCAGCAGACTGGCTGCCATGTAGAGGAAGGGGAAGTTGCGCCCTGACCCGATGACAAGGAAGGCTCCCTGGATGATGGCGAAGGTGATGACCGTGGTGGCCATGATGATCGCGGCCCGCTTCTTGAGGAACTCCGTGGTACGGAACCGCCTCGGCATCAGGAAACGGAAGAAGAGTTGGTTGGTCACGACGGCGATGAGCACGTAGATGAAGATGGCGACGAACGTGCCCAGGATCCAGACGGCGCTCCACCGCGACTGGCTGTCGGGGTCGAGGTCGTACTTCTTGGCCACGGCGCTCTCCACCTGCTTCCAGCGCCTGCCGATGTTGCTGAGCAGCGTGAGGTAGTTGTCCCCGCCGTTGAGGAAGATGCTCTTCTGGATGTCGCTGTAGCGCTTCTGGGCATAGTCGTTCTGCTCCTTCAGACGGAGTTCCGTCTGGTCATAGAAACGGATGTTCTGCCTCAGTTGCTGGGCGTTGCCCTCCAGCAGCGAACGGATGCTCCTGGCGAGCACCAGACAGGTGTCGCGCTTCTGGTCGCCGTACTGGGTCATCGTCAGGTCGGGCATGCCCTCCAGGCGCTGGATCAGGCTGTCGTAGCGGGCGATGTCCTTCTCCGTCTTCTCCAGGAAGTCGGTGAAGGGCAACTGCTTTTTGTGGAACTCCTTGTACTGCTTGGTGGCCTCATGACAGGCGTAGGTCAGGTCGAACACGTTGTCCTGCTGCTGCGAGTAGAGCATCATGGCGGTCTGGTCGGCGTGCTTCATGGTCTGCAGCAACTGGGTGACGAGCCGCTTCATGCGCTCCCTGCGCGCGGCACTGCGCACGGAGAGTTCCTGGTTGTACTGCTCCAGTTCCGCCTGAAGGATGGTGAGCGTCTGCTCCAGGTCCTTCTCCTTGAGCACGGCCCCTGCCTCGTAGGCAAAGCCTACCAGCAGAAAGAGCATGATGATGAGTCTTTTCATGAAAGTCTGAGTCGTTATTATATTCTTCTGCAAAGGTACGGAATTTTTCCCATAATCGTGCAAGTTTTCGCGAATATTCTTGCTTGTTAAGTAAAATTTTGCTACTTTTGCATCCAAAACTCTAAAATGTCTGCATCATGGTTACACTTATCGCCGACAGCGGCAGTACGAAGACCGACTGGGCGCTCCTGATCCCCGCCATGTACGGAAAGCCCGCCCGTATCACCCGCATCACCTCCCAGGGCATCAGTCCCATTCATCAGTCGGACAACGAGATCCAACGGATCCTCTCGTCGGAACTGCTGCCGCATCTCTCCATTGAGAACGTCAGTCATGTATATTTTTATGGTAGTGGCGTGCGTCCCGAGAAGGAGGCACCGATGGCGCAGGTGTTGCGTGAGGCTCTGTCATGCGCGGAGGTCGTTGAGGCCCACAGTGACCTGTTGGGCGCCGCCCGTGCCCTCTGCGGTCATAACTATGGTATCGCCAGTATCTTAGGAACGGGTGCTAATTCTTGTCTTTATGATGGAAACCGTATCGTGGAGAAGACCACGGCCCTGGGCTATATCCTTGGCGACGAGGGCAGTGGAGCCGTGCTTGGCAAACGGTTCCTGCATGATCTTTACAGTGGTATTTTGTCAAAAGAAATCAAGGAGGATTTCGAGACGAAGATGAAGATGTCGCTGCCGCAGGTCATCGAGCGCGTCTATCGTCAGCCGTTGGCCAACCGTTTCCTGGCCAGTCTGGCCACCTTCGTCCATGAGCATATCGACGATGCGGGTGTAGAGGCACTCGTCAGGCAGAACTTCGAGGACTTCCTGGATGTCCACGTCAAACCCTTCGGACGGGATTACCTGCCCCTGTCGTTCGTGGGCAGCATCGCCCATTACTTCGCCGACCAACTCACGGAGGTGGTCGAGTCCGAGGACTATACGATGGGCACCATCCTCCAGAATCCCATCGAGGGACTGATCACCTACCACCAGGCGGAATAGCCCGAAAAAGTGGTGATTGTTGAGAATTAAGTGGTGCTTATTTCTGAATAAGTGCCACTTGATTTCGAATAAGTCCCATGTTACAAATTACAAAATTACAAATTACAAAAGGTAATATTTGATTGTTTCAAATTTACCTTAATAATTATATTATTTATATTATATTATAATATAAATAAAAATATTTGTCACAATTATTGTGAATTCAATATATGAGTTTTGTAATTTGTAATTTTGTAATTTTGTAATTGATGATGCTCGATTGTTTTCCCTTGTCTTTCTCTGATACTTTTCTGCAAAAATACCCGTAAACATTTGGTGGTTTCGTTATTTTTTCGTATCTTTGCACACATAAAACTTAAACCCCAACAACTGATGAAACTAAAACTCTTCGTAGCGGTTATCGTGGCTGTGGCCCTTGGGGCCTGTCAGCAGAAGCAGGAGGTCTCGCAGGACTTTGTGCGCGTGGAGAACGGCCATTTCGTGAAAGGCGGCAAACCTTATTATTATGTAGGCACGAACTTCTGGTACGGTGCCATCCTCGCCTCGGAAGGGCAGGGGGGTGACCGCGGGCGGCTTTGCAAAGAACTCGACTATATGAAGTCCATCGGCATCGACAACCTCCGCGTCCTCGTGGGCTCGGACGGTGAGCGCGGTGTCAGGACGAAGGTGGAGCCGACGCTCCAGGAGGCTCCGGGCGTATATAACGACACGATCCTCGCGGGTCTCGACTACCTGCTCCAGGAGATGGGCAAGCGCCAGATGGTGGCCGTGCTTTACCTGAACAACTCCTGGGAGTGGAGTGGCGGCTACGGCTTCTATCTCGAACAGGCGGGTGAGGGCAAGCGGCCCCGTCCCGACGAGGCGGGCTATCCCGCCTTCATGGCGGCCATGAGCAAATACGCCACCAACGAGAAGGCCCATCAGTTGTTCTACGACTACGTGAGATTCATCGTGTCGCGCACCAACCGCTATACGGGTAAGGCCTATAAGGACGACCCCGCCATCATGTCGTGGCAGATCGGCAACGAGCCGCGCGCCTTCAGCAAGGAGGCGCTCCCCGCCTTCGAGAAATGGCTCAGTGAGGCCTCGGCACTGATACGAAGTCTCGACCCCAACCATCTTATTTCCATAGGCTCGGAGGGCGCATGGGGCTGTGAGGGCGACTTCGACTGTTGGGAGCGCATCACCGCCGACGAGAACATCGGCTATGCCAATATCCACCTCTGGCCCTACAACTGGAGTTGGGCGAAGGCCGACTCGCTCATCGAGAACCTGCCCCGTGCCAAGGCGAACACCAAGGACTATATCGACAGGCACCTGGCTATCTGCGAGAAGATCAGGAAACCCCTCGTGATGGAGGAGTTCGGCTATCCGCGCGACGGTTTCAAGTTCTCGTCCGACACCCCGACGCAGGGGCGCGACGGCTTCTATGAGTACGTGTTCTCGCTCGTGGGCGACAATGCCGAACAGGGCGGCTACTTCGCCGGCTGCAACTTCTGGGGCTGGGGCGGTTTTGCACAGCCCAGGCATGAGCAGTGGCAGGTGGGCGACGACTATACGGGTGATCCCGCCCAGGAGGCTCAGGGCCTGAACTCCGTGTTCGCCAGCGACTCCACGACGCTCGCCATCATCAGGAAGCAGGTGGAAAGGATGACGAATATCAAGCAATAATCATAGGAAGATGAAAAGACTACTGACACTATTCTGCTGTGTGATGGCCGTGACGGCCATGTCGGCACAGATCCGCGGTGAGGAGATCCAGGTGCTGGTGCAGCCCGACCATCAGGACTGGACCTACCAGACGGGCGAGAAGGCCACCTTCACGGTGAGCATCCTCAAGTCGGGCACCCTGCTCGACAACGTGAGCATCGACTATGCCGCAGGGCCCGAGATGTACCAGGACGTCAGGAAGAGCGTGGTGCTGAAGGACGGTACGCTAAGACTGACGGGCTCGATGAAACAGCCGGGCTTCTACCGCGTCGATGTGACAGCCCATATTGGCGGCAAGGACTACAAAGGTGCCTGTGGGGCCGCCTTCTCACCTGAGCAGTTGCAGCCCTCGACGGTGATGCCGAAGGACTTCCAGGCGTTCTGGCAGAACGCCATCGCCGAGGCCCGCAAGACGGAGTTGAACCCCACGAAGCGCCTCCTGCCCGAGCGCTGCACGAAGGACGTGAACGTCTATGAGGTGTCGTTCCAGAATATCCTGCCCGACTACCGCACCTACGGCATCCTCTGTGTGCCCGTGGAGAAAGACCATGCCAATCCTGCGAAAGCAGGAAGGTATCCCGCCCTGTTGCGCGTGCCAGGTGCTGGCGTGCGTCCTTACGGTGGGGACATCTGGACGGCCTCACAGGGGGCCATCACCCTCGAGATCGGCATCCACGGCATCCCCGTGACGATGGAACAGAAGGTCTATGACGATATCTTCCACGGGGCGCTGAACTGGTACTGGGAGTTCTATACGGACGACCGCGACAAGAACTACTACAAGCGGGTGATCATCGGTTGTATCCGTGCCCTCGACTACATCGAGGAATACACGCCATGGAACGGTAAGGAGATGGGTGTGACGGGTTCCTCGCAGGGCGGCTTCCTGTCACTGGCCACGGCTGGTCTTGACAAGCGCATCTCCTACTACGCCCCCGTGCATGCCGCTCTCTGCGACCATACGAACTCGCTCCGGGGCGTCGCCTGTGGATGGCCCCACTATTTCTATTATAATAAGGGCAAGGGTCAGGAGAAGCAGATCGAGGTGTCGCGCTACTACGACGGCATCAACTTCGCCCGTCTGATCACGAAGGATCAGGCAGGGTGGTTCTCCTTCGGCTACAACGACGATGTGGTGCCCCCTACGACGGCCTGGGCGACGTATAACACCGTGACGGGTCCCAAGGAGATCTCACCCTATCAGGCTACCTGGCACTTCTGGTTTCAGGAGCAGTGGGACGAGTGGGAAGACTGGTTGTTGAAACAAATGAACATCAAGAAATAAAATGAAGAAACTATTGACTATGGTAGTGGCAGGTCTGGCGATAGCCGCCTGTACGACACAGAAACAGCCTGAGTCCGAGAAGACCCAGGCCCAGCAGTTGTTTGACCGTCTGGACACCCTCCGCCAGAAGGGTATCATGTTCGGACATCAGGATGATCCGTTCTACGGACTGACCTGGGACTACGACAAGGACTCGAGCGACGTCAGGAACGTCTGCGGCGACTGGCCCGCTGTGATGGGCTTCGAACTCGGCGGCACCGAGATGGGCGACGCGAAGAACCTCGACAGCGTGCCCTTCACCCGTATGAGGGAGGAAATCATCAACCACTATAGCCGTGGCGGCATCGTCACCATCAGTTGGCATCCGCGTAACCCCGTGACCACCATCGACGGTGGCGGACTGGCAGGACAGCAGTTCCCTGAGGGGACGGCCTGGGATATCAGCGACACCACCGTTGTGAAGAACGTGCTCCCTGGTGGTGCGAAATACGAACTGTTCCAGACGTGGATGCAGCGCGTGAGCGACTTCCTCGCCACGCTGAAGACGGACGACGGTCAGAAACTGCCCATCATCTTCCGTCCCTGGCACGAGAACACGGGCAGTTGGTTCTGGTGGGGTGAGAAACTCTGCAGCGCCGACGAGTACAAGGCCCTGTGGAACATGCTGCAGGACAAACTCGACGGCGACGGTTTCGACAACCTGCTCTGGGCCTACTCGCCTGGTATGGCTGCCGACCTGACGGAAGAGAAATATCTGGAGCGCTATCCTGGCGACGACCGCATCAGTCTCGTGGGTATCGACGGCTATCAGTGGGGCTCGCGGGCGGACTTCGTGGCCCAACTTGACGCGAACCTCGACATGCTGACGAAGTTTGCCGACAAGCACGGTAAGATCGCCGCCCTCACGGAGTGCGGCCTGAAGAACCTGGTGGAGCCCGACTGGTGGACGACGGCGCTGAAGCCCGTGGTCGATAAGTACCCTATCAGTTACTTCCTCGTGTGGCGTAATGCCAAGCATGAGTGGTTCGGTCCTTCGCCATCACAGCCCGATGCCAAGTACTTCATGGAGTACTACAACGCCGATAATTCCTTGTTCCTCAATGATATTAAGTAAATAAATATAAAGACATGTCAGATTTTGCCAAGAGAGTGGAGGCGCTTCGTCAGCATCACGAAGAACTCCTGAGCCGTAAGAACGAGCCCCTAGAGTGGGGCCGCTCGGCTTCGCCGCTCTGCTATGCAGAGAACGGCATTTATGAGAAGTATAAGAACCCCGTAGTGACCGCTGCCCATATCCCCCTGGAGTGGAAATACGACTTCAACGAGCAGGACAACCCCTACCTGATGCAGCGCATCATGTGTAACGCGGCCCTGAACTCGGGAGCCCTGAAATGGAACGGGAAGTATGTGCTCGTGGTACGCGTGGAGGGCGCCGACCGTAAGAGTTTCTTCGCTGTGGCTGAGTCGCCCAACGGCATTGACAACTTCCGTTTCTGGGAGGAGCCCGTCACCATGCCAGATGACGTGATCCCCGCCACGAACATCTACGACATGCGTATCACACAGCATGAGGACGGCTGGATCTACGGCGTGTTCTGTGCCGAGCGCCACGATGACTCACAGCCAGGCAACCTCTCCGCTGCTACCGCTACGGCTGCCATCGCCCGCACGAAGGACCTGAAGACGTGGGAGCGTCTGCCAGACCTGAAGACGAAGTCGCAGCAGCGTAACGTCGTGCTCCATCCTGAGTTCGTCGATGGGAAGTACGCCTTCTACACCCGTCCGCAGGACGGCTTCATCGACACTGGCTCAGGCGGCGGTATCGGTTGGGCACTCGTCGATGATATCACCCATGCCGAGATCAAGGAAGAGAAGATCATCTATGAGCGCAAGTACCA
>JAFRMM010000193.1 GCA_017430675.1 Prevotella sp.
GATTTATAAATCCACTAAACTTATTGCATTATGACAGAAATCCAAAAAATGAAAATGGAACTCTTAGACAAATTCGGTATTGTCGATGATCCTAAGAGCGTAGATTTTTGCCGGGAGGCTTACAAGTTCCTGGCAGAAGGTGACACAACGGTAGGCATTGATCCCGCCCACCAGGAAATTAACCCTCTGAATTGGGAAACCACCATACCTACAGAGGATGGTATCTACCTGGTTTATGCGGATGGCCGCATTGAGAAATTCACAGGCCAGAATGAAAAGGACAATGTTTCAGGCATTGGCGTGAAACGCGGAGGTTGGGCATTGACGGTTGACGTTAAAGACCAGGCCGACGGTGAGGACATTACCCTGACAGCCTCAGAGGATAAGACCAAGGGCTACAAAGGCTACATTGACAACTATCTGGATGCAGTAGCCGATTGGAACGGTAAGGAAAACACCAAGCACCTGCAAGACATTGGACTGAATGAGAAAATCAGCCTGAAAGATGGTTGGTGGATTCCAAGCCTGGCAGAACTCTATTTTATCTTCATGAACCGTAAGGCGATCAATGAGGCCCTGGAATATGTGGGCTTTGATACCATTGATGGCGTTTGGTATTGGTCAAGTACCGAGAGTTCGGCCAAGTACGCCTGGTTTCTCCACCTCCTCAACGGCAACGCCACCTGCTACACTAAGGCATCGGACACGTATCGAGTTCGGGCAGTGTCAGCATTTATTAGTTAGTTGTTAGTAGTTAGTTGTTAAACTTTAGCCCGGCGAAAGCCGGGCATTGAATCCCTGATCGCATGAAATGGAGAATCGTTAAAAAGAAGTTCAACAGAGAGAAACAAAAGGCTATCGGCCACCTGGTTTGTGCCACCTTCAAAGACGGTAGCCAGGTTTGGTCAAAGATCAAGGACATCAAGATCAGCCCGGCAGGTGGAAACAAAGCAAAGTACGATTTAAAAACGGAACCTTGCGACCCGCCAGAACTACCAAAGCCGACGGGAAAGACCAAAGACGGCATTAGCATGAGTTTCGATCTGAAAATGAACGAAGAGACAAAGCGGAATATCCGTAAATTAGTAGATCAATTTTAATCAGTAACATTATGAATATTTTTAATCCTTACAGACGTAAAGCCCGCATCGTTTATGATGTGATAGACTACAACCTGTTTTGCGACGCTGAAACGGCGCAGTTACGCAGACTGAGAGGCAACGATGGCCTACCCATTCACTACGTTGTGAAGGTACAGGTGAAAGTCTGGATTTTCTGGGTGACGGTTTGGAGTGAAACCACCGATTTCTCAGATGGTGACAGCCGCGAGATTATTAACCACCGTGCAGACGAATTGCACAAAAAGTTGGAGGGTACATTATGAGTGATGAGACAAAGAAAATGGAACGCCACACCTACATTGAAGGTGAATTGTTCCCGGAGTTTGCAGCCACCCCACAAGGGGGGGGGAATGACCAACCAGAATGTAGCGAGAGCGTAGATCAATGAAAGTGGCGTTATGCGGAACCTGTATTGCATACCAGGCCGAGGGCTTTAATTGCCCCGGCTTTGGTACTTGCAATATATCGGGAAACTCAGTAAGCGAGAACAACCCCGGCTGCATAGACTATCGGTATTATAGACATTGGCGACCATGACAGCAATCAAGGAACCAGACTATTGTGTTACGGCAATAAACCGCCTGACACGTAGGCGAGACGTTATTACGTCACCGTGCAGAAAAACTATGGCCGAAAGCCTCAGAGCAAAAACCCTGAGAACCAGGCCAGAGAAACGATCCTACATCTATCCCTCTGTATCACTCTATCCCAAACAACTTGAATTATTTTAATCCAAAGACATTATGACATCAACGAAATTTGAAATAAACAGAAACGTACTCTTACAGGCACTACAGCAGTCAGCCTATGCCGTAATGACCTATAAGGAGTATAACAGCAGAAGCGGTTGGGCAGACGCTTTCAGAAGTTACGTTTTCAAGGTTGAGGCCGACCAAATGGCGATTCTGACAAGTAACGGTGAAATCTTTATGAGCGTTACGATCTCAGTAGGCAACCCGGACGGAGCCACAGCCACATTTGCCCTGTTTGCGTCTCAGTTATTGAAAGCGGTTAAGACCCTGGAAGATCAGCAACTCACTTTTGAGGTGTACGAATACCAGGTAGTAGTACGTCATTCAATCGGCAGCTTTGCATTACCTTTGTCAGAATGTGCAGCCGAGTTTATTGAACGCCCCAAGCCTACCATCAATGAAACCTGGGCCAAAGAGTATGAAATGGAAGCACCAGGTTTGCTTTCGGTACTGAGCAAATGCAAGTTTGCTATGGCCGACGATGAATTACGCCCCGTGATGAATGGTGTATGCGTAAACATTACTGAGAACTATACCGATTTTGCAGCATCCGACGGCCACCTGTTAGTAAGGATCAGACAGAAGGGCCAGAACGAGAAAAAAGCCATGTGCGTACTGCCTAAGAGAATAGTAAATATTCTTTTGAAGGTACTGCCAAAGACGGGCTTTGTGTTCATGCAGTTAAATGAGTATGAGCCGGACACGAAAGTAGAGAAAGGCGTTAATACACCCGCCCCATGTTGCAGGATCGCAGTAGATAACATTGAACTTGTATTTTCTCCGATCCAAGGCCGCTATCCTAACTACGACAGCGTGATACCTACCACCCACACAAAAGAGTGCCAGGTAAAACGTATCAGCCTCATCAAGTCAGTAGAGCGACTAATGCAGTTTACGCCGGATAGTAGCGGCCTGATCGTCGTTTATATGGAAAATGAGAAAATGCGCCTGGAAACAAAGGACTATGATTTTGCAGTAGAGGCAAACGAGACGATCCCCTGCCAATACAAGGGTGATAAACTCAGGATCGGTTATAAGGATGAAGGTATTATCAAGATACTCAAAAACCTTAATGCTGAATACGTGACATTCTATTGCACCGACGAAAGCCGGGCAAGCATTGTGCAGCCCACAATCCAGGCAGAGAATGAAGATGCCCTGATGCTGATTATGCCGATGTTGGTTAGTGATGATTATTTTAAAGGAAAGGACTAAGCGATATGATGTTTTCAAGTAATCAAGTTTTCGAGATTTCGGGCAGTATGGATCAGTTACCCATTGCCCTGCAATTCGCTTTGGACTACTCAGACCACGCCAGGGCCATAACACCAAGGGAAATTGAAAGAGGCTGCAAATTGGTTTACCAGATAGCCAAAGACGGTAAATATTGTATCGGTTGGGCCTTCAAAGACATTCAGGAAGGTTGGCAGGAATACCCGTTTGATTTCGACGTGGAAATTGTGGCCCGGATCATAGCGCAGTATCTGGGAAAATTGAAAACTCCCGATAGTGGCTATGAATGGGCCGACGGTAGCACCGATCCAGGCTTTTTGATGAAGGTTATATCATGTGACGATAACATCAAAAACTCATTCTATGGCATTGTGAGTTTTGAGAAATTTAATTGCTTTTACGCGAAATGAAATTAGGGCTATGAGTAAGGAATATGCAGGTGACAACGCCATCCGTCCACTTGAAAAACTGATGAATGACTTTTGCCGCAGTAAGGGCTACGACACTAACCAGGTATTTACAGATTTTCTTGATTACCTGATATGGCTTTTTAATCCCGCAGGCGGTAAAATAGACGGTTGGAAATATAGCAGCGACGAATCTAAGAAATTCTTTGAAATGGCCGGAACCTATTTAAAGATAATGGCACAGCAAACACAGGAATTAGGTTGGTACGATGCTTTCGGCGATCTGTTTATGGCCTTGCATCCAAGCGGTAACGGAAAAGGGCAGTTTTTCACGCCACCCTCAGTTTGCAATATGGTTGCAGCCTGCAATATGAAGGGTGCAAACCTTGATGAGTATGAGACCAGAACGCCTTTTGGAAAGCGTATCTGTATCAACGATCCGGCAGCAGGCAGTTCACGATTAATCCTGGCAGGCAATAAGGTATTGTTGGAAATGATGAAAAACGATCTGCATTACGACGATATAAAGATTGCAGTCAACAGGCCATATTTGGTAGCGGAAGATTTGGATTATAATTGTGTGAAAATGTCGGCTATTAACATTATGGTACACGGGTGTTTTGGTGAGGCTGTTTGTCACGACACGCTTTGCGAACCCGAAGCCGTCAGAGCAGGCTACATTATCAATGAATCCATGTGGCCGTTTCCTACCAATGTGCCAAGCATCCGAATGGAAATGCGCCCGGAGAGATTTGTTTGCACGTCAAGAATGATTGCTATACGAAAAGCGAAAGAGGCACAGAAAGAAGCCCCGCCGCCACCTGATAAGCAGGAACCGCCCAAGCCCGAACTAACAGAGGCGACAATGAGAAAGAAAAAAGAGTACAAACAACTTGAATTGTGGTAACATGAGAATAATAGAACCCAATAAGGATGCCCATAAATGCCCGATTAACCCCGGCAATACTTTAGACGATATTAGGACAGATGGAACGATCTATTTTGATGATGGGCTAAAGGAAATAAAGAACGGCAAACGCTACTTTAAAAATTGTTGGCGTGCTGAGATCACCATTGCCGGGCAGAGATACAGGCACAGAGGCAAAGACCGTCTCGATTGTGAATCCTGGCTAAAACTTGTCAAACAAGGCAATATCAAGCCGACTGACAATAAGGCTGATTGGTGGAGAATGGAGCAGCATAAAGACGAAGCAGCCCGTTATGATGAAATGATCGTCACAGCCGCCGAAGAATCCAACCTGTTATATGAATACCACCATACAAACAACCTGGAGCCGATTTTTAAGTACGTCACAGAAAGGTTATTGCCGCATTGTATCTATTATTGTTGCCATTCCCTCAAAATGGGCCGTGCCACCTCACTTGATGCCGCAGTTACAGCGACCTCAATATTTCTCACAAGGATTGCAGCCGGGAAACCCATTACTAATTTTACGTTTGCAGTCAAAAAAATGCTGAGAGTAAGAAAAGAGACAGGCAGCTTTTCATACTACGACAAACCGCCTAAAGAGGTCAAGATGATGGTAAACAAAATCAATTTCTCAGAGTTAGCAGAAGTGTGGAAAGTAACAAAGGATCGTATATTATGAGCAAGATACAATTATTATACATTGACCTGTTTTGTGGTGCAGGTGGCACAAGTAGCGGTGTAGAGTTTGCCCGCTACAAAAATGCGAAGTGTGCAAAGGTGATCGCCTGTGTAAACCACGACAAAAATGCCATTCTGAGCCATGCCGCGTACTTTGCGAGGCATTATGTGAGGCCCTGGATCATAAGTTTAACACCAAAAAGAAGTAAGCATTATGGCAAAATGTTCAATAATCGTAATGGAGATAACGGCTGATCACCTCAGATGTTTCTACGATGCCCTGGAGAATGAGGAAACACCGTTTTCCCTTATTATATCAAACGGGCATAAAGGCAAGCGTACTATGTGTCTGAAAGCCGACGTAAACGATATGCCATATTTCAAACAACTCATAGAAAACTGCAAGGTGTATGAAGTTAGAGCATGATTTTACATTGGATATAGCGACAGCCCAC
>JAFRMM010000194.1 GCA_017430675.1 Prevotella sp.
CCCTGCCCCTCCCTAAAGGGCGGGGAGTAGATACATTATTCAGGTTGTTTGCTGATTCCATATTATATCATTTAGTTTTGTTGAATATTACACTTATAGAGGTAATAACTCCCTCCCTATAGGGAGGGTGAGGGGTGGGTCTTTTGTTGTTTCCGCTCTTCCAGATAACCATAGACCGTGAGTTCCTTGTCGGCCAACGGAGTCTTGAAACAGAGGCTGGCCAGATAGCCCACGATGAGCACGATGAGATGGCTATAAACACCGAGCATCAGCGTGTGGTGGCTGAAGTTGTAGTCGCCGAGGTCGAGCATCAGTTTCTTGGTGCCGTCAGCGGTTTCGAAAGAGGTGGTGGTCAGGATGGCGTAGGCCGTAAAAATGACCGCACAGGCAATGCCGATATAGACGCCCTGCCAGTTGGCCCTGCGCGAGAACAGTCCGAGCAGGAAGATGCCCACGATGCCAGCCGACACGATGGCATAGAGTCCGAAGAGCGTTCCAAGCACTCCTTCGCCGCCCCATGACACATAAAGCAGCGCAATGAAGATGCTCAGGATGCCGATGACGAGCACCGAGGCGCGTCCCACCAGCAGTTTCTGTTTGTCGGTTGCATTCTTCTTCAGCCGTCCGTAGTAGTCTTCCACGATGACCGCCGAGATGCAGTTCACATCACTGTCGATACTGGAAATGGCACCGGCCACCAGAGCCGCAATGATCAGTCCGCAGATACCGATGGGCAATTCGTTGGCAATGAAGTAGGGGAACACCTGGTCGCTCTTCAGGGCGGCCACCTCGGGAGAGGGATTCAGGTGATAATACACGAACAGGCAGGTGCCCACGAACATGAACAAAGCCCACGCAGGCACGCTCATCAGCACACCCATGTAACTGGCCTTCTTGGCACTCTTCTCATCCTTTGCAGCCAGATAGCGCTGCACGATGCTCTGGTCGGTGCCATACTTCTGTACGGCATAGAAGATACCGTTGACAACAAGCACGATGAACGTACGCTCGTGGAAATCCCAGTCGTAAGGGCCGAGGTCAATCTTATCGTATTCGCCTGCCACCTGGAAGATGGTTGCCGCTCCGCCGTCAGTCAGATAGAACAGGATGCCTATCGTGAGCACACCGCCGAGAATGAGCAGGAAGCCCTGCACCACGTCCATCCAGATGATGGCTTCCATGCCGCCCAGATAGGTGAGCAGGATGATGACGATGCCGATGAACACGATGATATACGTGATGTCCACGCCCGTGAAGGTGGCCATTGCCATACCCATCAGATAGAGGATGGTACCCATCTTGGCGAAGTGCTCCAGCACGAAGGCCAATGAACTGTAATAGCGTGCCAAAGCCCCGAAACGGCGCTCAAAATACTCGTAGGTGGAAAGCCGGATAACGCGGCGGAACAACGGCACGATAAACCAAATCATTCCGACAAGCACGATAGGCACCATCAGGCCCTGAACGAGCAGAATCCAGTTGCCGCCGTAGGCTGCACCCGGATAGGCGAGGAAGGTGACGCTTGAGATGATGGTGGCAAACATAGACATGCCTACCGCCCAGGCGGGCACGCTGCCGTTGGCCGCGAAGTAGGCTTTGGTGGAGTTCTGCTTGCGCGAGAACCAGACGCCAACGCCGACTGCCGCCAGGAGCGACAGTATGACGATGACCATATCAATCCAGTGGAGTTTCATTGTAAGGTTAGGGTTTTGGTTGATTTATGAGTTGCTGTGGCACAGCAAGATACAGTAAATAGGTTAGAGATTATTAACGACGGGGGTAGCCTGCTCGCGGATGCGTGCGGTAATGTCAGGCTGCAGTTCGGTCAGTGGCGGCAGCATGTATTCCTCGCAAAGGCCGCACATCTTCATGATGACTTTCAGGCCAGCCAGACTTTCGCCCAAGGTGAGGCCCGCCGTATTGATCTTGCCGATTTCGATGGTCTCTTGCTGCAGCCGCTCGCATTCAGTCATGTTGCCATTGATGCCGGCCTCGTAGAGATCCTGGTATTTTTTCGGAAGATAGTTGCCCACGCTCGGCACAATGCCGTCGGCACCATTCTTCAGCGAAACGGCAGAATTGGCGGCACATCCGCAGAAGTAAGAGAAGTCTTCGCGGTCGGCAAAGAGTTTCAGGGCTTCTTCCAGCCGGGGCACGTTGTTCTCCGAATCCTTCAGTCCCACGATGTTGGGATGATGGCTCAGGCGCTCAATCACGTTGAGCGGAATGC
>JAFRMM010000195.1 GCA_017430675.1 Prevotella sp.
ACACATAGTTGGTACCACCCAGTTTGATAGTGGCGTCAATAGAGTTCTTGATCTGGACGATAGCACGGGCCACCACGTCGAAGTCGGGATTGGTAGAGGCACCGTTCATATAGCGCTTGTTACTAAATACGTTAGCGGTGCCCCAGAGCAACTTGATATTGGGGAACTGCTTCATCTTCTCCTGAGCATAGTCGGTGATAGCCTTCATGCGCTCCTCATATTCTGCAATGGTATCAGCCTCCTGAACGAGGTCAATATCGTGGAAGCAGAAATACTCAATACCGAGTTTATCCATGATCTCGAAGCCGGCGTCCATCTTGTCCTTGGCGCGCTGAACGGGATCAGCAGCCTTGTCCCACTCGTAAAAGCGAGTCTGACCACCAAACTGGTCTGCACTGGCGCCACCCAGTGTGTGCCACCAGGCCATTGCGAACTTCAGCCAGTCCTTCATCTTCTTTCCCATCACGACCTTCTCCGGCTCGTAATAGTGGAAAGCCATCACATTCTTACTATCCTTTCCCTCGAAAGGAATCTTACCAGTAAACGGAAAATACTCTTTTGCCATAATTGTGTTGATTATATAATGAAAATTGATTAAATATTCTTTTTCAAAGTTGCTTTCCATGCAGCATAGGCAGCCTGATATGCATCACGGTTCTTAGCATCCGGCTCAATCACCTGCAGTTTCTCAAGGGAGGCGAAGGCCTCATCTGCATTAGCATATATACCAGCACCAATACCAGCGCCCTTGGCAGCACCTACCGAACCGTCGGTATCGTAGAGTTCAATGGTAGCACCGCTCACGCCAGCCAGTGTATCACGGAACAACGGACTCAGGAACATGTTGGCCTTACCAGCGTGAATCTTCTTGATATCCATACCCATCTGCTGCATAATCTCCATACCATAGCAGAACGAGAAGACGATACCCTCCTGGGCTGCACGGACAAGATGAGCCTTATTGTGCTTGTTGAAATTCAGACCATTAATCGAGCAACCAATTTCCTTATTCTCAAGGACACGCTCAGCACCATTTCCGAATGGGATCATCGTCACGCCCTCACTGCCGATGGGTACAGTTGCAGCCAAGTCATTCATCTCAGCGTAGCCAATCTCCGGCGTGATATTACGATGCGTCCACGCATTCAGGATACCCGTACCGTTGATACAGAGGAGCACACCCAGACGGGTCTGATCTGCAGCATGATTCACATGAGCGAAGGTATTCACACGGCTTTGCTTGTCGTAGTTCACCTCACCCAGCACACCATATACGACCCCTGACGTTCCAGCCGTAGCGGCAATCTCACCAGGATTCAGCACATTCAATGACAGGGCATTGTTCGGTTGGTCACCGCCACGATAGGTAATAGGCGTACCTGCCTTCAGACCCAGTTCTGCAGCAGCCTCTGCACTGACCACACTCTGCTCTGCAAATGTGGGAACGATGTCAGCAATCAGATTCTGATCGAACCCATAGTACTTCATCAGGAAATCAGCCACCTGGTTGTTCTTGAAATCCCAGAACATACCTTCTGACAGGCCGCTGACCGTGGTATTAGCCACACCAGAAAGTCTCATGGCGATATAATCACCAGGCAGCATCACCTTATATATATTATTATATAGGTCAGGCTCGTTCTCCTTCACCCATGCCAACTTAGCGGCCGTGAAGTTACCCGGAGAATTCAGGAGATGACTCAGACACTGGTCTGCTCCAAGGTCTTTGAAGGCTTTCTCACCATACGGGACGGCACGGGAGTCACACCAAATGATCGAAGGACGAAGTGCCTTTAAGTTTTTATCGATGCAGACCAATCCGTGCATTTGGTAAGAAATACCGATGGCCTTAATCTCATCAGCCGAAGCACCAGCCTCAACCATGATTTTCTTCAAACTCAACTTAGCATTATCCCACCACATCTGTGGATCCTGCTCTGCCCATCCGGCTTTCACTGCTGTAATGGGGGCTTCCTTTTCTGGATAGAAAGCCGTTGCTACACACTTGCCACTGTCGGCGTTGACTAATGATGCCTTCACTGAAGAACTGCCGACATCAAAACCTAAAAGATATCTGTTTGCCATAATAATAATGAATAATCTCTATTTATACTACGGTTTTCACGCAAATTTCCCCATTTTTTTTCATACAACCAACATTTTTTCGAAAAAAAGTGATTTTTTTACAATATTTTGTGTTCAATTAAAATATTTTGTTTACCTTTGCACTTTAGAATAGTACTATTGCCGAATAAAACCAATTCATATATGAAGAAAAAAATACTAATACTTGACGACAAAGAGACCATTGCGAAGGTTCTCTCCATTTACCTGATGAGTGACTATGACGTACAATGGTTACCCGACGGGCTGCAAGGAGTCAAATGGCTTCAGGCGGGCAATACTCCAGACCTGATTATCTCCGACATCCGCATGCCGGGCATGAGAGGCGACGATTTCCTGGAGTGGATTAAGCAGAATGAACTATTCCAGCACATCCCTGTGATCATGCTGTCCAGTGAGGACTCCACCAGTGAGCGCATCCGCTTGCTGGAAATCGGTGCCGAAGACTACATCGTCAAGCCTTTCAACCCCATGGAGTTGAAGATCCGTGTCAAGAAAATCATCCCCTAATCAGGCTGATCATATAATATGATAGGTGTAGTTTATCTTGGTAACAATCCTGAGACGCAGGAGCGGCTGAAGTATATTCCCGGACGGCTGGTACAATATACCACCAACTACAAGGATGCGGCATCAGTCTGTGCTCCTCATGTCCGCAATGAGCATTTCATTCTTTTCTATGAGCAGAATGTTCAGGCAGAAGATATCACGGCCATCACCTATCTGAAAAAGAAGTGTAAGAACATCTATGTCATCCTGCTCACTCACCAGTTGACGCTGGACGACCGGAAGATGTATCAGAAGTGCGGTATCAACGACACCATAGACTCTCATGCTTCCATTACGGAACTGAACAAGAAGATTCAGTTTATCGCCGATCGCGAAGGCATGTTATTCGATGATGCGCCGTCCAGACATCGTATCCTTCGCTTCAAGATTCCTCTTTGGAAGCGTCTCTTCGATATTTTCTTCTCGGCCCTGGCTATTATTATCCTCTCCCCCGTCTTCATCCTGACAGCGATTGCCATCAGACTGGAGAGCAGGGGTCCGATCATCTTCAAGTCTAAACGCGTAGGGACCAACTACACCATCTTCAACTTCCTGAAGTTCCGTTCCATGTATGCCGATGCTGAACAACGTCTGAAGGAAGTCGCCAAGGAGGCCGGCAACCAATATGCAGAAAAGAGCGAGGAAGACAAGGATCATCAGAGCGTCATTACCGCTCCCCTTGGTGAAGAGGCTGAGATGATGATGATGAGTATGGGCATGGAATCCGACATGATGATTAGCGACGAGGAAGTAATGCTGGTAGGAGACGACTTTGTGGTGGCAGAGTCCGACTTCAACAAGGAGAAAAAGGAAGAGAACGACAGTGCCTTTGTCAAGATAGAGAACGACCCGCGTATCACAAAGGTGGGCCGCTTTATCCGTAAATATAGCATTGACGAGTTGCCTCAACTCTTCAACATATTGAAAGGCGACATGTCCATCGTGGGCAATCGTCCGCTACCTCTTTATGAGGCAGAGAGACTCACTGTGGATTCCAGCATTGACCGCTTCATGGCTCCGGCTGGCCTTACTGGTCTATGGCAGGTGGAGGATCGTGGCAAAGGTGGCAACATGAGTGCTGAAGAGCGCAAGCAGTTAGACATCACCTATGGCCAGACTTACAACTTCATGTTGGATATGAAGATTATCTTCCGTACCCTGACTGCATTCGTACAGAAAGAAAACGTATAAGAATATAAAACTATCATAATGAATAAGTTAAAAAGGCTATTGTTTGTTGTAGCAACTGCAGGAATAAGCACCACTGCCTTCGGTCAGTTCGACGAAAGTGGTATTGCTGCAGGATTCTTTGACTCCAGCAAAGAAAAGGATATCAATTTTTCGGAGTTCCATCTGCCGCCATTGTCAATTCTGTTTGAAAACGCCAAGGCTAATCCACAGATCATGTCCTTAGAAAAAGCCAGACAGATTGCACAGGCAGAGGTTGCCAAACAGAAAAGGCATATTTTTTCCTATCTGTATGGTCACGCCAGTTATAGTTATGGTATGACAGACATGTGGGGAAATAACAGTTCTTCTTATAACCAGACCATCTACCAATTCCAAGGTTCAGAACAGAGTTATTGGAATGTGGGTGTCAACTTGTCTGTCCCTTTGGAGGACATTTTGGATCTGACCGCTGCAGTCAAGCGTAAAAAATTAGAAGTTGATCAGGCCATAATAGCCAAAGATGTTGCATTTGATCAGTTAAAGATGCAAATTGCAACACTCTATATCAAGATCACAAATAATTTGGTAACCCTGAAAACATTGGGTGAAGTATCAGCAGCGTATCAAGGAGCCGGTGCTTTGAATCGAGAGGATTTTGAGAACGGCAATATGTCCATTGAGGATTTTGCATGGACCAAACAGCACGAAGGTGCGCAAGTTCGGAATTATCAAGATTTGCAAACTACGATAACAACAGATATCGTCACTTTAGAGATATTGACTCATACACCTATTATTACCAACTCCACAACAGAAATCACGCTTGATGCAGCAGTCAGCAAGTCCGAAAAAGATATTGCCAAAGAAAATAAGGCTGTAGAGAAGCGCATTAAAAAGGCTGTCAATGAAAGTGAAAAGAAGATGAAAGCCTTAGAAAAGGCAGAAAAGAAAGCAGAAAAGGCTGCTGCCAAGGCTGCAAAGAAACAAAAATAATTAACCCAAAAGACAAAAGTTATGGATTTATTCAGATATATAGTCAGGTTCCTGTACAAGATCCGTTGGTATCTCATCATTTTGCCGCTGATAGCCTTAGTGGTGGCATGGTTCATGACGCGTAACATGGAACGTGTTTATGATGCGAACACGACCATCTATACGGGTATGATCACAGGTTACAACATTGAAGGTGGAATTGGATCGGCTGGCGGACAGTCACAAACAAACATGACAAACCTCATGTTGTTGATTACCACAGACGTAACCATTCATGAGGTGTCTCTTCGTCTGTTTGCCCGCTGTATGATGTATGGTAACGTCAATAAAGACAACAACTATATCTCTGCTGAGCATTTCCGTCAACTCAATAATAGTGTACCAGCGGATGTCAAGGCACTGATCAATCATAATAGCGAGGCTGCGACGTACGCCAATCTGAAAGCATACGAACGTCCTTCGCAGGACAACTATATTTTCGGGTTGACAAATTATCATCAATGGTTTGGCATCAACAGTATTACCAGTCGTCTAAAAGTTCTCCAACTACAAAGAAGTGATATTATTGATATTGGCTATTCATCAAATGATGCTGGTATCACTTATAACACTTTGGACATTCTCAATGAAGTATTTGCCCGTCAATATGCACAATTGCGTTATGGAGAAACCAACAACGTTATCAAGTTCTTTGAGCGAGAGGTGGCTCGTCTTTATCGTATCTTGACTGGTGCTGAGGACGACCTGATACGTTACAACGTGGAAAAGCGCATCATCAATTACGCAGAGCAAACCAAAGCCCTTACAGGCCTGGACGCGACTCAACAGACTTCCGACAACGAATTGTTAAAAAACATGACTACTACACGAGCGCTGATGGATTATTTGGAACGCCAGTTAGGTGACCGCGCCAAAATCATTAGAGCCAATAAGGATTTTACCAATCAAATAACAGATATATCAAGAATCCAATCTCGTATCTCCAACCTTCGTTTAATGAGCAGTGAAGGTGGTGGCAGTGGTGTGGAGTCTCAACAAGAACTTGCTAAAGCAGAGCGGATGTTGCAAGATGCTACGGATAATGTACGAGGCCTTGTCAAGGATATAGAAGCCGGAACATATAGTACCGAGACAGGTGTCAAGGCTAATGACATGATTAGCAGATGGCTTGAACTGGTTATGCTCTTAGAAAAGACAAAGGCTGAATTAACCGCCCAAGACATCATGCGCCAGAATCTGGATAAGCAAATTCTCTATTATGCTCCAATTGGTGCTACGATTGCTCGTAAGGATCGCCATATCAGTTTTATTGAGGGCAACTATATGGAGATGCTGAAAGCCTTGAATGCTGCCCGTTTGCGCCAGAAGAACTTACAGATGACCACAGCCACATTGCGTGTGCTGAATCCGCCAATGTTCCCGATGAATGCCCAGCCTACCAACCGCATGATGATCCTGCTGGGAGCATTCTTGTTGACATTTATGCTGACAGCCCTCTACTTCTTTATCATTGAGTTGTTGGACCGCACCCTTCGCGACCGTATGCGTTCCGAGCGTATTACCAAGATTCCTGTCATGGGCTGTTTCCCGAAGGAAAGTACCTTGCGTTATCGCCGCTTCAACAAGACCATTGCCGACATGGCCATGCGCCAGTTGAGCAAGGCCCTTCTCCCCCACTTCAAGGAAGGTCAGCAAAATGTGCTTAATCTGATTTCTACAGATGCTGCTAACGGTAAGAGTTATCTGGCTCAGGAACTGGAGAACTACTGGATTTCCATAGGTTTACAGGTTCGTCGCTTAACCTACGACGAGGACTTCCTTGCTGAGGACAGTCGTTTCATTATGGCCAAGGATATTAAAGACATCTGTCCAGATATTATGCCGAATGAGATCGCCATTGTTGAATACCCGAATCTGGACGACCATTCCATTCCACCAGCATTGTTGAATATGGGAACTATCAATCTGATGGTCACCCGTGCTAACCGTACTTGGAAGGATGTGGATCAGAAAGCGCTCAAGGAACTCCAGTCACAGTTGGAAAACAAAGACACGCTCTTTATGTATCTGACTGAGGCTCAACGATATGCTGTTGAGGAATTTGTGGGTCAATTACCACCATATACAAAATTCAATAACTTTGTATATAGAATGTCTCAGATGGGTCTGACGGCAGTAGAGAATAACCACGCTAAATAATCTTTCTATGGCAAGAGTATTATCTAATAGTTTTACAGAATATACTCATGAAAACGGAGGAAGAGTCCTGTTACTCTTTCTCCTGTTTTTACTTGCCATTTATGAATTTATAACAGCAGGTTTCCCCGCTTTTGCTGTTGTATGTCTTTTGCCATTTCTTGTACTGTTTGTATATGTGGCATTTACATGGAGGATGTTTACGTTTTGGGTATTGATATTTGTCAATTATTTCATTCAAATGCATGGTATCAATCCTCCTGGTCCCATGTCTCTTTATAATGAAATCTTGCAAATCATATTGCTGGCCATCGCCATCATTGATACCAGGCAAAATCCGCATTTTGAGAGAGTTGGTAATGTCATGTTATTATCTTTAGTCGTTTGGTGTAGTTTTTGCACAATAGAGATATTAAACGACACCTGCGGTTTAGGCATCAACATAGGAGCCTGGTACACTGGCGCTCGTATGATGGCATTTCAACTGTTATATATCTTCCTGGTTTTTTCCATTTACATTTCCTCACCAGAAATATTGAAAAAATATCTGATAGTGTGGGCACTCCTATCCCTTTTCTCTGCCATTTGGACATGGAAACAACAGAATATTGGATTAACACCAGCAGAAAATAGTTTTTTATATGGTAGAGGAAGACCAACACACATTATCCAAGGAGGCACTCTGATTCGTTATTTTTCAACATTCAGCGATGCGGCCAACTACGGCTGTAATGCCGCCGCATCAGCAGTTGCCTTTCTCATCATTGGCATTACAACTAAAATAAAATGGGAAAGATGGCTATTTATTATTATCGCTTTATTAGTGATTAAAAGTATGTTTGCTTCCGGTACCAGAACAGCCATTTTCTGTATGGCAGGAGGATTCGCAGTCTATCTTGTGCTATCAAAATCTATTAAGATTGCTATTCCTGCCGCCATAGTCGGTGCATTATTCTTTATCTTTTTAGCCTTTACCAATATTGCGAATGGCAATCAGCAAATTCGCCGTATGCGTTCTGCATTTAACAAGAGTGATGCATCAACCAAAGTTAGAGATATCAACCAAGAGACCATGAGAAAGTACATGCAAGACGCACCATGGGGTATCGGACTTGGTATGGGATATAAAGAAGTACCGGCTAACAACAAATACAATTTGATGGCGACAATCCCCCCAGACTCAGAATACGTATATATTTGGCTGAGAACTGGGCGCATTGGTATTACCCTCTTTATTATTATCACACTCATGATGTTTGGTGGAGCATGTAGAATTGTTCTGTTTAGACTGAAGAGCAAATCACTCATGGGTATAGGAGGAGGACTTTGTAGTGCCTTTGTCGCAATCCAATTAGGTGGTTACGCGAATCAGGTACTAATGCAGTTCCCTAATGGCTTGATTTTTTATGGTGGCCTGACCATTGTCTATCTCTTACCTTATATTGAACCGGAATGGATTAAATACGAGAATAATCTGTTAGCAAAGCAAGAGGAAAAGAAACGTTTAAAGTTGGAAAAGAAACTTGCATCAAGAGTGTGAATTATCCATTATCACCATCAATTACAACGGGCTGAAAGACACCTGTGCATTGATTGAGACCATCCCCTTCAATGACAAAATGGAGGTGATTGTAGTAGATAATGCATCAAAAAGTGATGAAGCAACAGAGATAGAACGGCAATTCCCCAATGTTACGGTTATCAGAAGTGAAAAGAATCTCGGCTATGCAGGTGGCAACAACTTAGGTATTCAGGCAGCACATGGAAGATACCTCTTCATCATCAATAACGACACTGTTTTCAAGGAATTCCATGTTCAGTCACTGATTGACAGATTAGACTCTGCTCCCAATATTGGTATTGTCTGCCCCAAGATACGCTTTGCCTGGGGTAATCATCCTATTCAATATGCTGGTTACACCCCTCTTTCCAGGGTCACCGTTCGGAATCAGGCCATTGGCTTTGGTGAAGAAGACAAAGGCCAATACGAGGAAGCCCACCCTACGCCCTACGCCCATGGGGCTGCTATGCTCATCAAACGGGAGGCAATTGACAAGGTGGGTGTCATGCCTGAATGCTATTTCCTCTATTATGAGGAATTGGACTGGTCTATGATGTTCACAAGGGCTGGTTATCAAATCTGGTATGAACCAAAATGCACGATCTACCACAAGGAAAGTCAGGCCACTGGCCAAAACAGTCCGCTTCGTACCTATTATATTACGCGCAACAGACCACTGCTCGTTAAAAGAAACTACAAAGGCATTAATAAATGGCTAGCATACTGTTATTTGATTGTCATAGTTGTTCCAAAAGATATTCTTAAACACGCTATTTACGGCGATTGGAGGTTACTATCAGCCACATCACGTGGTATCCGCGACTTCATTTTCAATGTTCCGCTCGAGCATTGCTCGCTTGCTACCAACGGGACGCAAGAATCTTCATCAAAAATATAAATATCATGGATTTTTGGCTCATATTATATATCATAGACTGGTTCTTGTTCATTATGACAGCAGGAACGGTCCTGTATCTTGGTGTCTTTGCCGTTGCAGCATTGTTTAATCGTAACAATGAAGCCCAGAAAGCCAAGAAACAAAACCGAATAGTCGTTCTGATACCTGCTCATAAACAGGATGATGTCATAGAGCAGACTGTCATTTCTGTATTAAGTCAGGCTTATCCACAGCGTATGTTTGATATAACTGTCATTTCCGATCATCAGAGCGAAATGACCAATATGCGTCTGGCACAATACCCTATTACGCTCCTGACCCCTGACTTTGCTGAGAGTACTAAGGCGAAGTCACTCCAATATGCCATCCTGAACCTCCCTGAGTTTAAGATTTACGACATCGCGTTGATTTTGGATGCCGACAATATTGTAGAGCAGGATTTCCTCATGAAAGTGAACGATGCTTTTGAGACAGCAGCCACCAAAGCCATCCAGATGCACTGTATTTCAAGAAACAGAGATACGGCTACCGCGCGTATGGATGCCATTTTCGAGGAAATCAACAATGCTATTTTCCGCCGTGGCCATATCAACTTAGGCATATCCTCAGCCTTGGCGGGTTCTGGTACAGCATACGATTTTGCATGGTTTAAAACCAATGTCATGAAGGCCAGAACGGCTGGTGAAGACAAGGAATTAGAGGCGCTCTTATTACGTCAGGAATATTTCATTGACTACTTTGATGACATTTTTGTTTATGGTGAGAAGAAGCGCACCACGATCAAGTTGAACGAACAGCGTGGACGTTGGGCAGCCCAACAATTCCAGAATCTTTTGCGAAACATCAAGTTTCTCCCTGGTGCCATCTTCAGGAAGCAATACGACTTGGCAGACAAAATTATCCAATGGATGCTGATTCCTCGCACCACTATGGTGGGTATCATCATGCTTATGAGTGTTGTCCTGCCATTCATATACCTTACCATGGCCCTTAAATGGTGGATTCTTGGTTCCATCGCCCTATTTGTTTTTGCCATAGCCACACCAGACTACTTGGTTGATGAGATGTGGGACAAGACTTTCCTGCGCTCTCCTTTCGTCAGTCTCTGGCGTATTTTCAACATTAAACTACTAAAAAGAACAAAAAAGTGATTTGGTCTATTATACATACCTGCGAGATCGTATTGTGGTGTATCATCGCCTGTTCTGTGGCATACGTCGTATTCTTTGCCATCATCTCATTATTTTACGACAAAGAAGATCGAATAGCCATTCATGCGGCTGCACTCAAAGAGAAAATGGCGCGTTTCCTGATTCTCTATCCTGCCTACAAAGAGGATCGTGTCATCATCAATGCCGTAGAACAGTTTCTTTTACAGGACTACCCATCAGACCTCTATACTGTTGCGGTTATTTCTGATCACATGCAACCAGAGACTAACGGCATTCTCAAGAAGATGCCCATTACTCTGCTAACGCCTACATTTGAAAAGAGTTCCAAGGCCAAGGCTATGCAATATGCCATCAATGAGGTACAGGGAGACTTTGACAATGTAGTCATCTTAGATGCCGACAATGTGGTACGACCAGACTTCCTGTCCCAGTTAAATATCCTATGTACGATTTATGATGCCATCCAGTGCCACCGTTGTGCCAAGAATGCCAACAACGACGTAGCCGTTCTGGATGGAGCCAGCGAGGAAATCAACAATACCATCTTCCGTAAAGCCCATAATCGCTTAGGGCTATCATCTGCCCTGATTGGCTCTGGCATGTGTTTTAAATACGATTTGTTTAAGAAAAATGTTTTCGAATTAAAGACTGCTGGTGAAGATCGCGAGATGGAGGCTTTACTGCTTCAGCAGGAGGTATTCATCAAATACGCACCAGACATCCATGTCTTCGATGAGAAGGTGAGTAATCAGGATAATTTCCAGCGTCAGCGCATGCGTTGGATGACAGCCCAGATACAAAGTCTGCTCAGTAATCTTCCTAAAATACCCCATGCCATCATCCATGGGAATATCAACTTCGTAGATAAAACCATTCAACAAGCCTTAATACCCCGCTCCATCCTGATCGTCCTTTTAGCGGGTATCTCCATTCTGATGACAGTGATTGTGCCCGATTGGTGCGAGAAGTGGTGGATTCTCTTTGGCCTGTTAGCCATATCACTGTTTATTGCACTCCCCAGCCAGTTGCGTTTCCGTTCCTTTGCCAAGGTCCTTGCCATCCCCGGATTAGTGTTGAGGATGCTGAAGAATGTCCTGCATATCGATCATAAGAATACCGATTTCATCCATACGGAACATACGACATGAGTGAGCGGGTGCATAGAAGCGTGATGAACATCAAAGTGGGAATGATCTTCTACATTCTCTCGTTGTTCCTCGCCTTCTTTTCACGAAAGATCTTCTTAGACTGTCTTGGCGCTGAGTTTATCGGCCTGACAGGTATGCTCATGAACATCATGACGTTCCTCAGCGTGGCAGAATTAGGCATAGGTACCAGCATAGTCTATTTCCTCTATAAGCCGCTTCAAGAGGATAACCATGAGAAGATCAACGAAGTGATGTCAATGCTGGCTTTTCTCTATCGTTGTATCGGAGCCACCATTGGAGTCCTTGGTCTTATAGTGAGCCTTTTCTTCCCATGGTGGTTTGACAATCTGACGACCGGACTTCCTCTGGTTTATTTTGCTTTTTACTCCTTCTTGGCATCTTCAGTAGCGGGCTACGTATATAACTACAGACAGTTATTGGTCAGTGCTAATCAGAAACAATATCTGGTGAGTGCCTATTTCCAGACTATTAGCATAGCCCAAAGCGTTACCCAGATCATATTAGCCTACTGTTACCGTAATCTATGGCTATGGGTGGTCGTTGGCCTGATTTTTACTATTATAGGCATCATCGTTTTCAACTATCGGATCCGCCAACTGTACCCCTGGCTCAGTATCAACTTGAAAAATGGTCGCGAGAATCTGAAGAAATACCCGGAGGTCCTGAGGAAGACCCGTCAGATATTTATTCAGAAGATGAAGGACTTCATCCTTTATCATAGTGACGAGATCATGGTGGGTATGTTCGTATCTGTCATTAAGGTTGCCTACTATGGCAATTATACCATGATTGTCAACAAACTTGTCTATTTAGTCAATATCCTATCCGAAGGTCTGAGTGCCGGTGTTGGGAACCTGTTAGCCGAGGGGAACGAGAACAACATCATGAAAGTCTATTGGGAACTGACGGCAACACGTTTTTTACTGTTAGGCTTTGTTATCTTCTCCCTGTTGATGTTCCTCCAGCCCTTCTTAGGCTGCTGGCTGGGACAACAGTATCAATTGAGCGAAGTGATTGTCTATCTACTCATATTCAACCTGTTTACTCGTTTACAGCCTGCGGCAGTTTATATTTTCTTAGGGTCTGCAGGGTTATTCTCTGATGTCTGGGCAAATTGGGCTGAATTGATCATTAATCTTACTGTCACCCTGTTGCTTGCTCCCACCTATGGCATCGTTGGTATTTTATTAGGAAAGATTATCAGTTATTTCTTTATCAGTGTCTTTTGGAAACCTTACTATCTCTTTTCGCAGGGATTCCACAAAAGTGTATGGATCTTCTGGCGAGGCATGGTTCCCTATTACATTCTCTTTGCTGTTTTTTCTGTTCTTACGCTGTGGCTCAAATATGCCATCATCGAGAAACATGCTGGCACAATGCTGTCATTAGTAGTCTATGGTGCAGCAACTTATATCCCACTGCTTATTGTCTATTTCCTGACACTTTTCCAGTTCACCACTGGCATGAAGTATTTCGTTGCGCGCAAGCCTACCATTTATAAGATTCTCCAACGTATATCATTTAATAATAAGTAAGAATGAAATCTGTCGTTGTCTTTTTCCCTTATTTTGGCACCCTGCCTTCACAATACAAGATGTGGCGAGCCTCAGCACTCCGCAACCCAGATATAGACTTCCTGTTTTTTACAGACTGTGATGTGGAGCCAGCCAAGAATATTATGGTACATAAGATGACCTTTGCCGATTACAGGCAGATGGTACAGGAAAAATTCGATTTCCCTATCGTCCTTGACCGTCCATATAAGATATGCGACTATCGCCCTGCTTTTGCCTATATATTCTCTGATTACATAAAAGGTTACGACTTCTGGGGCTGGGGCGACTTGGATGTTGTCTATGGTGACATTCGTCATTTTATGACCGACGGCGTATTATCCCGTTACAAGATGATCAGTGGCTTTGGACATTTCACGCTTTACCACAATGACGATTATACCAACACCTTCTTTATGAAGGAAGTTGATGGATACGTCAGTTATAAAGATGCCTTTACGAAAAAGAAATCAGCCTATTTCGACGAATACGACTACAAGGGGTTTGGTGACAAGTGGCGTGGCTGTCATCCAGAAGACTGCTGGCTCGAATGGCCTTTCGATAACATCTCCCGTCCTAAGGAGGCTTATCATTTCTGTAGTCTGAACCGGGGATGGAAACAGGTGGTTTTTGAGCATATCGACAACAAACTGTATATGCTACGGTTCAACCACGGCCAGTTAGAGAAAAGAGAATCCCTTTATGCCCATTTCCAGCATCGGGGATTCATGAAGGACCATGTCACAGACTACAGTCATTTCCTGGTAACCCCCAGAGCCGTCATTGACTATCCCAAGCATTTCATCAACCTCCGACTTCGTTACTTTTGTCGCGACCAATCACTGATGACCAAATACTACCAATGGAAAGACCGCATCATCTGGAAATTAGGCAAAAGTAAAATGAAATAATTACAAATTATGAAGATAGCGATTCTAACCTGTGGCATGCTCCCCATTCCTGCCGTGCAAGGAGGAGCGGTGGAGAATCTGATTGATTTCTATCTGGATTATAATAGCAGGAAGAAATTGCACGATATGACCGTATATAGCCCATGGGATCCTCAGGTCAAGAAAGAGGTTGCACTTGCCTCTGATGTCAATCACTACGTCTATATAGATGTCACAAGTCTCAAAGCCAGAATAGCAAGAAAAATGTATGGCCACCTCCATTCGGGTGAGTACTACAACTATTTCATTGAATATTATTTTGAAAAGGTCTATGCAAAACTCAAGAAGCAGGAATATGACTATATCCTATTGGAGAACTGCCCAGGCTATGCCTATAAACTCTCTCAAAGAGGATATCAGAACCTCATCCTACACCTTCATAATGAGTTGCTTCATTCGCAGTCACGCTATCACGATGTCATATTCAACGCCCTTACAAAGATACTGACTGTCTCTGACTATATCAAGGGAAGGGTTGCCAGTATCCAGCCAAGCAGCAAGATACAGACCATCCACAACGGTATCGACCTAAGAAAATTCTCCCCTAAGGCTATCTCCTCCGTCAGCCGCAAAGCATTAGGTTTCTCTGAGGATGACTTTGTCATCGTATATAGTGGTCGCATTAATAAAGAGAAAGGTGTCTCCGAGTTGATAGATGCCTTGCTCCAACTCAGAGGCACTCCGCAGATCAGATTAATGATCCTGGGCAGTTCTTTCTTTGACAATGCAAAGAATGAGGATGCATTTATTCGTTCATTGAAAGACAAGGCGAAGGCTATCGAAGACAGAATCGTCTTTACAGGTTTCATTCCATACCATCAGGTGCCAGATTACCTGCAGTTAGCAGATATTGCCGTCTTACCGTCTATGTGGGAAGAGCCTTTCGGTCTGACAGTTGTTGAGGCGATGGCAGCAGGTCTGCCGCTGATCACTACGAGAAGCGGTGGCATTCCTGAGATCTGTGAGGGCGTAGCCACCATCGTCGAAAAAGACAATATCATCAACAACCTTACCTCTGCCATCCTCGACCTCTATGGGCATCCGGAAAAGCGGAAACAAATGGCGGAAGCATCCCTTGAACGTGCCAGACTCTTTGACAAAGAGACCTATGCAAAGAATTTCTTCGTAGCGTTAGAGAGTCTCTGACGACAAGATACGCTGGCACACCCCATATCACTTCCTGCTGATCCTGTATTTCCCCACCAAAAGAGGGAAATACCTTTCTGCCATTGTGATCAATGGGATGAACAGCAAAACAATAACGGCAGCAAGGAATATATCAAGATATGATGCAGGAAGGAATACCCTGATCAAATCTATGAATAGCCTGTGAAATCCCAGTATGATGATTGTACCTCTTGAAATGATAGTAATGGGCATTGATGCATGTCCAAGCAATTTGGAGACAGCAAAGATCATCATACTGCCAGCAACACCGCCCACAAGGAACCACAACATATCACCACCATAATCACACTTATACATCGCAACATAGTTGTTGTTAAGGTCACTAAGCCAGACAAGGAGCAATCCGAAGACTACAGCAGACACGAGCGTCACCTTATTGCTCCACCCGTTCAACAGACTCTTGAAGTGGCGTGCAAAAACTCCAAGCGCAAAGAACGGATAGGCTATGAATACGTCGATGACAGTATTTGGAGCATTCAGGAAAAACGGATAGCCAGACAAATCGGAATGATGATAGACGTATGCCAAGGACAGCATCACTGCTACAAGAGCATAAAACAATACTTTTGACGAACAGTACTGGAAAATGACCTTCAGTACCACCAGCGTCAGAATAAACCATAGGGCTCCATACCCGGAAACCATGCCAAACAGGACATTACGGACAAACCAGTAGAACGTCTTCAACTCCAATGTCCCATCCAGGAACTGCAGGATACAGGCATAAATGAAATTGACAACAGCCATGATCAGCATGGGAACCACGAGGTTGTACCACAATTTCTTCCAGAATATTCCCTGGTCACTCTCCTTCTTGCAGAGAATACCGGAAATGACAAAGAACAATGGAACATGAAACACGTATATCTGCTTCTCTCCAATGGAATAGAAATGACCCAAGACCATCAGATAAATGCCTAAGGCCTTCATCCAATCAATCCACTCCAATCTTTTGTTGGGTGTCGATGCCGCAGTCATTCCCATAAACAGCAGATTACTACACTTCCGGCAGTTTGATCCTGTCGCCGATCATTCTCTGGAATTCCATGGTGAAGTGGTTGTTCATGCCAGAGAAGGCATAGAATGTCATCTCACCGAAATAGATCTTCCCCTTCACGTTGTACAGGTCAACTCTCACTTGAGGGAAGCCCTGGGCAATCTTCTCTGCTATTTCTATCATCTTTTCCAGATTCTCCGGACGCGGCACGTTCTTATATGCTACGCCAGGGTCAGCCAGATACTGACGCATGGGCTGCCATGTATGGATGTCGTACAGATCATAGACGGTCTTATGACCTCCACTGCCGCTTTCCAGACTGCGATCATAGCAAACCATATCATACTGGGCCTTGCCGTCTATGCATCTGATCTTGTGATCGACAGTGGTCTCTGAGGAGAACTCCGAAGTGTTGTCCATCTCTATCAGACTTTCTGCCATCAACCGTGGCTTGATCGATGTATAGTGAGGCTCACAAGAGGCATAGCCATATCTCTTGGACACGCACTTTCCCAAGAAACCTAGCACTTTCTCCTTGTCCATCTTGCTCTTGTCGCGGATGATAACGGTACTGCCGCAATCGTGGGTACATTTTAAGACGAACTTATCAGGGAGTTTGTCGAAGTCGATATCCTCCACACGATCCCATACACCATAGCATTCCGTGAGGATGTCCTTGAGTCCGAGGCTCTCAATATGCTTGCGCACCTCATACTTGTCCGTGTATTCCGTCCATTTTGAAGTGTCCGTCATCACCTCCATCCAAGTAACCTTCTCATTCAGTGTCCGCGGGTTCTTCCATGGGAATTTCTCCCTGTAAAAGCGGTTCCACTTCATCTCTATAGCCTTTTTGGGATCGGTATCAATCAATTGGTACCATTGGTCCGTATGCTCAATGTTGTGGATGAAATACAATGCCTTGAGCGACCTGATGGGATGCAGCATGGATTTGAGCCGCAGCCGTGCCTTATAGGAAAGAGTACTCATATTTCCAAGTTTGTTTTGATTAGCATTTTCCAACTGCAAAGATAGAAGAAAATATTGACTTCTCCAAACAATTCAGGAACTATTTTTTCTCGATGAAGTACATCTGGCAGGTCTTCGTCTTGTGGAGTTGGTAGCCGAGTGACTTCAGGGCCCTGCCCACATCGGCGTTGATGTTCTTCGTGCGATGGAAGTTCGGGTAGGTGGCGTTCAGGATATTGACGACCTCATTGACGGAGAGCATCGCCCCGTCTGACGGCTGGAACAACTGGTCTATCATCCTCTCAATGCTCCCCACCTGTTCGAAGGCACGGTTCGTACGGATGATACGCTCGTTGTCAGCCTCATCGAACCAGTAGCGCTCACCTTGGCTGATCTCCGCCACCAACTGGGCGTAGAGTTGTTCATAGTCGATGGGTGTCAGGGTGTCGATCATGCCATCCACGAGGATACAGATAAAGCGACGGGCACCCGTCTTGTCATCAGGCAGGGGACGCACGTTGTTCGTCGTGGCGATGAACGAGGCATAGCGACGGCGCTGCTCGTAGGCCTTGCCGTAGGGGGGACGCATCTTCACGTCCGACTTCGATATCAGGTATTTCAGCAGGGGCTGCTGACTCCGCGACAGCGCGTCGAACTCGTCGATGTTGATGAGGGCGAAACTTGTCAGACCGAGATTGATGGCCGTATCGTTCTTGAAGTCGATCTTGTCGTTATAGTAGTCGCGCAGGACCTCTGGCAGCAGGATGCCACAGAAGGTCGATTTGCCACAGCCCTGCTTACCTATTAATAAAGGTACGATGGCATTGCCATGGTTGCGGTCGATACCCTTCCAGTGGGCCACCATCGAGCGCATCCACGTATGGAAGTCACTGTCCCAGTGCGGGTTAGTGGTCTTGATGCGCTGCGCCAATAGGGTCACGCGGTCCTGCCCGTCCCACTTAGGAAGTTGTTCCAGCCACTCGTTCACGGGGTCGAACTCTGGGATCAGCGTCGATTCGATGTACCGCTTGATGTCCTTGTCCCAGGAGTCGAGGCCGGCCTTCAGGGCACGGATCGACATCGTGTTCATCACCTCCTTCGTCAGATCAGCGAATTTATAGTCGTAGCCGTCTTTCTCACGGTACTGGGCGACACCCGTCATCACGTTCTTACGCAGTTCATAGCGCGAGTTGAGGAAGGCCTCCGTCCTGAAGGTCAGCAACTGCGAGGGTTTGACGTGCTTCAGCGGCCAGGTGGATTTCAGCGTCTGACTATACTGGGAGTCGAAGACGGTCTGCACATACTCCGCATCCTCGTTCAACCGTCTGTCGTAGAGCGTCATCCTGACGGCGAAAGCCTCCTCCAGACCACTCTCATGGCAGTTGAAGGCGAGCACTTCGAGGCAGTGACTCACAAAGTCCTCCTTCTTGTCGAGGCGGCACGCCTCCAGGGCATCGGCCTTGCAGGCCTGATACTCATGGCGCATCGAAGCCTCCGTCGAGAGACCAGGCAGGATATGGTTGTCTGTATCGGAGCCGAAATCATCCGTCCTCGAGATACGGGAGAGGCGCTCGGCCGCCAGTTCATCAGAGGTGGTGATCATCCAGGCGGATTCCGGGTTGTAGAAGATGTCAGGGTCGTGACTCAGCAGACAACTGCTGCGCAGGGAGGGCGCGATATTCTCCACGCGGATAGCCAACTGCGTCGAATAGAGGTAGTGGAGTTTGGCGTAGGCATTCAGATGGAAGCGCTCCACCTCCGTGCCCTCGTAACCCTCCTCACGGTTCCAGAGACTGCGCTCCGCAGCACGACAGACGATCTTCACGGAACGGGCGTCGGCTCCCACGAAGGCGATCTGCGTATAGGGGATCAGCACGGCCTCGTTGCGGATCTCCACAGCCGTCTTGCGGTCTGGCAGGTTGTTGATCTCCAGCAGCACCAACTCGTTATAGACGAAGGTCCACTGCTGGCCGTCCATGTTCTTCAACTGAGAGGTGAAGCAGACCCAGGGCCGCTCAGGCAGTTCCTCGATGGCCTTACCGCTCTTGGACTTGCCCGTACGGATCATGTCGATGACTTCCTCAATAGGATAACGGGTGTAGCGCTCTGCCCCACCCCGCTTGTTGATCAGTGTAACTTTCAGTTGTCTCATTGGCTTGATTGGATCGATGTTAGAGTATCTGACTGCAAAGATACAACAAATTCTTATAACCTGCAAGTTTTATAATAAGAATTACTTCCACCTCCATCAAAATCTCAGAAATACCTTTTGGATCAAGTATTATATAAGATGGAAGTATATACATAAATCTTCCATCTATCCTGCATATTCATGCACGATAAGCAGTGCTTTAGGAAAATTAGGCAGTGATTTAGGAATACGCGACACTACCCTACGACGGAAAAGCAGTTCCTCACGACTGAGCGGCACCATCTGGCATGTTTCCCATCATCCCAGACCATATCCGCAGACGGTGGAAGTCAAACAACCCACCTCCACCTGGCAGATATCATTAAATCACCCGCCAATCGTCCACTTCAGCCACTTATACTTATTGAATATGTATGACAACAGTAACGGAGGGAAGAAGCCGATGGGGAACAACACGAACGGGCCCGCTATCCAATGCTCCTCGAACCACTGGTGCAATACTGGTGTCGTAAACACCGTATCCATAACGATCTGGTTAAAGATATAGAGACCCATACTGAGCCGTTCTATCACCAGGACATATTTTCGCACACGGTCTGACATGACACCCTTACTCAGAATAATCAGCAGTTCGATGCAGATAACGTATGCCAAGACTGTCCTGATCGGGAGGACAATACAGTAAGGCAATGGGATGGGATACCACACTAAGGCGAACAGGGCCAGTATGACGAAAGGCAAGGTCATGTATGCCCAGTTGGGCAGCATCCACCCCACACGCAACTTCGCACAGACATAGCCGATCATGAAAGCAGGGAAATAATAGAGTATCTTGTTGATGCAAAGGAAATCACCCCTATAAACGAAATAGTAGAATACCTGCCCAGACACATAGCCTGCGAGGATCAGAGACAAACCTAATTTCCCTGTGAATCTGATTCTCTGGCCATTCAACATCTGAAGGATGACGGTGAGCGTGAATACGCCAAACAATATCAGGAGGAACCACAGGTGGCCGATACCATAGAACAGTTTAGTCCACGTGTTCCAAGGCCACAAGAAGGCCATGGGGATGCCCCAGAAGAAATAGGGTACCAACAGACGTATCGCCTTTATGCGGATCACCTCCGAAGGATGGCGGTATTTATTCCTGTAGATATACAGGTAGCCATACAGATAACCTGAGATAAAGACGAACATATTCAGGTCTATCACGTCAAGGAAATCGGATATCCTGTGCCATTCCGAGATGTCGAGGGCATCCACCTTCGCCCATCTGCCATTATAGAAACACAGGCTGTGAAAGGCTACGATCATAGCCATGGCCATCACACGCATGATTGAAATCTCGTCAAATCTTTTAGATTGTTCCATAAGTTAATTGGTTCTTCTATGATAATCATCAATAATTTCTGACACGATACAGGAATCCAACACGTGGTAACCCTGATAGTTGATGTGGACGTGATCTTGTTGATAGATCTCCTCTGAATACTGTTCGTTCTTCGGAATCCAGCGGTCTTTTGGAATAAACAACACGCTATCGCCCAATCCCGTCTCTTTCAGCATCTCCCTCAGTCCGTCGCGGAATGGGGTGATGTCATCCTCCACGACACCATTGAAATAAGAATATATGCGATAAGGGATCCTGACGGATAACTGGTGTATATCCAACCAGCCTGTCAGGTCGAAATCTGGTATTTCCATCACGACAGGACGGATATGATTGGCAAGCAGAAGTCTGATTATCAGACGGTAGTTGCCTGTGTAGTAGGACACAGGACGTTTCTTCCAGGCATCGTTAATACCCACCATGACCACACAGTAGTCCGGATGCTCTTCCAACAGGGGCTGCGTACAGATGTCATGCATCCATGAATACTCCTGGGTCTGACTTCTGAACATATAGTAATAGGCATCCTTGCTCTTGGCACCGCCTATTCCCCGGGTCATGCATTTGATGGGCTGCTGGGTCAGTCTCCTGCCATACTGTTCAAAGAGCGTATCACAATTAAGCGTCATGTGCCATTCTGCCCAACTGTCACCAATGACTGCCACCCGCAGGGTGTCATCGCTGGGACGAGGACCGACATCATAGAATGGCAGTTCTTTGGCGACGCAGAACTCCTTGTCGATAAAAGTATAGGCCTGATAAGCGGAATAGCCAAGCACGGCAAGAAGGCCCAACGACCACCACAGCCATTTGAGCCTTCTGATCCTGATCAGGATTCTATATACCGTGTATAGTTCCATGAACTAAGTTATTTCATTTCCAAAACTCTGCAAATATAGTGATTTTTGGAAACAAAACATCATAATTAAGAAGAAAAACGACATTTGTTTGGCTTTTTACTTGCTTATTCGTATCTTTGCAGCATCAAGACGAACAGAAGATGCATTACATCCATTTGCTCCGCCCCCTGCAATGGCTCAAGAACGGATTCGTGTTTGCGCCGATCTTCTTCAGCAGCAACCTGCTGAAATGGGAGTTCTTATGGCCGACGCTCATCGTCTTCATGGCCTTCTGCCTCATCTCCAGCGCCATCTACTGCTTCAACGACCTGCGCGACGTGGAGTCAGACCGCCAGCATCCCAAGAAGCGGCTGCGCCCGATAGCCTCAGGGGCTGTGTCCGTCAGAAGCGGCTACGTGATGATGATCATCTGTACCATAGGGGCCTTCGCACTGCTGCCGTTGGCGCAGAGCGTGAACACCCCATATCTGTTCCTGGTTATGGCGATCTACTGGCTGATGAACGTGGCCTATTGCCTGTGGCTGAAACAGTATGCCCTCATCGACGTGACGATCATCGCCATCGGCTTTGTGATGCGCGTGCTCATCGGTGGTCTGGCGACGGACATCTGGATCTCGCACTGGCTGGTGCTGATGACCTTCCTCGTGACATTGTTCCTCGCCTTCACCAAGCGCAACGACGACTACCGCATCTACGAGCAGACAGGTCAGAAGGCCCGCGTCTCCATCACAGGTTACAACAAGACCTTCATCAACGAGGCGACGGCCATCATCGCCTCCGTGACACTGGTGTGCTACATTATGTACACCATGTCGGAGGAGGTCATTACCCGTATGGGTACCCGATACGTCTATCTGACGAGCGGCTGGGTACTGGCTGGCATGCTGCGCTACCTGCAGAACATGATTGTCTTCGGACTGAGCGGCAGTCCCACGAAGTCGCTTGTCAAGGACCATTTCATCCAGTTCTGCATCGTGGGCTGGATCGCCTCGTTCTTCGTGATCATCTATCTTCTTTGAGGCGCTCGTACTTCACCCCAAAGAGGTAATGCCCCAGGAAAGGACTGAGGCGGATGACATAACTTGTCAGCAGACTAAGCGCCAATACTATGAGCGATATGCCCATAATCACCAGAAATTCTATGAACTGGCTGTCGAAGGCCCGTAACTGTTCCGCGTATGGCATCAGGAAACGAGGCAGGAAGAAATAGTGCAACAGATAGATGTCCAGCGTGCGGGTACCCACATATTGCAAGGGTTTTGACAGATGAAGTCGCTGAAGCCAGGAGGCAGCATGGCGGAAAAGCACGAATACCATGAACATGCCAAAGATGCCCCCCAGGTTGAATCTCAGATATTCCAGGACCGCACTGGCAGGATGAGCCGTCGATGAGATGGCGAAGAACACCGCGATGAGCAGCATGACGACCCACGGCCGCTCCGTTATCTTGACAAACGCATCAAAGTGGCGACGCACCAACGTACCTATATAGAAAAACAGGTAATAGCGCCACACACCTATGCTCAGGAAACCAGCCATGTCAAGAAGGGGGGACAGAAAACTGTAATGGGGAGCGATCAGCCTCCAATGGTTCTGATAACTGGCAAAGTAAAACGAGCCAATAGAGATAGCCAGTGCCAACAGCCAACTCCAACGCCCACAGCAGCGGACGGAAAGCATGTAGATCAGGAAGAACTCAAACAGCACGAAGGTGAACCAGTAGCCTCCCTTTAGCGCACCCAATTGATGGAAGAACTCCGGGGGCGGTGCCAGCAGAAGCAGGAAGATAAAGGTGGGCACGATCTGCACCATGAACTTCTTCCGGGCTATCTGACGAAAAGGCTGACGACTGACGGGTTCGAACAGCCATCCACTGATCAGGAAGAAACACGGTAGGCGGAACAGGAAGAAGGTGGCATTGAAGCCCAACAGCGAGTCACCCAGACAGAAATGGCAGATATGCGAATAGACCACGAGGATCATCGTGAATCCCCGCATCGCATCGATGTATGCTATCCTCTGTCTTGCCATATCCACTGCAAAAGTACAAAAAAAGCCGGAACTCTTGGCCGTTTGCGCAGAAAATATTATTTTTGCAACATGAAAGAGCGTATCAACTGGATAGACTGGGCCAAGGCACTGGCGGTATGCACCGTTGTGTTCTGTCACCTGCCCCAGTCCCAGGAGTGGTTCTACTATCGGTATCTGCAGTCTGTCATCATCGTGATCTTCTTCTTCCTCTCAGGCTATCTGAAGAAAGACAGAGGCAGCGACAAGGAGAACTGGAAGAAGTACTGGTACGGTCTGATCATACCCTATATACTATATAATGCCATCGTCTATCCCTACTGGCTGGCCAAATACTACATGCTCAATGGCGGACTGCCAGACCTGCTGACTGCCCTGAAGCCTGTCTTCGGAGCCCTGTTTTTTGAACATGAGAACGCCTTCTGCGAGCCGCTCAACGGCCCGCTCTGGTATCTGCCCGCCATCCTGATCATGCACGTTATCATTGACCTGTGCAGGAAGACGAAGCATCAGCATATCATCATGACGACGCTTTGTATCCTCTCCTTCTTCCTCTATGCCGCCAATAAATACTGGTATTTCGCCCCTGACCTGACGCCCATGGGACTGATGCGCAACCTGCCTTATTATTATATAGGCTATGTGATGGGCCAGCAACAACTCTACAGAACCGTCAGACCAAGGCGGGATATGGTCTGCTGCATCAGTTGTCTTGCAGCCAGCATCCTCCTCTTTGCCTGGCACCTGCACGCATTCTATACAGGTCAGCACATGCTACACATTGTGCTCTTCTATCCTGTGAACATCGGATTCCTCTTTGGCGTGCTCTACGGTTGTAAGGTCCTTGACGACATCAGACTCTCATTCGTCACCAACCTCTCCATCGGCACCCTGGTAATCATCGGCCTCCATATCGTCATGGTCACGATTGCCAACTTTGTCCTGGAACGTCTTCTCCATCTCAATGGCTGCATTTGCTATCAATGGTACGAAGCCTTGCCCACTGCTTTAATAATCATTGCTATACTCTACCCGATCATCTTGGTTGGAAAGCGTCATTTTCCAATACTCATCGGCCGCTGACAATGCCACCTGTTTTTTCTTAATGCCAAACAGCAACAGACTTATAAGACTACCTATCATTACTGTTTGTATTATCAGATAAACACATTATGTATTTATATGACAGAATAGTTGATGCCATAATGGCATGATCTTCTCAGCAGAATACTGCTGTGATGCTGCAATTGCTGCCTGTCCCATCTGCTGACGGAGTGAAAAATCAGATATCAGGGAACTAAGCCGTTCCGCAAAGACTTGCTGATCATTCATCGGGATCAAGAAGCCATTTTGTCCATCAGTTATCAAATCATGCGGTCCGTAAGGACAATCGTAAGCAATGACTGGCAGGCCACAACTCATGGCTTCAGGAATGACCAAACCAAAAGGTTCAAATAATGACGTTGAGACCAGGACAGAACTCCTACGATAGCAGTCGAATATTTGAGTTGTTGGCCTGTGAATATGAATATTCATGTCTAATTGTCGAGCCTTCTCTTCCAATTCTTCTTGCAACTCGCCTTCCCCATACAGGTCTAAGTGCCAATCCGTGAACTGAGGAAAGACTTTTTGCCAGATCTCAATCATTTCCATCGGACGCTTCTGGTAGTCAAGACGTCCAACCCAAATGACCCGTCTATTCTCAAGAGAAGACATTTCACCCTCATTCAGATGAACCATATTGGGGATGACACAGACACTTGGAAATATCTTTCTCCATTCAGCAGCATCCCTTTCAGTCAAAGAGACAATCATCTGAGATTTTGACAGGCCTCTGCGATACATATAATCAGCATATCTGTTGCGGAATCCTTTCTGTCCCAATGTCCTCTGACAGATAGAATGAGACTCCACAACCAAAGGAATATTACCTTTCAACTTCGCGAGATTATTAATATCAACATAGTTTGCCGCAGTACAGACAATCAAATCAGGTTTTATAATCCGTAATCGTTCTGATAATCGTTGTTTGAAAAGACGCCCCAACTGCCATGCGACCCACAAGCGTTTCATTACCCCATACCTGTATTGCCGATAAAAACGGATGTCCATGTCCTCAAGATGAACCTTCTCTTCCAACTGATAAGGCACAGGATGATCGCCCTGATCAGTCGTCAGCATGAAGACCTCATAGCCATACATCGTGACCAGACGGTTCATCTTATCGGCCAGAATCCGTTCGATTCCACCCCAATATGCCAGGGACCTGCACACATACAAGATTCTCATGGCATTAAATATCGGTTTATCGAAACATATTCAGGACCTTCTCAACAATAGGCCCCATATCGTAATACTTGTATTCTGCCAACCTGCCTCCAAAGATAACAGAGGTCTCTTCTCGGGCTAAAACTTCGTATTTCTTGTAGAGACTACTATTCTTCTCGTCATTGATGGGATAATACGGCTCCATTCCGTCTTCCCACTCCACGGAATACTCTCTGCTAATAACCGTTTGTGGGTTCTTATACACATCGTCAGCAAAAGACTCAAAATGCTTATGCTCAATAATACGAGTATAAGGGATATCGGCATCTGTATAATTAATCTGGGCCAAACCTTGATAATTGGGAGTATTCAAGACCTCATTCTCAAACCTGACAGTCCGGTATTCAAGTTTACCATATCTGTAATCATAGAATTCATCGATTTTTCCTGTAAACACAATTTGATCTGCCATGGATTCAAATTCTTTCCGGTTTGCAAAGAAGTCCGTATCCACTTTCGTGTCAATCCCTTCTAATAATCCTTCTATCAATTTGTTATAACCACCAATAGGAACACCCTGATATATATCGTTAAAGTAATTATTATCATATACAAAACGTACAGGAAGACGCTTAATGATGAATGGCGGCAGTTCCGTACACTTCCGTCCCCATTGCTTTTCGGTATAGCCCTTAATCAAACGCTCATAGATATCCCTGCCAACCAATGAGATGGCCTGCTCCTCCAGATTCGATGGGACTTTTCCATCCATCTCCTGTCTCTGCTCTGCAATCTTCTGCTTTGCCTCATCAGGAGTCAGGACACCCCACATCTGAGAAAACGTGTTCATATTAAAGGGCAAGTTATACGCCTTTCCTTTATAAAAAGCGACTGGGGATTCCGTGAATCTGTTAAACTCTACGATGGAATTAACAAAGGTCCAGACATTCTTATTGGAGGTGTGAAAGATGTGGGGACCGTACTTATGTACATTGATATTTGAGATTTCCTCACAATATAAATTACCACCTAAATTGGGGCGTTTGTCAATAACCAGACAACGCTTCCCCTGCTTATTAGCACAATAAGCGAAAACAGAGCCGAACAGGCCTGATCCAACAATTAAATAATCGTATTTCATCTTAAACATATCATTAGAGGCAATCAAAAATCGCCACAATCATTATATTATTATCCAATATTGTACAAAATTAAGAAATACATTTGATATTTCCAATTTTTTTTTGTACATTTGCATATAATTCACAAAGTTTTTCAAGAAATGGAGAAAGAAAAGCGTTTTAAGATTGTATATTGTACCCCAGCACTATATCTTGCAGGTGGGATGGAGAGAGTATTAACCCTCAAGGCGAATTATTTCGCTGATCATTTTGACTATGATATCACAATTGTCATTACCGATGGTGATGGGAAGAAAACGTTCTATCCTCTTTCAGAGAAAGTGAAAGTCATAAATCTTGATATCAATTTTGAGGAATTGTGGAATCAGCCATTCATAAAAAAGATTATACTTTATATAAAGAAGCAACGTCAATATAAGAGGAAACTTACGGCCTGTCTAAAGCAATTACATCCCGATATAACAATCAGTATGCTGCGAAGGGAGATAAACTTCATTACCTCCATCAATGACGGCAGCAAGAAAATCGGTGAAATACATATTAATAAGGCCCATTTCCGCACATTTGAAGAACATGAGAAGAGTATTGTGAAAGATATCTTCTCAAAATATTGGATGCACACACTTATTGGGAATCTTAAGAAACTTGACCGATTTGTGGTGCTTACGGATCAGGATAAATCTTCATGGCATGAACTGAAGAACGTTGAAGTAATACCGAACCCACTTTCATTCACATCGACAAATCATAGTAACTATACGAACAAACGTATTATTGCCGTTGGAAGGTATTGCCATGAGAAAGGATACGACCATCTGCTACAGGCATGGGCTTCCATTCAAGACCAGTGCCCGGAATGGCGTTTGGACGTGTATGGTGATGGGGACCGAAGCAACTATCTCGAACTCCTTGACAGGTTAGGTATAGACAGCAACAGATGTGCGCTGAACCCTGCCACTCCAGAAATCCAGAAAGAATTTGAAGGCAGTTCAATGGCTGTATGTAGTTCACGCTTTGAAGGATTCGGACTGGTTATCATTGAGGCTATGGCTTGTGGAGTGCCTGTGGTATCATTCGATTGTCCTTGGGGACCGCGTTCTATCATTCAGGATGGTATAGACGGTTTACTTGTTGAGAATGGAAATGTGGATAAGTTAGCAAAAGCCATCATAAAATTAGTATTTGATGATGATCAGAGAACAAAGATGGGAATAAATGCAAGCGTGAACGTTCAACGTTTTTCTATAGAAGCCATCGCTAACAGGTGGAAAGCATTGTTTGAGGAAGTTGTAGAAGATAAATAACTAATAATTACTCTTCAATGTAAGAACCTTTATTGCCCTACGAAAATCATAATACAACACTGGGGACAACTTATATAGGAATGTGGTTATTCTCTGTTTGATGCCATGAGAGAATGAAAGGTCTGGTGCAAGATCTCTCAAACAGCAGAAAATCTCATGGCGTTCCGTACTACTTTTCACTCCCCTAAGCATCACATAGAATATCAGGCTAAATGTAACAAAAACATTGTCTTTCAGTCTAAGTCTCATCTCTTCTGACAAACCTTCGACATTACGCAGTTTCCAAGTAGCAGCAACTGCAACACAGATGTCCAGGCACTTCTTCTTGTTGAAAAAAGATGTTGCAGACATTTGCCTTCTTCTGTAGATGTTGAGCAGAGTATTTATCTTCAGGCTTTTGGTTGATCTTATATAACACTCATTTGTAAAAGGAACATCCTGACAGGTAATTCCTGGCACAAAAGAGATGTTATTCTCTTCAAGGAAAGAACGTTTGTAAAGAGTATGCCAAACATGACACTCACCAGGATCGAGGTCTTGTAGAAAAAGTTCATCACCCTTTCTTTCCTTTATAGTCAATGGCGGTTGTACAATAGTAGTCAATTTATCTATTTCCTCATTTGTCATTTCCAAAAAATCAGCAACGACAAGATCGGCCTTGGACTCTATTGCTTTCTCAAGTAATAAGGACAAACTATCATCAATCAGCAAATCGTCTGAGTCCGGCATAAGAATATATTCTCCCTTGGCTTTTGCGATACCATTATTACGTGCTACTGAAAGACTCAGGTTTTCCTGATTGATAACAGTAATGTTGGAATGTTCATTGATAATATCCTGTATTACCTCCATACTGCGATCTTCTGTCCCGTCATTAACAATAATCACTTCAAATACATTCTCATCCATATTCTGCCGGAAAATACTTTCCATACATGAACGAATGTATTTCTCCACATTGTAAACAGGTACAACGATACTCAATAAACAATCTGCATCCATTAACAATAGCCTTAGTTGGTGACAAAGTTACGGAAAAAAAAAGGAAAAAGACACCTGTTTTATACAATAATAACAAAATATCGACTTTTTTCCCCATTTTTCTTTTTCATTTCAGGCAAAATTCGTATATTTGCAAATAAAATGATTTAATTATGGATTGGTACGAGAAATATCTTAGTATTTACGAAAAACCATTCAGTGAGGTCCCTCAGGACATCATTGACAAAACGCATGACCAACTTACGGCTCTTCAAAGTGATGAACCATTAATCTCTATCATTATTGTCGCATATAATGAGGAAAAGCACTTGCAAGCATGCCTATGGTCTTTGAGTGAGATAAAATGCAAATATCCCGTAGAGTTCATCGGAGTGGATAATGAATCCAAAGACAGAACTGCCGAGATCTATCAAAAAGCAGGCATTCCTTATTATACCGAACATCAACATACGTGCGGCTATGCACGACAATGTGGCCTGAATCAGGCGAAGGGGCGCTATGCCATGTGTATAGATTCAGACACCATATATCCCCCATATTATTTTGAGATTATGGTCGAACAACTGATGAAGCCAGGTATCTCTGCAGTTGCAGCCATGTGGAGTTTCTACCCCAATGAGAAGCATTCCAAACTTCAACTGAAGATATATGAGTTCTTCCGCGATTTATATATTCGTGTTCAGATTATTAACCGTCCAGAACTCAGTGTCAGGGGATTAGCCTTTGGCTATGAAACCGCTAATGCTAAAAAAGAAGGATATAGAGTTGAATTACTTCGTGGCGAAGATGGGTCAATGGCATTAGCCATGAAAAAATATGGAAAGATCAAATTCGTGTTTGACCGCCGGTGTCGCGTAATCACTGGATATGGCTCATTAAAAGAAGATTCGCTGCTGGTTGCATTGTGGAACCGTTTAAAATTCTATGGAGTATCTAAACTATTTTACAAGACAGATCATTATAAAGACGCTGAAGACAACTTCCTGAAATCATAAAAAGAACTATTGTATTACACTTAAATACGCTTGTTCCCATTGAGGCATTACGATCTCTTTCCTGTATCTGGCAACTGCCTTATGGGCTTCTTTCCCCATGGTCTTCCGTTCCACATCATGAGTAATCATCCATTCCATTTTACGGGCTAAGTCCATAGTATCCATTTTTGCCAATAAACCAGTCACACCATCTTCAATAATTTCCGATGGTCCAAAAGGACAATCTGTGGCAATGACAGGAGTTCCACATGCCATAGCCTCAACAATCACCAAGCCAAATCCCTCAAAATCAGAACACAACACGAAAAACTGGCTTTTGATATACTCTGTGTAAATGTCATGAGTTGGTGGCTTTATAACAATACGATCTACCATGCCTCTTTCTACAATCTGGCGTTTTAGTGTCTCCTTATCTTCACCTTCGCCCAGAATAACCACATGCCATGCAGGATATCTCTCTGCAATCATGGAAAAAGCATCAATCAGACGATCAAAACGTTTCTGTGGTGTTAAACGACCTGCACAGAGAATACGTCCTTCTACTTTTTCACAATTATTGAGAAACGGTTCGTAATGAGTTACTGGGTTAGGAATTACCTCAATATTCTTAATACCTTTTTGAGACCAACTTGTAGCATCACCCTTTGTCAAAGCAACTAACAGACTGGACCTCCTAATTGCCCTTAATGGTTTATAAAAAAGATATAGCCACTTTTCGGTTATTCCACGTTTTATGACCTGACATCCCTGTGCCAAATGTGATTCTACAACAATAGGAATATTACCAGAAACACGCGCCACGTCACAAATAAAATTCTCGGTATTGGGAACTGCGATGACAATGACATCAGGACTGAACTGTGACACGACCTTTTTAAACCGCCGACGAAAAAGTCTTTTAAGTTGTAACGCTTTCCATACACGCATAACAACCGGGTATCGGTAAAGAGTAAAGAAATGACAATGTAGATCCACATGCTTCACTTTCTCATACAGTTTATAAGCAAGCGGTCCTTCATGTTCATAGGTTACAAACATGACATCATGTCCCCGACTGGTTAAATAAGCAGCCTTGTCTGTCAACGTGCGTTCCTGCCCACCTACAGTTGACAATAACGGAATGAAATAAATAAGTTTCATATCGTCTCCTTCCTATGCAGGAAATCAGTTAGATGAGCAATAATATTAACTACCGACTCCATATTGTAATAATGGCGGCGGAAGAAGCGCAACTTCTGTAAATAACACAATGGCGAGAATAAAACCAGCAAGAAGCAAGATAATAATAATCGTCCATAACGCAATGAACGTAACAACAATTTCAGTCTGACTGCATAAAAAGCCTTCCCTGTTAGTGTAGTCATTGGGAAACGAGATAAGACATCCACACCATTCATTAGGTAATTACCCATAAATAGCAAATAATCTACCACCATATTCCTTTTATATCTAACAGGATTTGGAGGATTATCCAATAATATAAGAGTACTTTTGGTATAACTCCTAATCACCTTATAAGCATTGTCTTCTGTGAATGTCGTATTAATAATAGATGAGGGATTATTCTCATATACGTATGTAACTTCGGGCATAAGAAGAACAGATGACAGATGAGAAAACAAGAGATATGACCAACTCTGATCCTCATAAAGAATACCCTTCTCAAAAAGGATCCGATGTTCTATCAACAAGTCGCGTCTTATCATTTTATTCCACGCATAGAGATATATCTGGTGATGGAGCATGCGAGAGAAAAAAACGTTACAATCATCTATTAAGCATGGTTTTTGGATATCACGAATGAGAGTATCGCCTTCTGTACATTTTTCGACATTCCCAATTACCATATCAATGCCTGGGTGTCTTTTTAAATTATCACAGAAATAATGAAAAGAGTCTGGTTTCAGATAATCATCAGAATCAATAAAAAAAACATAGTCACCCACAGCATTCTGCAAACCTGTATTTCGTACGGCGGACAAACCCATATTTTTATCATGTTCAATAATTCTAAAATTGATTTCCCCATGATAATCGGCAATCATACGACGAACAATATCCATACTCTTATCTGGTGAACAATCATCTATAATGATACATTCAATAGATGCATCTATATAATCCTGAGCCATTACAGACTCCAGACATCTCTGAACATATTGTTCAACATTATATATAGGTATGATAACTGATATTGAGATCATAGAAAAATATCAATATATTCCTTCGTTTTAGATGAGTTTTCTTATCTTTGCAACTAATTTCATAAGCGCAACAGAAAGCGGTGCGGGTAAAATCCAAAACACATATAAGATCATATTCAAAAGTCGAGCCTGACGGAACTGTATAATATCCCCAAAACTCAATGGCGTACGCATCAATTCATGTAATTCCTGATTTGTAAAAACAGGTGATATAATGTCTTTATTCTTTAATATTTCACACACAACATAGAAATCTGTTACCATCAATTTGTACATACGACGAGGGAAATAGGATTTATTCCTAATACGATCGCTTTGCCACTTTAACTTATCTAAGCCTCTGGCAGTTCTCATGATTTCCTCTTTATCTATATGATTTCTTTTCTGGTAGTTAGAGAGAGAACCTTCGCGACAATAATAATAATATGTAATATCAGGTAATAATGCAACACGAGAAACATAAGTCGGCAGATCCATCGTGAATAAATAATCTTCCCAGAAATTCACTGGCTGATGGCGCAAACCGTTCTTACGATATACATCTATGTCTATTAAGAAATTCCATGTCATAGCCTGAATACCATTATATTTCCTATATGCCCAACATGCGAATTCATCTTTATTGAAAAATTGCTTAGCAGGATAACACCATGAAACCTTTGTAATAACATTATCAATATCATTAATCCGTTCATGAGAGCCATAAACCATCTCAGCCTTGTATTCCTGGGCTGCCATATACAATAACTCTATTGTGTTAGGAGCAATTGCATCATCGGCATCTAAATGATATAAATACTTACTCCTTGTCTCCTCTATAATACGATTACGAGCATTCCCTAACCCCATGTTCCTTGGCTGATGAACAATGCGAATATCCTTTCCACGGGGATGAGAACTTTGAAAATCTTCAACTATGGAAATCGACGAATCTTGACTACCATCATCACAGACCAAGAACTCAACACTTGGAAATGTCTGAGCCAGCGCAGATTCCATAGCCCGACGAATATACTTTTCCACATTATATACTGGAATTCCTATCGTTACTTCGTATTTCATTTCCCCATTTCTATTTAATCAAATTGCCCTTTGTACTTTCCTATCAGCCATATCGTAGGCTTAAAACAAAAGACAGGCAAGTGCCCCAATAACTTCAGGATCATATTTGGAATCATCAAATCATGGAATTTCAAAATATCATAAAATGACATGGGGTGACACATAATACGTTTCATTTCATAATCAGAAAAATGTGGCACTATGCGTTGGAAGTATTTCAATATATGGCATACTATATAAAAACTATTCATCTCCAAATTCTTACAAAGATATGGTAAATAGTTCCTATCCCTCAAATCAATGCATTTTTCTTTTAAATAGTCTATCGTAGAAATATTCTTCATGATCTCCTCTTTACTTAGTTGTTCCCTATCTTGATAATGAGAGAGAGAACCAGGACGGCAAAGATAATGATAAGTTATCTTAGAAATAAGAACAGCACGGCTCACTTTTGTGACCATCTGGTATGTAAAAGCCAGATCTTCCCAAAACTGTGTGTCAACAAATTGCATCTGGTGAGTACGAAGGAAATCCATATTCATCAGACAATTACAGACTGATATTTGAAAAGTATTATAATGTTTAAATGCGTAGGAAGCCATCTCATCCTCAGACAAAAGACAAACATCTGGTAACACATAAGATTGGTTTGGCGACTCATTTACCTTGTCAATCCTTTCCAATGAGCCATAAACGACATCCGTTTGGTACGCCTTCACCTTATCCATCATTATTTGAATCGTATCAGGCTCTATCAAATCATCTGAATCCAGAAAAAACAAATAATTTCCTCGAGCCTCATCTATGATACGATTGCGCGTCAGGCCAACACCTTTGTTCTGGTTATTGTACAAGATGCGTATATCTTTGCCTCTTGGGTGGTTTGCTTGGAGATGTTCCACCACATGAATAGAACCATCTTCACCACAATCATCTATTATCAGATATTCAATATTGGGAAATGTCTGATTCAGAGCCGACTCCATCGTATGTTCAATGTAGCCCGCAGCCTTATAAACAGGAATACCTATGGTTACTTCATACCTCATCCTTCACATACCATCAAACTATACAAGAACGATGTACAACGCACAATTATATATTTTAGGTTATTTGTTATCATGATGCAAAGATACAAAAAAAACTATTACTACTTTGTTTTTTAACAGAAAAAATGTACTTTTGCAACAAATTATACCAAGATGATTAAAATTAGCATCATATTACCCATATATAATGTTGCTCCTTATTTAGAAGAAACATTTAATTCACTTATCAACCAATCATTAAAGGAGATTGAGATCATTGCTGTAAATGACGGATCGACAGACGGGAGTGGAGAAATAATAAGAAAGTATAAAGAACGGGATTCCAGGATTATCTCTTTTTCCCAAATTAATCAAGGTCAGTCTGTTGCCAGGAACTTAGCCCTTCAATACGCAACAGGAAAATATATCTATATGATGGATTCTGATGATGTACTGGATAACCCAGATGCTTTACGGATCTGTTATGAGTATGCTGAAAAGAATCAGGCAGATTTTATATTCTTCGATGGTGAATCATTCTCAGAAGATAATGCCAACCGCACTTCATGGAACACCAAGCGAACCCATCTCGTTGATGAAAACGAAAAACATGACGGGCATTATCTTCTCAATCTGATGCTTGATAAAAGAGTACATAATTGTGTGGTATGGCTATTATTGATCAACCGAGACTACATGAATAATATTGGACTCAGATTCTATCCCGGCATCATCCATGAAGACGAATTGTTCACAACAATTCTCACATTAAACAGTGATAATATTTATTGTCTAAAACAGTCCTTGATCAAACACCGTATCAGATCAGCATCGACAATGGGATTACGATATACTAAAAGAAATATGGATTGTTATCTCACTGTCATTGACGAACTGTTCAAATTTCAGGATTCCGCCATTATCCGGAAATTCGCAAAATATACTTTGAGCAAAGTGTTTTATACTGGCCACCAAATACCTTTCAATGAAAAATTTAAGGTCTATTGGAAAGCCACTAAATCTGGATATCTCAAATATATAGGTTTCAAGTCTTCTGTCGTATTCTGGCTAAAACAGTTTTAACTTTCATCGACAACCCGTTTCATCTGAATTTTCCACGAAAGATGCTCTACTGTCTTGCGAATTTCCGCAGACTGGAAATGGTGCTTGTCAATGAAATCAAGAATCTGCTGAACATCTATGGGTGATTCGTCTGGAGAGGCTTTCAGGATATAAGGTTGTTGATCAAAATCGCTATCCTGTTCACTATATATAAAAGGTATGCCACGAGTAGCATATTCGCGATTTTTCAATGTTTTAATCACCGTAATTCCACTGCGGTGACGAGCCAGACTACCAATGGCAAAACAGCATTGGTTGAAAACCTTATCCAATTCTTCACCAAATAGTTGGCCATGGAAAATAATATAATCCTGAATACCATACTTATCAATGATTGCTTGCATACCAGGATGAAAAGCATTTGCCTTATACCGTTCATGGGGGTGCACACCACCGACTATATGGAAATATACTTGACGAGGACTTGGCGTACGTCTATAATATTCACCAATACCAGCAATCAGACGGTCATAACCATGCCAGATATGTACTTCTGCGACACCAATCAAATGAATGGAGTCATCTGAAGGTTTCTGATAATGATGAATAGGGGTGCTATCGAAATCCACTCCATTACTGATACGAATTGTCCGCTGGCCAAAAATGACCTCTTCGTCTGAAAAAGTGACAATGGCAGACATTTCCTTTGCTAACCTATTACGAAACAGTTTATCTATCTTCAACTGGAATCGTTGTCTCCAATGAAAATTCGCAAACTCCTGGTCATACGGATAGGTCGGAACCTCTGTCACCAACTTAATTCCGAGTTTGCGTAATCTCTTGAAGAATCTAATCAGGAACGGGTTCGCATTCTGGAAGCAACGGGCATAGACAAACTGAATACCATTGATTTTGCAATAATCATATATACAATTATAATCGATGCGTTGACAAAGTCCTGCCAGAAAACCTGTTCCATAATCTTTAATCATATCATCATCCACATAACGACACCGATGACCATTATCATCAAAGCCATAATAGCACAAATGAACTTCATAACCATTTTCACGGAGACCTTTCACTTGATAGTGTATCTTTTTGCTAATGCCACTGACTTCAGAAAAGCCGTGATAGACGAGGAACAATATCTTCATTTCAACTTTTTTCTGCAAAAATAGGCAAAAATTTGGACTTATACAAAATTATTTGTATTTTTGTGCACTGTAAATAGAAAATGTGATGAACAGCGAGGGAATAAGGGATAAGTTCAAAAGCAATCCCAAGTTGAAGAGATTGGTGGATTGGCTGATCATGAACCAGGTGGAGACACGTCCACGCTGGTACATCAGGCTACTTGCGCCACTCTATCAGCATCGGGGAAAGCATTCTGTCGTCCATCGTTCTGCAAGGATGGACACACCACCCTATCGCAAGTTCAGCCTTGGGGATTACTCGGTAGTTGAATCGTTTGCTTGTATCAATAATGCCGTAGGCGACGTGGTGATTGGCAATCATACCAGAATCGGACTGCATAACACAGTCATTGGCCCTGTGACCATCGGTAACCATGTCAATCTTGCCCAAGGGATTACAGTAACCGCCCTCAACCACAACTTCGAAAACCCAGATAAGCGTATCGACGAGCAGGGAGTCAGTACCAATCCCGTTACCATTGGTGATGATATATGGATCGGCGCCAATGCCGTCATTCTCCCAGGTGTTTCCATCGGCAACCATTCCGTCGTGGCTGCAGGTGCAGTGGTCACTAAGGACGTACCTCCCCACTCCCTCGTTGCAGGTGTTCCAGCAAAAATCATCAAGCAGATATGATAAAAGTACTAGAAGTAATTCGCCAGGGGCAAATAGGTGGTGGAGAATCCCATTTGCTTGATTTGATCTATTTCCTTGATAAATCCAAGATTACACCTATATGTCTTTCCTTTACTGATGGGGAGATGATTCATCGATTAACTCAGATGGGCATTGCCTGTTATGTTATTGATACCCAAAAACCATTCGACATAGGCATTCAAAAACAAATCATCAAGTTAATAAAAGACGAAGGAATACAACTCATCCATGCCCATGGTAGTAGGGCTGCCTCAAACATTTTATGTACTGCCCGAATATTACATCTACCTTTTATTTATACTGTTCATGGATGGAGTTTTCACGATGATCAGCCGTTTTGGATTAAGAAACTTAGAGGTTGGAGCGAAAAACTGATTTGTCATTATGCAAAGAAGGTGATTTGTGTTTCTCAGAGCAATAAAGATACAGGAAAGGAAGTATTTGGATTGAAAGAAGCCATGGTTATAGAGAATGGTATCAACCTGAACAGATTCAATCCAGATTCATCGTATGTAAATCTGAGAAAAACATTTGGTTTTTCTGAATCAGACTGCATTGTTGGGTTTATAGCCAGATGTACCAAACAGAAAAATCCTATCATATATCTTGAAGCATTGGAAAAGGCTCATGCGAACAATCCTTCCTTGAAAGGCATATTTATTGGAGAAGGTGATTTGGATGCGGAAGTTGATGCCTTTATTGAAGAGCACTGTATGAAGGGTTATCTGTATCGATCACCTTTCCGTACAGATGTACCAGATTTACTACAATGTATCGATATATATTGCCTTCCAAGTCTATGGGAAGGGTTATCAATAGCCTTGCTCGAGGCCATGGCTATGAGAAAAGCCATTATCGCCACACCAACAGATGGCACTTGTGAATTGATACATAATGATGAGAATGGAATAGTTGTACCATTTAATGACATCCAGTCTCTCGCAAATGCCATGAATACATTAGCGATTTCAGAAGAAAAACGCAAGCGATATGGAATATCTGCTCGCTCACTCATTGAAAAAAGATTTAATGCAGAACGTGTAGCCGAGATGGTTACTCAGATCTACAATCAGATATAAATGATTGTCTATCTTCAGCAAAACAGATCCAGAGACAGATCCTTCTGAGGTCTCTCTTCTTTCTCTTCGTCTGGTGATTGATTCTTAAACTCCAGCATCAATTGCTGGGCATCGGCATTATTCTGGGTGTTCAGACGATAGAAGCCCCGTCGCTCCATGCTTTCGATCAATGAGGAAGATGACTTTGAGTTCTTCAGCAGATATTGTTGGACATACGTCCGAATCTCTGCCAGATCCGGTGAAAAGAACAGCGTGGAGTTCTGGTTATAGACATGCTTGGCCAGCAGTTGCACACTGATGCCCCTGTCCCCCACATCGGTGAGAATCCTGAGTATCTGGCGGTCGTATGTCATCTGATTAAAAAAGGCCGGTAAGATACTTACCGACCTTTTTCTATTGTACGTTAAATGGATTAAGCCAATGTAACTTTCTCACCATCGTTAGCGAGTTTGCCCTCCTTGAAGAGCCAACCCAGACCGAGAAGAGTTGCCTCCTCAGAGATCTTTGCAGCCTTGGCAATCTCCTTCACGGTGAGAGCCTTACCTGCTGCTGCCAGTGCCTGATAAACATCTCCTGCCTTGAAACCTGCATTCTCAGCATTCACTGCGAGAACAGACTTTGCGGCTGCCTTGGGAGCAGCGGCCTTCTTAACGGTTGCGGTTTTCTTCTCAGCGGCTGCCTTTGTCTCAGTAGCCTTCTTTGCTGTTGCTTTCTTTTCTGCCATAGTTCTTAATAATTAATACACTTACTGAAGTTTGTACTTCTTTTTTGATGGTGCAAAAGTACGACTATTCTTTCAGACAAGTTATTGATATTTAAGCATTTTTGGCGAAAAACAAACTATTCTTGACGAATATCAATTTGTAACTGCAATTCTTCCAACTGTTTGGGATCCAATTCTCCAGGGGCATCCAACATGACATCGCGACCAGAATTATTCTTCGGGAAGGCGATACAGTCACGGATGCTGTCAAGACCTGCCATCAACGACACGAAGCGATCAAGACCGAAGGCGAGACCTGCATGGGGAGGTGCTCCGTACTTGAAGGCATTAATGAGGAAGCCGAACTGAGCCATCGCACGCTCGGGGGTGAAGCCAAGAATCTGGAACATCTTCTCCTGCAACTTTCCATCGTGGATACGGAGAGAGCCGCCACCAACCTCGACACCATTGCAGACGAAGTCGTAGGCCACGGCACGCACCTTGGCCGGATCAGTATCAAGCAGGGGAATATCATCAGGGTTCGGCATCGTGAACGGGTGGTGGGTAGCCATCAGGCGCTGCTCCTCATCGCTCCACTCAAAGAGCGGGAAATCAACAATCCACAGGCAAACGAAGTTGTTCTTGTCACGCAGCCCGAGACGATCGCCCATCTCCAAACGGAGCGTGCAGAGTTGGACGCGCGTCTTGTTGGCATTGTCGCCAGAGAGGATCAGCACGAGGTCGCCGTCCTTGGCGCCCATGGCCTCCTTGACCTTTACCCATACCTCAGGCTCATAGAACTTATCGATACTTGACTTCACAGTTCCATCCTCATTGAACTTCACATAGACAAGCCCCTTGGCACCCACCTGCGGACGCTTCACGAAGTCTGTCAGTTCGTCGAGTTGCTTACGGGAATAGTTGGAACAACCAGGCACGCAGATACCACCGATATAGTTGGCATCATTGAAGACGGGGAAGGTACCCGTGCCCTTCAACTGATCCATCAGTTCCACAAACTCCATACCAAAACGGAGGTCAGGCTTATCTGAGCCAAAGCGACGCATAGCCTCATGCCAGGTCATACGCTGTAGGGGGGGGAGTTCCACGCCACGTACCTCTTTAAACAGATGGCGGGCCATGTCCTCGAAGAGTTGGAGCACATCCTCCTGCTCCACAAACGACATCTCACAGTCGATCTGCGTAAACTCGGGCTGACGGTCTGCACGCAGGTCCTCATCGCGGAAGCACTTGGCTATCTGGAAGTAACGGTCGAAACCACTGACCATCAGCAACTGCTTCAAAGTCTGCGGCGACTGCGGCAGTGCATAGAACTGTCCTGGATTCATACGGCTGGGCACCACGAAGTCGCGGGCACCCTCAGGCGTAGAACCAATCAGGATCGGTGTTTCTACCTCAATGAAGTCCTTAGCATCCAGGAAGTTACGAATCAGGATCGTCATACGATGGCGCAGTTCAAGGTTCTTACGGACAGCCGCACGACGGAGGTCGAGATAACGGTACTTCATACGGATATCATCGCCACCATCGGTATTGTCCTCGATGGTAAACGGCGGTGTCTGGCTCTCACTGAGGATATTCAGTTCCTTGACTAGAATCTCAATGTCGCCCGTAGGCATCTTGGGATTCTTACTCTGACGCTCACTGACTACACCCTTCGCCTGGATACAGAACTCACGGCCCAGTTTATTGGCCTGTTCACAGAGTGCTGCATCATCGGCCTCGTTGAACACCAACTGCGTCAAACCATATCGATCGCGAAGATCAACGAAAGTCATACCACCCATCTTACGGCTGCGCTGAACCCATCCTGCCAGCGTCACCTCTCTGCCTGCATCGGAAAGCCGAAGTTCTCCACAAGTATTACTTCTATACATAATTTATATTACTTTTATTCTTTTGAGGTGCAAAATTATAAAAAAAATATGAATTATGCATGATTAATTATGAATTATTTCGTATCTTTGCCCCAAAATTAATTCAAAACGATTCGAAAATGAAAAAACTATTTGTAATAGCCATGATGCTGACGTGCGGATTCGCCGCAGCATTTGCACAGAAACCTGCAGAGATCAAGTTCGACAAACTGACACACGATTTCGGGACATTCTCTGAGTCAAGCCCTGTTGTAACTTGTGTCTTCACATATACCAATGTGGGTGAACAACCTCTTGTCATCAATCAGGCGATGGCCTCCTGTGGCTGCACCGTCCCTGAATATACCAAGACACCCGTCCAGCCTGGTGAAAAGGGAGAAATCAAAGTCACCTACAACGGCACTGGCAAGTTCCCCGGACATTTCAAGAAGTCCATCACCGTCCGAACCAATGGAGCCGTGGAAATGACGAGGCTCTATATTGAGGGAGACATGACAGAAGCGAAATAAATAAGAAATCACCAGCCGATTGGCTGGTGATTTCTTATTTTAGAACGTATAGGCTAAGCCTAAAGAACTATACTCCTTGAACTGCCAGTAGCCTAAGTCGTCATCATGGAGGTTGGCATCGTCGAAGCGCGGGAAAAGGAAGAGATTGGCTGTGATATACTTGGACACACGGAGTTCAAAGGTGTTCTCCCACTCTATCTCTACACGCTTGAAGGACGTAAAGGCAGAGAGGCGGGTCTTCCATGTCACCACGTCATTGAACTTCCACTCCAGATCAGCCGTCATATTAGGTCCAAACTCCCAAATATGGCGTTTGCCAGGATCCAGACCGTAACTGGGACCTAAGGCCAGTCTGCCCACATAGCGGTAGTTGACAGAAATCGGAGAAAGGTTGATGGTTCCTGTCAGTTTCTTGTCCTTGGTCTCTACTTTGTAATCCATACCAAGACCAAGGTTCAGGTTGAAGGGAGAGAAGAAGTCTGAATACACCACAGGATCATTGGCCTTATAACCCTTCGTGAACTGTGTATAGGCCTGAAGTTGAAGGGTGTAGTACCAGTTCTTGGCTGCCTCAAGACCTAACTTACTCGTCAGACGGATCAGGTCTTCATTGGATATGAAATTATGGAGTGAGTCGGTACGGGAATTTAAGAATCCGAGTTTCAACTCTAACTTATTATCCCACTTCCACTTGTTCTTGTTGTCGTAGTTGGCCTCCAGTGTCAGGGCACCCACCATCGAGTAGTTGCTCTCACCTCCCTTGTACCAGTTGCCTGACACATAGTTCTGCATGAACTGCAGGAAGCCGTCACCCTTATACGTCCAGAACTTCGGCTTCTGAACCATCAGCGTGTCAGGGATAATCTCAGGCTCATCGAAGACAGGCACATCCACCTCCTCGACAAATGCCACCTGGTTCTCAAGGGGCTTATCAACATCTTCACGGATGGAGCCTGTCTCCTGCAATTCTGACTCTGTGGCACAGACCAGGTCTGGGCGGTTCAGATAGACATTCAGCAGGGCAGCATCCACCTCGTCGGAAACAACATCCTTCCCTGCTGATTCAGAATTCATGGCCAACGTCTTGTCGGCTACATTGTGATAAAACGTCAAGGGTGCAAACAGACGATAATAACGTCCATCCACACTGTCGTTTGGCTGCGCGGCCTTCGTGCTGAGCACAGAAACTGCCGCAAAAAATATCATCAGTTTTCTCATAACTGAGTGCAAAGATAAGAAAAAATTCTTTCTTTGTGCAGTTATGCCGAAAAAAAGTTGTAATTTTGCACCTTGATTTATTGTGAACATTAATAAATAAGCAAAATAAACAGAAATGAACAAAGACACAATCATCGGATTCGTCCTCATCGCACTGGTCCTCATCGGATTCAGTTGGTACAACCAGCCCTCTGCGGAGGAGGTCGAAGCCGCTCGCAAGCAAGACAGCATCGCCGCAGCCATCAAGGATCATGCTGACAAACAGCAGAAAGCCGAGGAGGCTGCCCGCAAGGCCAAGGCGGAGGCTGCTGCCAAGGGAGACTCGACAGCCTTGTTCTTCTCGGCCCTCAACGGCACTAACGAGACCATCGTGCTGAAGAACGGGAAGGTGGAACTGTCCTTCAATACGAAGGGCGGCACCATCACCAAGGCCATCATCAAGGACTTTGAGAATGTAGATAACTCCAAGAACGAAGTGATGCTCTTCAACGAGAAGACCCAGCAGATGAACTTCATGCTCGCTGCCAAGTCGGAGAACATCATCACCAAAGACCTGTTCTTCACGCCCTCTAACGTCACTGACTCCACCGTCACCATGACGGCCCAGGCCGGCAACGGGGGAAGTATCGTGTTCAACTACTGGTTAGGCCCCGACTATCTGCTCCATTTCACCATGCAGGCCAACGGTCTGAACGGTATGTTTGCCCCCAGTTACAAGGAGATGGACATCGAGTGGACGGACCTTGCCATCCAGCAGGAACGCGGTTTTACGTTTGAGAACCGCTACACCTCTGTGACCTATAAGGAAAAAGACAGCGGAACGGACTATCTGAGTGAGACCTCCGAGAAGATCGACGAGAAGATTGAGAAGCCCCTCGACTGGGTGGCCTTCAAGAATCAGTTCTTCTCTGCAGCCCTGATCTCCAAGGATGACTTCTCTGCCAACGCACTGTTGACGAGCATCCCCCAGCAGAAGGGCTCTGGTTATCTGAAGCAGTTTAATGCCAAACTCAAGACGGCCTTCGACCCCACAGGTGTCAGGCCTTCAGAGTTTGAGATGTATATCGGTCCCAACGACTTCCGTCTGATCAAGGACGTGGAGGAGCAGAGCACCTTCGGCAAGGACCTCGACCTGGAGCAACTCGTCTATCTCGGCTGGTGGCTCGTGCGCTGGATCAACCGTTGGTTCACCATCTACGTCTTCGACTGGCTCACCTCCTGGGGCTTCGGCATGGGTATCGTGCTGATCCTGATCACCCTGTTGCTGAAGGTCCTTACTTTCCCGATGGTGAAGAAGAGTTATATGTCATCGGCCAAGATGCGCGTGCTGAAGCCGAAACTCGACGAGGCCACCAAACAGTACGACAAGCCCGAGGACGCGATGAAGAAGCAGCAGGAGATGATGAATCTCTACTCCAAGTACGGCGTGTCACCCCTTGGCGGCTGTCTGCCGATGCTCATCCAGTTCCCCATCTGGATGGCCATGTTCTTCTTCGTGCCTAACGCTATCCAGTTGCGCCGCGAGTCGTTCCTCTGGATCGACGACCTCTCGACCTATGATCCCATCATCGAATGGGGCACGAACATCTGGGGTATTGGCGATCACCTGTCACTGACCTGTATCCTCTTCTGTGTGGCCAACGTGCTCTACTCGTATATGACCATGCGCCAGCAGAAGGACCAGATGGTGGGTCAGCAGGCTGAACAGATGAAGATGATGCAGTGGATGATGTACCTGATGCCCATCATGTTCTTCTTCATGTTCAACGACTACAGTTCAGGTCTGAACTTCTACTACTTCATCTCCCTCTTCTTCTCAGCAGCCATCATGTGGACGCTCCGCAAGACGACCAACGATGCTAAACTCCTCGCTATCCTTGAGGCGAAGTATCAGGAGAACAAGAATAACCCGACGAAAAAGACCTCTGGTCTCGCTGCCCGTCTCGAAGCCCTGCAGAAGCAGGCTGAGGAGCAGAAACGCCAGCGCATGAACCAACAAAAGCGATAAAGATATGAAAAGAAACAGAATTGTAGTTATCATAGTTGGCCTAGTTCTCCTAGGTTCTCCTATCAAAGCCCAAGACGACGTGAAAATAGGCAAGCAGAATATCAAATTGAATAGTGAGTTGATGACCCCAGAGGCGCTCTGGGCGATGGGGCGTATCGGCGCTGCCGAGGCCAATGCCGATGGCACGCAGATTGTCTATCAGGTGGGCTACTATAGTGTGAAAGCCAACAAGAGCCAGCAGAAGATTGCCGTCATCAATGCCGACGGCACCGGCAATACGACTCTGACCACTGGCACGAAGAGCGAGACCGATCCCACCTGGTACAATGGCAAGATCGCCTTCCTCTCTGGCGGACAGATCTGGACGATGAATGCCGACGGCTCTGACCGTCAGCAGATCTCGAAGACCTCAAAGGATATCGAGGGCTTTAAGTTCTCGCCCGACGGTAAGAAGGTCATCCTCCTCCACTCCATCGACTTCCACGAAATCATCCAGAAGAATCCCGATGATCTGCCCAAGGCTACTGGCCGTCTGGTGACAGATCTGATGTACCGCCACTGGGACCACTATGTGGAGTCGATCCAACACCCCTTCGTGGCAACAATAACCAATAACCAATATCCAATAACCGATGGTATTGACATCCTCGAGGGTGAGCCCTACGAGTGTCCGATGGAGCCATTCGGTGGCATGGAGCAGTTAGCCTGGAGTCCTGACTCGAAGACCATCGCCTATACCTGTCGCAAGAAGACGGGCGTGGCCTATGCCATCTCCACCGATTCCGACATCTATTTATATAATATAGGTACGCGCGAGACGAAGAATCTCTGCAAGCCCGAGGGCTATCAGGAGCCGGAGATCGATCCGACCAAGACGATGAAGTACCAAAAGATCAACGCTGCGGAGAACCTGAAGAACAACGTGGGCTACGACCAGAACCCCAAGTTCTCGCCAGACGGTAAGTATGTCGCCTGGCTCTCGATGGAGCGCAACGGCTATGAGGCCGACCGTAACCGCCTGTGCTGCTACGACTTAGCCACTGGCGAGAAGAAATACCTCACGGAGTCGTTCGACTCGAATGTTGATGACTTCGTATGGAGCGACTCAAAGGATGCCATGATCTACTTCATCGGTGTCTGGCACGCCACGGAGAATCTCTATGCCGTGAATTGGAAGGGAGAACTCAAACAACTCACGGAGACGTGGGACGACTTCGGATCGATCCATCTGATGAACAACGGCAAGCAGTTGCTGATGGAGCGTCACAACTACCTCTCACCGGCTGACCTCTATATCGTCACACCGAACTTCAAGAAACCAGAGAAGACGGCCATCACGCAGTTGACCTTCGAGAACAAACATATCCTCGACCAACTCGCCAAGCCCACCATCCAACAGCGTTGGGTGAAGACCAGCGACGGCAAGGACATGCTCACCTGGATCATCCTGCCGCCGAACTTCGACGAAAGCAAGAAATACCCCACCCTACTCTTCTGCGAGGGTGGTCCGCAGAGTCCTGTCAGCCAGTTCTGGAGTTACCGTTGGAACTTCATGATCATGGCATCGAACGGCTATGTCATCGTAGCCCCCAACCGTCGTGGTCTGCCCGGTTTCGGACAGGAATGGCTCGAAGAAATCTCCGGCGACTGGACGGGACAGTGCATGAAGGACTATCTGGCTGCCATCGACGATGCTGCCAATAACCTGCCCTATGTCGATAAGGACAAACTCGGTGCCGTGGGTGCCAGTTTTGGTGGTTTCTCCGTCTATTACCTCGCCGGGCATCACGACAAGCGTTTCAAGGCGTTCATCGCCCACGACGGTGCCTTCAATCTCGAGTCGATGTACACGGATACGGAAGAAGTGTTCTTCTCAAACTGGGAATACGATGACGCCTACTGGAACAAAGACCAGACGGCCAACGCCACCCGTACCTACGAGTATTCGCCGCATAAGTTCGTGGATCAGTGGGACACCCCGATCCTCTGCATCCACGGCGAGAAGGACTACCGCATCGTGTATAACCAGGGCATGGGTGCCTTCAATGCCGCCCGTCTGCGCGGCATCCCCGCCGAACTGCTCATCTTCCCTGATGAGAACCACTGGGTATTGAAGCCCCAGAACGGCATCCTCTGGCAGCGCACGTTCTTCAACTGGCTCGACCGCTGGCTGAAGACCAATTAATAATTGATAATTGAAAATTGATAATCAGATATGACACAGACTATTCAAAAGACCCTTCGCGACTCCGCCGGTATGCGGTGGACCGCATTGCTGCTGCTCGCCTTGGCGATGTTCTGCAGTTACATCTTCATGGATATCCTCTCGCCCATCAAGGACCTGATGCAGGAGACCCGCGGCTGGGACTCCACCGCCTTCGGTACGATGCAGGGCTCAGAGGTGTTCCTCAACGTGTTCGTGTTCTTCCTCATCTTTGCAGGTATCATCCTCGACAAGATGGGCGTGCGTTTCACCGCCGTGCTCTCTGCAGCCGTGATGCTCGTCGGTGCCTGTGTGAAATGGTATGCCGTCAGTGAAAGTTTCATGGGAAGCGGACTCGAGACATGGTTCACCAATAACCTGAACTATATCCCCATCTTCGATGAACTGGGCGTGTCGCCTTTCTACGAGGGTATGCCCGCATCGGCTAAGTTCGCCGCCTGTGGCTTCATGATCTTCGGCTGTGGCTGTGAGATGTGTGGTATCACCGTATCAAGAGGTATCGTGAAATGGTTCAAGGGTCGTGAGATGGCCTTGGCCATGGGGTCCGAGATGGCACTGGCCCGTCTGGGTGTCGCCACCTGTATGATCTTCTCACCGTTCTTCGCCCGTCTGGGTGGTGAGATCTCCGTCACCCGCAGCGTCGCCTTCGGTGTGGTACTGATGTGCATCGCCCTCATCATGACCATCGTGTATTTCTTCATGGATCAGAAACTCGACTCGCAGACTGGTGAGGCAGAGGAGAAAGACGATCCCTTCAAGATCAGCGATATCGGTACGATCCTCAGCGACAGCGGTTTCTGGATTGTCGCCCTGCTCTGTGTGCTCTACTACTCGGCCATCTTCCCCTTCCAGAAGTATGCCGTGAACATGCTGCAGTGCAACCTCACGCTGACGGCTCCCGATGCTGATTCGTTCTGGGCCTCATCGAGCGTCACCATCGTACAGTATATCATCATGCTCATCGTGGCTGCTGCCGGTTTCGCCAGTAACTTCCAGAAGAAGGCCAACCTGAAATACGGTCTGTTAGGGCTCTCCATCGTCGCACTGATCACCTATTGTTATATGGGTTACATGCGCCAGTCGGCAGAGTCGATCTTCGCCGTGTTCCCATTGCTGGCCGTGCTCATCACCCCGATCCTCGGCAGTTACCTCGACCATCACGGTAAGGCTGCCTCGATGCTGGTATTAGGTTCACTGTTGCTCATCGGCTGTCACCTGACCTTCGCCTTCGTACTGCCCGCCTTCAAGGATAGTCCTGTTGGTGGTATCATCATCGCTTACACCACCATCTTAGTGCTCGGTGCCTCGTTCTCACTGGTGCCAGCCTCACTCTGGCCTTCCGTTCCCAAACTCGTAGATGCCAAGGTGATCGGTTCGGCCTACGCCCTGATCTTCTGGATCCAGAACATCGGCCTGTGGCTGTTCCCGTTGCTCATCGGTAAGGTGCTCGACGCCACGAACCCCGGTGTGACCGATCCCACGAAGTTCGACTATACGGCTCCGCTGGTGATGCTCGCCTGTCTCGGTGTGGCAGCCCTCATCCTCGGTTTCGTACTGAAAGTCGTGGATCGCAAGAAAGGCATTGGCCTTGAACTCCCCAACATCACAGAATAATACAAACACAATATGAAAATAGGATTCGACAACGAGAAATACCTCAAGATCCAGTCTGAGCATATCAAGGAGCGTATTGCCCAGTTCGACGGCAAACTGTATATGGAGTTGGGTGGCAAACTCTTCGATGACCACCATGCCTCTCGCGTGCTGCCCGGTTTCAAGCCCGACTCCAAACTCCGTATGCTGGCCCAGTTGCGCGACTCCATCGAGATCGTCATCGTGGTCAGTGCGGAGGATATTGAGCGAAACAAGGTGCGCGCCGACCTCGGCATCACCTACGACGAGGATGTGCTCCGTCTGCGCGACGAGTTCATGAGCCGTAACTTCTACGTGGGCTCTGTCGTCATCACCCACTACAACGGCCAGAGTGCCGCAGACCAGTTCCGTCATCGTCTGGAGCGTATGGATATCAAGAGTTACATCCACTACCCCATTGACGGCTATCCCACTAACGTCGAACTGATTGCCAGCGACGAGGGCTTCGGCAAGAACGACTACGTGGAGACCTCGCGCGAACTGGTCATCGTCACGGCTCCTGGTCCCGGCAGCGGTAAGATGGCCACCTGTCTGTCGCAACTCTACAACGAGAACAAGCGTGGCATCCGTGCGGGCTATGCCAAGTTCGAGACATTCCCTGTATGGAACCTGCCTTTGAAGCACCCCGTGAATATCGCCTACGAGGCTGCCACTGCCGACCTCAACGATGTGAATATGATCGACCCCTTCCATTTGGAGGCCTACGGCAAGACGGCCATCAACTACAACCGCGACATCGAGATCTTCCCCGTGCTGAATGCGCTCTTCGAGGGCATCTACGGCGAGAATCCCTATAAGTCGCCGACGGACATGGGTGTCAATATGATCGGTTTCTGCATCAGTGACGACGAGGTGTGCTGCAAGGCCTCGAAGGACGAGATCATCCGCCGCTTCTACGCCGCCACTAACAAACTGGCCGACGGTGCCGACAACGAAAACGAGGTCAGCAAGATCCGTCTGCTGTTCAACCAGGCGAAGATCACCACGGCCTTCCGTCCCGTGACCACTGCCGCCTACGAAAAGAAACTGGAGAGCGGTCATACGGCTGCCGCCATCGAACTGGAGGACGGCACGATCATCACGTCAAAGTCATCACCCCTGCTCGGCTGCAGCGCTGCCCTGCTGCTCAATGCCACCAAGTATCTGGCTGGCATCGACCACGAGGCCAAACTGATCCCCGAGAGTCTGATAGAGCCCGTACAGAAGACCAAAACCGAATATCTCGGTGCCAAGAATCCCCGTCTGCATACCGACGAGGTGCTCGTGGCACTCAGCGTCTATTCTACGAACGACGATAACTGCCGCAAGGCACTGGAGCAGTTGCCTAAGTTGCGCGACTGTCAGGTACATTCCACAGTGATGCTCTCCGAGGTGGATCGTAAGATATTCAAGAAACTCGGCTGCGGCCTCACCTGCGACCCTGTCAGGAAAAAGTAAAAAGGTAAAGCACGTGGCCGAAGCAATCAGACAACGGCTCAACGACTCCCCCGTCGCCCGATGGACAGTGCTCTTCATCGTAGCCACGGCTATGATGATGGGTTACTTCGTCAACGACGTGATGTCGCCATTGGAGACGCTGCTGGAAATGCCCCGCAGCGAGGGCGGTCTCGCTTGGACACCATCCGACTACGGATTCTTCTCAGGCGCTGGCAGTTTCATCAACGTCTTCCTGCTGATGCTTTTCTTCTCGGGCCTGATCCTCGACAAGATGGGCATCCGCTTCACGGGCGTGCTGGCCTGCAGCCTGATGGTGATAGGTACGCTGCTCAAACTCTATGGCGTGACCGCTGACTTCGGCACGGAAGAAATCAATATCTTCGGATTCCAACTGCCGATGTCCGTGGCTGTCGCCTCACTCGGCTTCTCCATCTTCGGCGTAGGCTATGAGATGACGGGCATCACGGTCTCGAAGGCCATGGTGCGCTGGTTCACAGGCCACGAACTGGCCTTGGCGATGGGTATCCAGTTGGCGATGGCCCGCCTCGGCACGGCTGCCGCCCTCAGCGTCTCTGCTCCGATAGCCCGCCACTTCACGCTCTCCACACCCCTGCTCGTCGCGCTCTCCTTCCTCATCATCGGCCTCCTGGCATTCCTCGTCTTCTGCGTGATGGACCGCCGCTTAGATGAATCAAGGGGACAGGTCCATGATTCGGCTGCAAGCCTGAATCACGCGACCTGTCCCCCTGATTCATCGGACTCATCCGAGGAATTCCGCCTCGCCGACATCGGCGTGACCCTCCGCAATCCAGGTTTCTGGCTGATCACGCTCTTCTGCGTGCTCTTCTACTCGGCCGTCTCGCCGTTTCTGAAGTTCTCCACAAAGTTGATGGTGATGAAATACGGCGTCGATGCCGACATCGCGGGCATCTTCTCCTCCATCGCGCCCTTCGGCACCATCCTCATGACACCCCTCTTCGGACTGTTCTATGACCGCTATGGCAAGGGAGTGACGCTGGTGATTACGGGTGCCCTAATGCTGACGGCCGTACATTTCGGTTTCTCCCTGCCGATGCATTCCGCTACCGTTGCCATCGCCTTGATGGTCACACTCAGCATCGGCTACTCTTTAGCCCCCGCCGCCCTCTGGCCCTGCGTGCCAAAGATCATCCCTCTGAAGTGCCTCGGCACCGCCTACTCGATGATCTTCTTCATCCAAAACTTCGGGCGCGCCATCATCCCCATGTTCGTGGGCCGCGCCAACGAGACCGATCCCACCTACACCACCTCCATGCTCATCTTCGGCTTCACCGCCCTCGGTGCCGCCCTCACCGCCATAGCCATGCTTTATGTGGATAGAAAAAGGCACTACGGTCTCCAACTGCCAAACATTCACCTTTCAGCCAAGGCGTAATACACTGATACGCAAGAAGTTCGGCTGAAGGGTAAATATTGGTGTACTCCGATGGCCTGAGGGAACTGCTTTGGGAGTCTAAAGCATTGACTTTTGCTCCAATTCTCGAGAGAATTCATCCATAAAGAGCCACTTATTTTTCCTAAAGAGGCTCCAAATAATTGTCCCAAGCTTTGGGACAAACCCCAAAAAACATACAGCACAAACTTTCCGATACGCAAAAGCCTCAAGAGAGCCTCAGAAAGACACCCAGGAAAACACCTTTCAGCCGAAGTGCCTGACAATCAGCCGACAAGCTTCTGGCTGAAAGGAAAAAGAAATAAAGATTTCCCTTGCATATTATGCAAACGTACGACATGATGATCAGCTTTTCGATTTTTCATCAGCATCACATTTATGGTGAACAAAGAACTAATTCGCCTGCAATAATAATCAAAAGATCACGAACCGCCAAAGAAATTAAGAAATAATTGAAATGGAACAGAAAGATTTTTGTCTCTTTTCGTGGTAAATCTGAAAAGATTTTGTATATTTGCATCGTGTTTCGTAAGAGACATAACATTTTGGTTGCTCAATCGCTTCTCGAACTTGCACCTCGGTATAGCAAAAAGAGCAAACACCCAATATCCGGAGAGCTCACGTTTTAGGCGTGGGTGATCCCATAGGATATTGGAGGCTGTGCAAGGCCTGAGAAGCGTATGGTGAGAGCCTACGCTTTTTGTGTAATTACTAATAATGTGAGTATGAAAAAAATGATTATGCTATTATGGTGTATCGCTTTTTGTCATCCTGTTCTTCTACTTTAGAAGACAGGGCAAGGAAACAGATGCATAAAACTTTAGCTACAGAGTTTAAATATGCCGATGACTTTGAGATTACAAACGAAAATGTCATTTACAGATCTGACTCTGTTTTTATTATGCTGTTCCATATGAAGGGGAAAAGGGATAATGGAGAAAGTGCTGAAGGGAATATGGAATATGCATATGAAGAACGATCTATGTGTGACAGTCTGTTTGACCTTAGTGTCGCGCTCAGCACGGACGTGGCGTACATTGTTGATATAAAACTGGTAGGTATCGCAGCCGCCGATAGGTGAGTCTTCTTCCAATTCTATCTTGTAGAGCACGTCGTGTTCGGTCTCAAACAGGTAAATGCCGTTTGCAATCTCTTCTATGGTGTATGGACTGGCGGCCTGGATGCGAGAGAAGTCGAGTTGTTTCATAGTATCTTGTGATGGTTATCATCCGACGGCGACGGTTGTACCGTGGCGCTCAGCATAGATACGTGATAATTCCTCGTCGCTCTTTTCGAGCCAGGCCTTCTTCTTTGCAATGGATTGGCGGAGTCTCGCCAGAGCTTCTGTCTTTTTCATATTGTTATTCCTTTTACTTTAATTTCGTCTGCAAAGATAAGAACAAATCTTGAAATTTGCAAGTTTTTCTTTGTTTTTTTGAATGCAGAAGCGGGCGACGAGTGCTACTCTGTCAGGCGGAAGCGGGCGACGAGCGGCAGGTGGTCGCTGTAGCCCTTGCGGTACTTCATGCCGTAATACGTGCGACGGGGCAGGTAACCGCCGTAGGTCTCATCCTCTTCGAGCAGAAAACGGGGGGAATGCACGAAGACAGTATCTACCTTATTATATATATAAGGCGACACGAGGATATGGTCGAGGCTGTTCCACTCACCCTTGTAGCGATAGGTGCCCTTCACCCCGTAGAGGCCAACGGCACCACGGCTGATATTCGTGAGCCCCGCCTCGCTGATGTGCACCAAGGCCGGAGAGTCGTAATAGTCGTTGAAGTCGCCCGTGATGAGGATGGCGGCATCGGGCGAAAGGGCGCGGACGCTATCCACTGACTGCAAGAGACGGCCCGCAGCCTGAAGGCGAAATGGACGACTGGCCTTTTCACCACCATGACGACTTGGTGCATGGACGACGAAGACATGGAGCGTGTCGCCCGACTGCAGTTCGCCACAGGCATAGAGGATGTCACGCGTGGGGCGCATGCCCTTGATCGTCTCGATACGCAAGCCGTAGGAGCGTATCAGTCGGAAGGAAAAGGGCGAATACATCAGCGCCACATCGATGCCACGGGCATCGGGCGACTGTGTCATCACATACTCGTAGCCCGCATTCCTCAGGAGAGAGCGCTTTGTCAGGTCAGTGAGCGCCACATCGTTCTCCACCTCACAGAGCGCAATCATATCGGGGATGCCGTCATCGCAGGTGGAGAGAATTGACTTGGCGAGACTGTTCTGCTTCTTCCAATAGCGCTTCTTCGTCCAACGGCGCGTGGCGTCGGGCAGGTACTCCGCATCATCCTTTTCCTCATCATCAAAGTAGTCGAACAGGTTCTCCACATTATACTCCACGAACGTGAACGGCTTCTGGGCCGACAGTGTGCCTAACGAGAGGCAACAGATGGTCAGCGTAAGAATTCTTTTAGTCATCTTGTTTTGTTCTTTTGATTTTCCAACCTGTGGCGGCAATGATGATACTCGTCAGGGGCGAGAGATAGTTGAAGAAGCAATAGGGCAGATAGGTCAGCGTGGCCACACCAAGCACGGTACTCTGCGTCAGACCACAGGTATTCCAGGGTACCAGCACGGAAGTGACCGTCGCACTGTCCTCACACGATCGGCTCAGCAGTCGCGACTCGTAGCCCCGTTCGCGATAAGTGTCCTTGAACATCGAACTGGCGAGCATAATGGACAGATACTGGTCGGCGAGGGCGATGTTACAGAAGAGCGACGTGCCGACGGTGGATGCCACCAGCGAGGCCGTACCCTTGACAAAGCGGAGCACCAGGCGCATCAGATCGTGCAACTGTCCTGTCGCTGTCAGTGCGCCACCAAAGGTCTGCGCACAGATGATCAGCCAGATAGTGGGCATCATACCGCCCATGCCGCTGGTCTGTACCAGTTCGTTGAGCATGGGTACACCCGTCTCGATGTTCGTCGAGCCATAGCACACCTGCATCATGCCCTTATACGAAGCCAGCAGTCCCCCACCCTCGGAGCCGGAGATAGCATGCACGAGCGAGGTCTGCACCAACAGCCCCACGACCGCCGCCAAGAGGATAGCCAGAAACAGCACCACCATCGACGGCCACCGACGGGCAATCATCACGCCCGTCAGGACGGGTACGATCAGGAGCCAGGGAGATATCACGAATGTCCGTTGCAGCCCTTCCATAAACTCCGCCACATTACCATGTCCAGAGACATTCATCGTGAATCCCGCAATCAGGAAGACGGTGAGCGAGACGAGGAACGTGGGAATCGTGGTGAACATCATATAGCGGATATGCGTGAAGAGTGGCGTTCCAGAAACACTGGATGCCAGAACGGTCGTATCAGACAGCGGTGAGAGTTTATCGCCGAAATAGGCACCCGTGATGATCGAGCCCGCAATCCAGCCATCGTCGAAGCCATGTGCCTTACCGATACCCATCAGGGCGAGACCAATCGTAGCCACCGTGGTCCACGACGAGCCGATCATCAGACTCACCAAGGCACAGAGGATGCTACTGCTGACAAGGAACACCTCGGGACGGATGATCTGCATGCCGTAATAGATCATCGTCGGCACGATGCCCGACACCATCCACGTACCACCGATGGCACCGATCAATAACAGGATGACAATGGCGGGCGTGCAACTGGCGATCTTCGCCGTAATTTCCTTCTCTAAGTTCTCCCATTCCAGCCGTTTCTGAAAATGGCCGATGAGCACGCTGACAGCCGAGGCCGCCAACAATGACACCTGACTGGCACCATCCAATGTTGCGTTACCGAAGACGGCAACGCAACACGTAATCAGTACGATCAGTACCAGAAATGGGATGAACGACAGCATTTAGCAGACTTTCTCGAGTCGCTTCATCATGGCGAACATGAAGATCGCTGCCAAGAGACAGACGCCGAGGAAGACGCTCCAGCAGACCCAGAGAGGCACGGTGCCCCACAGCAAACCGCCAATCACGACAAGTTGGTTACCGATGGCCGTGGCCACGAACCAGCCACCCATCATCATACCCTTGTACTTCGGGGGAGCCACCTTCGATACGAACGAGATACCCATCGGAGAGAGCAACAACTCACCAAAGGTCAAAACCAGATAAACCATAATGAGCAGGTTAGGCGTAACGTCGGCCACATGCTTTCCAACGGGGTTGCCGTCGGCATCCATCACCGTCTCAGGCGTAGGAAGACCAAACGAGCCGAAGGCCATCAGGGCGTAGGCGATGGCTGCCACGATCATACCATAGGCAATCTTTCGCGGAGCAGAGGGCTCCTTGCCCTTGGCAGCCAGCGCGCCGAAGATCGCCATCGACACAGGTGTCAGCGCCACCACGTAGAACGGATTGAACTGCTGGAAGATAGGAGCAGAGACAGAGACACTGCCAGCATCGTCGTACTGGAGGAACAAGAAGCAGAGGGCCATGCCAATGACAACGGCAGAGATGGCCTTGCCCTTGCCAGTCTTTGACTGGAACAGCGAGAACAAGGCATAGACAATGAAGATGACGGCCACGAGGTTCCATACATCGAAGCACATGGCCTGCAAGCCATCGGCAGACTGTGCCGTGAACTCATCGGCAAAGTAAGTCAGCGACAGACCGTTCTGGTGGAAAGCCATCCAGAAGAAGATCACTACCGCATAGACGAGACAGAGCGCCACGATACGCTGCGAGGTCTCCTCCTTCGTCAGTTCGGGCTCCGTGCTGGCGGCTTCAGCCTTGACGGCATCCTTCTTCGCACCTCCCTCCGTATGGCGGAAAGTAGAACGGAAAATATAATAAATGGCGATGGAAAGAATCAGCGATGCACAGGCTACGGCAAACGAGAAGTGATAGGCATCGTTCGACGAATAGCCCAGAGCGGTCTCAGCGTACTCCTTGATCTTAATGGCTGCCGTCGGAGCAAACAGGGCACCGATATTGATGGCCATATAGAAGATAGAGAAACCGGCATCGCGCTTGTCCTTATACTGCGGATCGTTGTAGAGATCGCCTACCATCACCTGGAGGTTTCCCTTGAAGAGGCCAGTGCCAAGACCGATGAGCAACAGGGCTGCCAACATCACGATGAGGGCAAAGGAGTCACCACCCAGAGGTACCGACAACAACAGATAACCGCCAAACATGATGATGATACCTGTGGTCACCATACGGCCAAAGCCGAACTTGTCGGCCATGATACCACCAATGAGCGGGAGGAAATACACCAGCATGAGGAATGAACTGTAGATTGTACCAGCCATGGCAGGTGACAATCCGTAATTAGCCCTTAAGAACAGGGCGAAAACTGCGAGCATCGTGTAGTAACCGAATCGCTCACCCGTGTTGGCCAGTGCCAACGCAAATAATCCTTTAGGTTGTCCTTCGAACATAGTTATTTAATATTTGAGTTTTTAGTCCTGATAATATCAAAGAGGTATGTGAACTTAATGACGATATTGCCGAAGTTGGAACGACCGAAGTAGTCGCGCTTCGTCGAACCATACATATTCCCCAAGCCGTAGTAGTAGCGGGCATCGACGAGGAAATGTCCCACATGGCGGTTGCTGTATTCAAGACCTGCGCCCACTGCAATACCATAGTCAAACTTATTCTCCACAGCCATCGTGTCCTGTGCCATCACATGCGATGCCCGTTTACCGCTGTATTGGTATTCTATCGACATGGGATCAAAGGCAGGCTGATGAGCATCAAAGTTTGAGTCTATCTTATCACTCAGAAAAAAACCGAACTGAGGTCCTATCTGAAAGAATGCCTGGAAGCCGTTGCGCTCGCGGCCCCATCCCAGACGAGCAAAGACAGGCATCTGCACATAGTTCATCTGCCTGGAATAGCGAAGCGTCTGAGAAGGATCAGTATGCAACGGTACTGGCTGGTCCTGCATATCGAGAATATCCTCCTTCCAGCCGATCTGCGCATAGTTGACCTCAGCCACCACGGCACAGATGCTCTTGAAGTATTTCTCACAGGTATAGCGGACTGTCACACCTCCCGTCATGCCCCCTTGGAATCCCTGTGGCACCTTGGGCATAAAGGACACGTTACTCATAACGTATCCCCCATTGACACCAATGGCAAGATCCTTTCTGAACTCACCCACCTGGGCGGATGCAGATAAAGGTAAAAGGGTAAACAGTATGAAGAGTAGGCGGCGCATAGGTTAAAACTTGATGGTTTCCACCAGATGTTCCGGCTTGTAATGTACGAAAAGCAGTGTATTATTCCTCAGGCCACCATTGCCATAGCGCTCAAACTGCAAGGGCGTCTGTACAGGCGGATAGCCAAACATACCCGCTGCCCCGTTGAAGGATTTGCCGTACTTATGCAAGCCCTTCAGGAAGAAATAGGCATGGTCGAAGCCCGTGATGGCAAAGCGCGGCAGAACTGTCTGCATGTCCGCATGGAAGTTCCAGCGGTACTTCTGCTGCAGACGCTGTGTGGCTGGTGACACGGGATTATAATAGAATACCGACGGGATATAAGTATTAAACTTATAATAGTTCTCCAGATGAGCGCGGGTGTACATCAGCCAGTCCGTATAGCCGAACATCGTGATCTCCAACTCCGGACTACTCGTCTTCAGACCGTTGATCTTTGAGAAGGCCACACCCAACTCCTGCGAGCGGCCTGTATTCAAGATCACTATATTCTGTTTCTTACGACTGAAAGCCTTCGAGAAATTATCCTCGCCCGACTTCAGATTAGTCACGGCATACTCTATACCCTGTTGTTCCAACTCACGGCGCAGTCCAGAAGTAAAGTTGCCTTTCTTACTCGTAGAGTCATTGCAGTCGATGAAAACGGGATGATAGTCCTTGAAACGTTCCATGAAATGGGTAATGGTCTGCTCATTGATGGACGTGGGCGACTGCCATATCTGGAAAATATTACGATTGGTCGTCAGTTGCGGCGCATTGATGGAGAATGGGATCACCAGACGGATATCGTAATGTTTTACAAATTCAGACAGTACATCCATCTGCTTGGAGTAAAGCGGACCAATGATCAGGTCACATTTCGTGGCGGCATCATCGAGAAGCACAGGACGTATATCCCCGTCCTCTGGCGTGTTCCAGGCATGGATATCCACAGAGATACCCTCTTTCTTCAGACTGTCACAGGCCATCAGCACCCCACGGTAATACTCCACCATTCGACGGCCATCGCCATTGATATCATGCAAGGGCAACATCACCCCCAGGCGGATAGCACGATTACGCACATCGTCATCGGAAGAGGTGCCAGTAGGGCTAGAATTGCTAAAATTACTAGGATTGTCAGGATTACTAGGATTGCTAGGACTACTATTCTTACTAGAGAAAGGAATCCTCAGGATATCACCCTTCTTTAGTTCATAGTCAGGATTCTTCATCTCAGGGTTTGCCTCGATCAGTTCGTCAATGGTGATCTCATACATCCTGGAGATACCGAAGATCGTCTCCTTCCGCTTCACCTTATGCAAACCACGAATGGATCCATCCTCCTGGGCAGAGATGACTCCTACGGCTACAAAAAGCACCGCTATCAGCAAAAAATATCTTAAAACTCGGGTCATAATCTCAAAATTTAGCAATTTCGCCTACAAAAGTACAAAATAATTGTGAATTGTGAATTATGAATTATGAATTATTTACTATCTTTGCACATTAAAGCGAACAAAAATGGAAATAAACAGGTTTTTTCTGACTGCGTTGACAGTATTTCTGTCTGTTTGGTGTGTGGCACAGGACAACTACCCTTACGTTTCTCCCACAGCCACCTATCTGAATGACGAGGGTGAGGAAACGGTGAGTACTGACAACATTGCAGGACAGGCTCCACTGACAGTCACCTTCCGCGCCAACCCCCACGACATTGATGGCCATTCGCCATCCTACGAATGGCATTTCCGCATGGAGGGAGAAAGCAAGGAAATGGCAGTACGCTACGAGGAAGACACGGAATATACCTTCACCATGGCAGGAACAACCCGCGTGACTCTTTTTTTCAGACCCGATGCAGGCGAGGAGGCCATCGACTCTACCGTGTTCATGGTAACGGTCAGTGAGAGTAAACTGGTCTTCCCCAATGCCTTCTCACCCAATGGTGACCAGATTAACGACGTGTTCAAGGCCAAGGAATACCAGAGCATTGTCGAGTTTCATGCATATATCTTCAACCGCTGGGGACAGAAAATTTATGACTGGACGGATCCTACTGGAGGTTGGGACGGTACCTACAGTGGCAAGGACGTGAAGGAAGGAGTCTATTTCCTGCTCTGTAAGGCCAAGGGAGCAGATGGCAGAGAATACAACATCAAGAAAGACGTAAACCTATTAAGAGGTTACATAGAGACCACGTCAGACAACTAAGCATGAAGACAGACGACAAGATCAATGTTTTTGGTGCGCGCGTACATAATCTTAAAAATATAGACGTCGAGATACCACGCCACTCTCTGACGGTCATCACTGGCCTCAGTGGAAGTGGCAAGTCATCATTGGCCTTCGATACCATCTTTGCCGAAGGACAGCGCCGCTATATCGAAACCTTCTCTGCTTACGCCCGTAATTTCCTCGGTGGCATGGAGCGGCCAGATGTGGATAAGATCACAGGTCTCTCCCCTGTTATCAGCATCGAACAAAAGACCACTAATAAGAACCCACGTTCCACCGTTGGCACCACGACGGAAGTCTATGACTATATGCGTCTGCTCTTTGCCCGTGCAGGACGTGCCTACAGTTATGCCACAGGCGAGGAAATGGTGAAATATACGGAGGAGAAGGTGCTCGACATGATCCTCCACGACTATGCGGACAAAAAAATCTTCATCCTCGCCCCACTCGTCCGAAGCCGCAAGGGTCACTACCGCGAACTCTTCGAGTCGATGCGCCGGAAGGGCTACCTGAATATCCGTGTCGATGGTCAGTTGATGGAGATCACCCGTGGCATGAAGGTAGATCGTTACAAGAACCACGACATTGAGGTGGTCATCGACAAATTGGCTGTCAGCGATAAGGACACAGACCGTCTGAAGAAGTCGGTCTCCATCGCCATGAAGCAGGGCGATGGCCTCATCATGATTCTGGATAAGGACTCTGGCGACATCAAACATTTCTCCAAGCGACTGATGTGTCCTACGACGGGCATCAGTTACTCAGACCCTGCGCCCAACAACTTCTCCTTCAACTCTCCCCAGGGGGCCTGTCCCCATTGCAAGGGATTAGGTGTCATCAACCAGATAGACCTCACGAAAGTCATCCCAGACCGCAAGCAGAATATCCACGACGGCGGTATCGTGCCTCTCGGCAAGTACAAGAACCAGATGATCTTCTGGCAGATTGATGCCATCCTCAAGAAATACGAGTGCGACGTGAATACGCCCATCGAGGAGATCCCTGAGGAAGCGCTCCGCGAGGTACTCTACGGCTCGCTGGAGAATGTGCGCATCGACAAGGAACTCGTGCATACCTCCAGCGACTATTTCATCGCCTTCGACGGTATCATCAAATACCTGCGCAACGTGATGGACAACGACGACTCCGCCGCGGGCCAGAAATGGGCAGACCAGTTCCTGGCAGAGCGCGAGTGTCCCGAGTGTCACGGTCAGCGACTGAACCGCGAGGCCCTCTCGTATAAGATATGGGACAAGAACATCGCCGAACTCGCCTCGATGGATATCTCCGAACTGCGCGAATGGCTCGATGAGGTGGAAGAACACCTTGACCACCAGCAACAGCAGATCGCCCACGAGATCCTGAAGGAGATCCGTACTCGTCTGGACTTCCTGCTCGAAGTGGGACTGGACTATCTCGCCCTCAACCGTCAGTCTGCCTCGCTCTCAGGCGGTGAGAGCCAGCGCATCCGCCTCGCCACACAGATAGGCTCGCAACTCGTCAATGTGCTCTATATCCTCGATGAGCCCAGCATCGGTCTCCACCAGCGCGACAATGAACGCCTCATCCATTCCCTGAAGGCCCTGCGAGACCTGGGCAACACCGTCATCGTTGTGGAGCATGACCAGGATATGATGCTCAATGCCGACTATATCGTCGATATTGGTCCCCGTGCAGGACGGAAAGGCGGCGAAGTGGTCTTCCAGGGCACACCCGAGGAGATGCTCAAGACGGAGACTATCACCGCCCAGTACCTCAACGGCCAACAGCAGATCGCCATTCCAGAAAAGCGTCGTAAGGGAAATGGCCAGAGCCTCATCTTGAAAGGTTGCACGGGCAACAACCTCAAGCATGTCGATGTGGAGTTTCCCCTCGGCAAACTCATCCTCGTCACGGGTGTCAGCGGCTCAGGCAAATCAACGCTCATCAACGAGACCCTGCAGCCCATCCTCTCCCGGCATTTCTACCGTTCCCTGAAAATTCCCATGCCCTACGACAGTATCGAGGGTCTGGAATATATAGATAAGGTGGTCGATGTGGATCAGAGCCCCATTGGTCGTACGCCACGCTCTAATCCTGCCACCTATACAGGCGTCTTCTCCGATATCCGCAGTCTGTTCGTGAATCTCCCTGAGGCCAAGATCCGCGGCTATAAGCCCGGGCGCTTCTCCTTTAACGTGAAGGGTGGCCGCTGTGAGGCCTGTGGCGGCAATGGCTACAAGACCATCGAGATGAACTTCCTGCCTGATATCCAAGTGCCCTGTGAGGAGTGTCACGGCAAGCGCTATAACCGTGAGACGCTCGAAGTACGTTATAAGGGTAAGTCGATTGCCGATGTGCTCGACATGACCATCAATCAGGCCGTGGAGTTCTTCGAGAACGTGCCCGATATCCTCCGTAAGATCAAGACCATCCAGGACGTGGGTCTGGGCTATATCAAATTGGGGCAGCCCTCCACTACCCTGTCAGGCGGTGAGAGCCAGCGCGTGAAACTCGCCACCGAACTCTCAAAGAAAGACACGGGCAAGACACTCTATATCCTCGACGAGCCCACGACGGGTCTGCACTTCGAAGATATCCGCATCCTGATGGACGTGCTCCAGAAACTCGTGGACAGAGGCAATACCGTCATCATTATCGAGCACAACCTCGACGTCGTCAAACTGGCCGACTGGATCATTGACATGGGACCCGAGGGAGGTCGCAAGGGCGGACAAGTTCTCTCTACTGGCACCCCCGAACAAATTGCCAAGTCCAAGAAGGGCTATACGCCCCAGTTTATTCGGAAGTTTTTCTGAAACAGCAAACTACTCTTTCAGTTTGATCTCGTTATTCTCCAGCGACTCGATGATGGCGAGCGACTCAATGCGCCTGACACCCTCAGCCATCAGCACCTCGCGCCCGTGCTGGAATGCCTTCTCGATGATGAAGCCCATGCCCTCGATGGTGGCTCCTGCCTGACGGCACAGGTCAAGGATCCCCATGCCCGCATTGCCGAAGGCGAGGAAATCATCCACGAAGAGCACATGATCCTCAGCCGTCAGGTATTCCTTACTGATCACCATCGTATAGTCACGGTGCTTGGTAAACGAGGTGACGGTCGAGACGTACATATCGTCCATCGTCGAAGGCTTTTTCTTCTTGGCAAACACCACGGGCAGTTCCATCAGATAGCCCAGCATGATGGCGGGGGCAATACCCGAGGCCTCGACCGTCAGGATCTTGTTGATAGGTACATCGGCAAAGCGGCGGATCAGTTCGATGGCCACCTGCTTCATCAGGTAAGGATCCATCTGGTGGTTGATGAAGCGATCCACCTTGAGGATACCCCCTTCGTAGCATCGTCCGTCCTTCAGAATACGGTCACGTAAAGGTTTCAGTGTCATAACTATCGTTTATTGTTTATCGGTTATTGGTTATTGGTTCACTGATCTCTTCTCCTCTGCAGAAGCGGTGCACGATCTGACGGTCGTCGCCTAAATAGATGAATCGCTCCAGACGGTGCAGCAGCGAGTAGTCCGAGTGATTCAGGTCACGGTCGTCAATGACCAACGCGTCGAATTCATAGCCTGGTTCGAAACTGCCCACCTTGCCGAAGAAACTGCCCGCCGACTTCGTAGCCAGCCAAAAGACCTCCGACAGTGTCAGGAACGGTTTGTCGTGGTTCTGCTGGTAGTGCATCTTGCTCACCTGGATGGCGAACACCATCATGCGGAAGATGTTCAGGTCGTGTCCTCCGCTGATGTCACTGCCCAGTCCCACGGGGATGCCCTCTTCGAGAAAGGTGCGGATGGGCGCCAAGCCAGAGGCTAAGTTCAGGTTCGACGTGGGACAGTGGGCCACCATCACGCCATTGCGTTTCATCAGTTCCAGTTCCTCCCCGGCCGTCCACACACAGTGGGCCATGATCGTGGGTGTCTGTCCGAAGAGTCCATAGCGGTTATAGGCATCGCCATAACTGGTGCTCTCCTGTTCCAGATTCCTCACCCATTCTATCTCAGAGACATTCTCCGAGAGGTGCGACTGCACGGGCAACTGGTACTTAGCCGCCAGATCGCCACAGGCCTGCAGCATCTCTGGCGTACACGACGGCACGAATCGCGGGGTGATAATCGGGCGTACCAAGGCATCAGGCTCATTGAACTCAGCAATCAGCGCCTCGTTGCCTTTCATCATCTCCTCCACTGTCTCCGAGAGTTCGGGAGGACAGTTGCGGTCCATGGCCACCTTACCCACCATCGCACCCATGCCAGCCTTCTGGAAGAGTTGCATCAGTCGTCGCGTGCTGTCGGTATGGATGGTCGCGAACACACAGGCACGCATCGTGCCGAAGCGCCACAGGTCGCGGACAAACAGGCGGTACATCCGCTCGGCGTAGGCCGTATCCGCATATTTCTTCTCTTCAGGGAAGGTGTAGTTCTGCAACCACGGCAGCAGTTCCAGATCCATCGCGATACCCTGGTTACGGTACTGGGGAGCGTGGACGTGCATATCATTCATGGCGGGGATCAGCAGACGGTCGCCGAAATCCACAATCTCATCCCCCTCGCAGCCCAACGACTGAAGGTCCGCAGCAACACCCGCCACGCAACCATCCTCCACGGCGATATAGCCGTTCTCCAACACCTCGAAGCCCGTCCGCTCCTTGGTATAAAGAATATGTGCCTTATAGACTTTTTTCATCTTTCTCCGCTTATCTGTTCTGACTGCAAAGATAGTTTTTTTTTCAAATCTTACAAAGTTTTTCTCTGTCTTTTTGTTGGTATTTGTTCTCTTCCCCAACACAGGGTGACACAACACAGGGTGACAGGCACGTTGCAACACAGGGTGACAGGCACGTTGTGAGGTGCGCTAAAGAATCAAAACGGCAGAGAGATCTTAGTCGAAAAACAGGAAGTTTTCATGTTGTGGGCATAAAATAATAATGCAAAACTGCGCCGTCATAGCCGTTATTTGTATAACTTGCTGATTTTCAATAAGTAAACGACGGCTATGTAGGTCTGAAACCGCGCCGCAACCCCGCCGATACCCCGCCGTCATAATTAATAGGAACAGGAGGGACTATCCCCTTCCGCTGAGGTGCCACTATCCTTCGCTATAGTGCCACTGCTTGGATGAATTCTCGAGAGAATTTAACCGTAGGGTGGCACCGTAGCATCGTAAGGCACTACTTATTTCAGCAAAATAAGTAGTATTGACGGGCGGCGAGGTTGCGGCTATGTTGCGGCGCGGTTTTAGGCCTACATAGCCGTCGTTTACTTATTGAAAATCAGCAAGTTATACAAATAACGGCTAGGACGGCGCGGTTTCATTTAATTTTGTAAAATTTCTGTCTGCCAGAAAGAGCGTAACAGCCAAGGACAGGACGGAGGCTGAGACGCAGCCTACCACCATGCCCAGCATCAGGAGGAAGGCATGGAGGGGAGAAATGCCCCCAAGGAGGATACCCACGAGCAACAGGGGCATCGACGTAAGACCCAAGACAGAGAGATTAGCCACGGTGGGGGAAATGACGGCCAACAGACTGCGACGGAGGAAAGGCAGGAGGGCCTTGAAATGAGCCAGACCATTGCCACGCAGGAACTCATACTGCTGTTCGTCAGCCTTCAGGGCAGAGAGATAGGTGCTCAGACCACGGATCATCATCGCTGTGGCATGGCCCATGAGCAGGGCCGTCACAGGCACGAACCAATGGGCATCGAAGATACGCACAGGGAATACGAGTGCCATGAGCCAGAAACTGACCAGCGACACGCCTATGAACAACCCTGCACTGGCAGACAGCATCATCTTCTTGACATCCAGTTTACAGCGCTTCACCACGAGCCAACCTGAGTAGGCGGCGATCGCCACAAGCCACAGGAGCAGGAGCCAAGGGCTATCGACACGGATCAGTGCCCACACCACGAGACAGAGCAGAGCCAACTGCACTATCGCGCGCCCTACGGCGATGCCAAACGTCCTGAGCATGGGGCGCTCCAACCAATACAGCAGTCCTGCGGGTATCACCAGCAGGAGCAATCCTAATAAGGTATGTAATATCAGTCCTGTGTTCATTGTCTGAATGTGTCTAAGTTCAATACCAGGTCAGCACGCCCCAGCAACTGGGGCTTACGGGTGGCGATCAGGACGGTCTTGCCTGTCTCCTTCTGCTGGCGCAGCAGATCATACATCCGTTCCGTCAGTTCCGGGGTCAGATAGGCGGCAGGTTCGTCTGCAATCACGATGGGTTTGTCAGGAGCCTCACGGATGGTCTTCTCAGCCAGTTGCAGGATGGCCTCAGGTGCAAGGGGCTCAGGCTGCTGTTCTGCTACGGCAGAGGGAAGCGTGGCATTCCACACGCCATACTCATCGGCCTCACAGACAGGGGCCTCAGGGGCCTTCAGTTGATGGGCTAACATCTGTATCTCCTGGGGCAGATAGACCATCAGACGACGGAAGGCATGGGCGGAATCGATCGTCAGCAGTTCGCCATCGACGCTCACGAACCCTGCCTCCACTGGCAAGAGCCCCATCAGCGTGCGCAGAAAGGTCGTCTTCCCAGAGCCTTCCGACCCTGTGATACAGGTTATCTGCCCGTCTTTCGCGATGAGCGAAAGTCCCTTGACGAGCGTTTTCCCTCCGATGGAGATGGTGGCATCCTTGACCTCTAACATCTACTTTTTGCCGCAAAGTTAGAAAATAATTATGAATTGTGAATTATGAATTATGAATTATTTTGTACCTTTGCAGCAAATTTTTGAATTTGGGCAGTAAAAAGGATACTCGTGGATGGCGATTACCCGCAGAATGGGAGCCACAGGAATGCGTGCAACTGACATGGCCGCACGCCAGGACAGACTGGGCACCTATGTTGGCTGAGATCACGGCCACCTACGAGGAGATGGCGCGCGAGATCGCCAAGCGCGAGGAAGTCATCATTGTGGGAGAGCCATCCAACGACACTTGGGCGCGTGATCACGGCTTCATCTCACTGGTGGATGACCAGGGAGGGCGACGACTGCTCGACTTCCGTTTCAACGGCTGGGGCGAGAAGTTCCCTGCGGACCTCGACAACGCCATCAACCGCAGGCTCTATGACGAGGGGAAGTTGAAAGGCGAGTATATCGACTGTCTGGACTTCGTGCTGGAAGGGGGCTCGATAGAGAGCGACGGGAAGGGAACGGTATTCACGACGTCCTGCTGTCTGCTGGCACCCCATCGCAACCAGCCCATGACCCAAGAGCAGATCGAGGAGCGTCTGAAGGAAACACTCTGCGCAGAAAGGATCGTATGGATCGACCATGGTCATCTGACAGGCGACGATACGGACGGGCATATCGACACCCTGGTGCGCGTCTGTCCTGACGACACCTTATTATATGTAGGCTGCGACGACCCAGAAGACGAGCAGTATATAGACCTGAGACTAATGGAAGAGCAACTGAAGACTCTCAGGACACTGGATGGCAAGCCCTACAAACTCGTGAGACTGCCCATGCCGCGTCCCATCTATGACGGCGAAGACAGGCTTCCTGCCACCTACGCCAACTTCCTCGTGGTCAACGGGGCCGTGCTCTGTCCTACCTACGGCCAGCCCGACCTCGACGCAGAGGCCCTGCACCTGATAGGCGAGGCTTTCCCTGACAGGGAGATCGTGGGCATCGACTGTAGAAGTATCATCAAGCAACATGGGTCGCTCCACTGTTGTACCATGCAATATCCAAAGATATGAGAGAACTGAAGATAGGATTCCTGCAGCAGCACAACACTGCTGACACACGCGACAACCTGCTGCGGTTGGCAGAGGGCATCAGAGACCTCGCCAAACGGGGCGCAGAACTCATTGTGCTTCAGGAACTGCACAACTCGCTCTACTTCTGTCAGACAGAAGATGTCAATAACTTCGACCTGGCAGAGACCATCCCCGGGCCTTCAACACAGTTCTACGGGGAACTGGCCCAGCAGTTCGGTGTGGTAATCGTCACCTCCCTGTTCGAGAAGCGCGCCCCAGGACTCTACCACAATACGGCCGTCGTGCTGGAGAAGGACGGCACCATCGCAGGTGTCTATCGGAAGATGCACATCCCCGATGATCCTGCGTATTACGAGAAGTTCTATTTCACCCCTGGCGACTTGGGCTTCCACCCCATCCAGACCTCCGTAGGCTGTCTGGGCGTGATGGTGTGCTGGGATCAGTGGTATCCCGAGGCCGCCCGTCTGATGGCCCTGCAGGGCGCAGAGATCCTCATCTACCCCACTGCCATCGGCTATGAGTCAAGTGACACGCCAGAGGAACAGGAGCGGCAGCGCAGGGCCTGGCAGACCGTGATGAGAGGACATGCCGTGGCCAACGGACTGCCTGTCATCGCCGTCAACCGTGTGGGTCATGAAACTGACCCCAGCGGACAGACTGGTGGCATCCAGTTCTGGGGTACCTCCTTCGTGGCTGGTCCCCAGGGTGAGATCATCTATGAGGCCTGTAACGACGATGAGGAGAGCATCATCGTAGAGATGGACATGGACCACTCAGAACAGGTGCGACGCTGGTGGCCCTTCCTCCGCGACCGTCGCATCGACAGTTATACGGACATCTTAAAAAGGTATATTGACAAATGAAAAGACTGTTATCATATCTGATTGCCATCCTCCCCGTGACGGCCATGGCACAAGACAAGCCCAAGGCCTACTTCGACGCCAGTCTCGTGAGCCATTACATGTGGCGCGGGCAGGACCTGGCCAATGTCTGTTTCCAACCCGAGGTGGGCATCTCATGGAAAGGCCTCACCTTCTCCCTGGAAGGCAATACGGGCTTCGCCAAGGATGATTACGAGGAGATCGACGTCAATCTGAAGTATGTCTATAAGGGTTTCAAACTGGGGATTACCGATATGTGGACGGAGGATGCCCTTGACAACCGCTATTTCTACTACGGCAAGGACAGCAGCCATCAGTTTGAGGGATTCATCGGCTATAAGTGTGACTACGGCTCGCTCACGTGGCATACCATCTTTGCGGGCAACGACTATACACTTAACGGCAAACGGGCTTACTCCTCATATATCGAACTGGCTGTGCCCTTCAAGTTCTCCGGCCTTGACTGGGACTTCGGCCTTGGCATCTGTCCATACAAGAGCGCTGCCAATTTATATGAGATAACGGTGGCAGAGCCTGATGGCACAGAGACCGTCTGTCAGAATATAGAATATTTCTATGCCAAGGGGTTTGGCGTCAACATGCTGTCGCTGAGAGTCACGAAGACTTTCGACCTCAAGAAACTCCACCTGCCCGTGTTCGTCGAGGTGCATACCAACCCTTCGGCCCAGCGGGCACGTGTCTTCTTCGGCATATCAATCACCAATATATAAGTCGCAAACTTCAAACAACCAAAGGAATATGTCAAACCTGCTTAGATTCCAAGTCGTAGAGGAAGCCTTCAAGAAAAAGGCTGTAGAGGTGAAAGCCCCCTCCGAGCGGCCCTCCGAGTATTTCGGCAAGTATGTCTTCAACCGTGAGAAGATGTATAAGTACCTGCCCGCCGATGTCTATAATCAGATGATCGACGTGATGGACCATGGTGCTCGTCTAGACCGCAGCATCGCTGATGCCGTGGCCAAGGGTATGAAACAGTGGGCCTTGGAGATGGGTGCCACCCACTATACCCACTGGTTCCAGCCACTGACGGAGGGTACTGCCGAGAAGCACGATGCCTTCGTGGAGCACGATGGCAAGGGAGGCATGGTGGAGAACTTCAGCGGCAAACTGCTCGTCCAGCAGGAGCCCGACGCCTCTTCGTTCCCCAATGGAGGTATCCGCAACACCTTCGAGGCCCGCGGCTATTCGGCTTGGGATCCCACGTCGCCCGTGTTCATCATCGACGACACCCTTTGTATCCCCACCATCTTCATCGCCTATACAGGTGAGGCCCTCGACTATAAGGCTCCCCTGTTGCGCTCCCTCCATGCTGTCAACAAGGCGGCTCAGGAGGTGTGCTCGCTGTTCTACAACGATGTGAAGAAGGTGCAGGTGAACTTAGGTTGGGAACAGGAGTATTTCCTCGTGGATGAGGGACTCTACTCTGCCCGTCCTGACCTGTTGATGACTGGTCGTACGCTGATGGGTCATGAGAGTGCGAAGAACCAGCAGATTGACGACCACTACTTCGGTACCATCCCTGACCGTGTGCAAGCCTTCATGAAGGATCTGGAGATCCAGGCCCTGGAACTCGCCATCCCCTGTAAGACACGTCATAATGAGGTAGCACCCAACCAGTTTGAGTTGGCTCCTATCTTCGAGGAGTGTAACCTCGCCGTCGATCATAACATGCTGCTCATGTCGCTCATGAAGCGCGTGGCCCGTAACCATGGGTTCCGCGTGCTCCTGCATGAAAAACCCTTCGACGGCATCAACGGGTCAGGTAAGCATAACAACTGGAGTCTGACGGCGGAGCATGAGGGCAAGACCACCCTACTCCACGCCCCTGGTAAGACACCTGAGGAAAACCTGCGTTTCGTGACCTTCATCGTGGAGACCCTGATGGCTGTGTATCGTCATAACGGTCTGTTGAAGGCCTCCATCATGAGTGCCACCAACGCCCACCGACTGGGAGGCAATGAGGCGCCGCCAGCCATCATCAGTTCGTTCCTGGGCAAGCAACTCACGGAACTGCTCGACCATATCGAACTGTCAGACAAGGACGATCTCTTCGTGCTCAAGGGCAAACAGGGTATGGAGATCGATATCCCCCAGATCCCAGACCTGATCATCGACAATACGGACAGGAACAGGACGTCGCCCTTTGCCTTCACAGGTAACAGGTTTGAGTTCCGTGCCCCTGGTTCGTCAGCCAACTGCGCCTCGGCCATGATCGCCCTGAACTCTGCCATGGCTGAAGCCCTGCAGGAGTTCAAGAGCAGGGTAGATGCCAAGACCGCAGACGGAGACAATAAGGTATCTGCCATCCTCGACGTGTTGCGTGAGGATATCAAGACCTGTAAGCCTGTCCGTTTCGACGGTAATGGCTACAGTGAGGAATGGGTCAAGGAAGCCGCAAGAAGGGGGCTGGATGTGGAGAAGTCGTGTCCGAAGATCTTCGAGCATTACCTCGATGAATCGAGTGTCAGGATGTTCGAAGCCACCAAGGTGATGAACCGCAAGGAACTCATGGCCCGTAATGAGGTAAAATGGGAAACCTACGTGAAGACCGTTCAGATTGAGGCCCGTGTGATGGGAGACCTGTCAATGAACCATATCATCCCTGTCTCCACCCATTACCAGAGTCAGTTGATTAAGAACGTTCAAGGCATGAAGGACGTGTTCAATAAGGAACGGGCGGAACGCCTCTCCTCACGTAACATGAAACTGATTGAGGAAATTGCAGAGCGGACGGAACGTATCGAGCAATTGGTGGAGGAACTCACCAACGCCCGCCGTATCGCCAACAGGATCCCCAGTATCCAACAGCGCGCCATCGCCTACCATGATACCGTCTGTCCGAAGATGGATGCCATCCGCAATGAGACAGACCATCTGGAGATGATCGTGGAGGACGGGCTCTGGTCACTGCCTAAGTACAGGGAACTGCTGTTCATCCGATAAAAAAAGGAAATCCCGCTAAGTGCTTAGCGGGATTTCCTTTTTTCACCTTATTATATTATTACTCATAGCGCTGGCGATGGTTCTTGTAAATGAAGTAATTGACCAAGTAGTCGAACGCGAGCCATACTCCCAGAACGATGAAGAATATCCACGTGGTTCCTATCTGGGCACGGATACACCACATGGTGACCAGCACAAAGACCAGAGACATGAACACCAGAATCATCATGACCCATCTCGAGCCAATACCTGTACGCAACAATTTGTGATGGATATGGTTCTTGTCGGGCAGGAAGGGATTGCGGTGGTTACGGATACGCGCCATGACTACACGGACGATGTCGAACATCGGCACAACCATGGTAGAGAGACCTATCAGCAACATCTCACGGGGGAAGGACCTGCCAGCGCCACTCGCCATATAGATCAGCAGGAAACTGACCAGATAGCCTAACGTTAGACTGCCCGTATCGCCCATGAATATCTTATTGCCTCGCTCAATGTTTCCGAAGACATTATAACTCCAGAAGGGAAGCAGGATGCCCAACATACCGAATGCGACCACCATGAAGAGATGCTGGTCCTTGACGGAAGCCGCCAAGCCCAGCGTGAAGAGGGCCACGAAACAGATGCCTGCCGCCAGACCATCGACACCATCGATCAGATTAATGGCATTGGTGACATAGACCACCACGAATACGGTCAGCGGAATACCTGCCCAGACAGGAATCTCGTTGATCCAGAACAGTCCCGAGAGATCATGGATCCACAATCCTGACAGTGGGAAAAGCACTGCACAGGCTATCTGCACCATGAACTTCGCCTGATAGGAGACACCTATCAGGTCATCGACAACCCCCACGAGGTAGAGCATCATCATACCCACGAAGAGCAGGACAAAGCGAATGATGATCGTATCCAGTCCCACTATCTGGAAAGGCAACTCCTTCGTCATCCAGATACCCAGTACCAGACAGACGCACATCAGAAGGATGGGCAGGAAGGTGATGCCCCCGAGGCGGGGTACGGGCATATCGTGGGTCTTACGCTCATCAGGCATATCAAATAGCCGCTTACGATGACTCAGAATCAGCACCCTCGGAATGAACAGCCATCCCAACAATGCCGACAGCAGAAACGGCAGGAATACCGAATATGAAATCACTTCATCCATAGACTAGTTTGTCTCTGTTCTTGTTCTTGAAATAACTGATGACTACCTGTATGACACTCCACACAATGACATCACCCACCAACAACAGGGAGAGGTTCCACTCCGACCATACGCCAATCACATTGAAGGCAACAAAGAAAGACGATATGATCAAGATGGTCACCAGTACCGTCATAGGACGCATGCCGCCCTGGATCAGTCGATGATGGATATGGTTATTATCACGCTGGAAGACATTGCGGTGGTTGATCATACGGGTAACAGCCACGCGCAGCACATCGAACATCGGAATGATCAGCGTGCCAAAACATGCCATGATGGCACCTTCAGGCAGTTCACTGCCACCCAGTCTGCTCAAGACGATCACGACAAAACTCAGCACATAGCCGATAGTAAGACCGCCCGTATCGCCCAGATAGATATTACGCCAGCCTATGCGTCTGACCATCACATTACGATAGAAGAACGGCATGAGCATACCCGCCATGGCCGCACAGACGATCATCAGCAACGGCTCTCCCGCCTGATAGGACACGCCACCCAACACGGCAAAGGCTATGATGGCCAGTCCGGATGCCAGACCATCGACATCATCCAGCATCGGTATCGCATTAGTAATATATAGCACCACCAGCACCGTCATCGGCACACCTATCAACTCGGGTATTTCGAAGATTCCAAGCAGCCCGTGGAGATCGTTCAGCCACAATCCCGACAAAGGGATCAGGAATGCAGCCAACAGTTCTATCAGAAGTTTAGAGGTGATGGACACGCCCAAGAGATCATCCATAACCCCAAGGAGGTACATGGTGGTCAGTCCGGCCAAACCAAACATATACTGTACAAAGGTGGTCTTATCCTCCTTTTCCAACAATGACAGGGAGAACAGGGTGATGAGGAGCACGAGGGTGGTCCCCACACTAATGATGAGAATGGGGAACAAGGACACGCCTCCCAGACGAGGCACGCGCAAGCGACCCTTGCCCTTCGTCTCGGAGGGGATCACCAGATCCTTCTTCACGCTCACCACCAGGATACGCGGAATGATATACGTGGCAAGCACGATGGTGAGCAACAGCGGAACAATAAGCGAGATATACAGCATTTACAGGAATTCAAAGAGTTTATAGAAATAGCGGAGGCTCAGCAGGAAACGGTTGGAGACCACCCCGTACTTTTTCATGATCTGCAGGTGCTCCTTCATGATGAGCGACCAACTGCCATAGCCTGTGGTGGATGCTCCTCCCATGCGCATGGTCACGAAATCCTTACTGATATAACGGGTACGGATGCGATGGATGAACAACAAGCGCACGAGGATATCAAAGTCGGCTGCGATACGATAGGTGGTGTCAAACGAGCCATACTGGTCATAGACAGCCTTCCTGCAATAGAAGGAAGGATGGGCGGGCATCATGCCAAAGCGCATCATCCAGCGGCGGAAGATGCCTGAAGAATAGTAGCGTACACTCTTGGTGACATCCTCATAATTGACATAATGGATGTCCGCATAGACGGCATCCACATATTCCCCGCCAAAGCCATCGACAACACTCTGCAGCACATCGTCGGAGGTGTAGAAATCATCAGAATTGAGAATACCGATGATATCGCCCGTGGCCATGGCAAAGCCCTTGTTCATCGCATCATAGATGCCTTTGTCGGGCTCACTCAGATAACGCATCCTGCCACCAAAACGCGGCTCATACTCACGGATAAGATCCAGCGTCCCATCCTTCGAAGCGCCGTCGATGATGATATATTCATAATCCTGCCAGGTCTGACGCAGAATACTCTCCATCGTATCCTTGAGCGTCCGTTCGCTGTAATAGGTAGCCGTGATGATAGATATTTTCATACGTGCATTACTTTTTCATTAAAGATGTGTAGAGATCGAAATACTCCTGATACCTATCCTGACGAGAGAACAAATGTACAGCCCGTTCTCGGCACAGGCGGCGCGTCTTATCACGCTGGGGGTTCTCACACCATTTCCTGACGGACTCCACCAAGGCATTGACATCATCCAAGGGTACGACATCGCCCGTCTCCTCATCCACCAACTCAGGACAAGCCGTCGTATCATAGACGACAGCAGGTGTGCCACAAGCCAGAGACTCGGCTGTCGTCATACCGAAGGACTCGGCATGGGAAGGATTGACAAAGACATCCGCATTTGCATAAAGTTCCACTAGTTTCTGGATATTGTCCGTGCGATTGATGCTAGATATACCATACGGCAACTGTCGAGCCTGCTGGTCTGTCAGACCCACCAATGTGATATCATAATTCTCAGGCAGGAGACGACGCAACTGACGGAAGGCTTTCAGTCCCTTCCGTTTCTCCCATACACTTGCCACACCCAGAACCTGATAGTGTCTGGAGCGCGAGAACTGGTAGTTGTATGGATGAAAAACGTCGATATCGACACCATTGTAGATACAACGGGTATCTATGTCCTTAAGAAAAGACTGGCGCACCTGTCCCTCTAAGTATTTTGACACTGTGACGATATGCAGGTTATGAACGGTATTGAACCAGTATTTCTTCTCCTGGAAATTCTTTTGCGTACGCGCCCTTCCATAACATCTGGGGTACTCCTTCCTGGTGAGCGGACAATTCACGCACTCCCGCTGCCACTGAGTACAATCCGCCAGTGCCGGAAAGGCACAATGGCCCGTCATGGCCCATGCATCATGCAAGGTCCACACCACTGGGATGTCCAAACTGGACAGATATTCGAACAGTAACGGATAATTCAGGTAGTAACCGTGAATATTATGAAGTTGGACAATGTCTGGCTGGATAAAATCGATATCACGTATCAAACTCCATGTAGCACCCTTGGAGGCCAGACCATGACGATCGAGCAACAAGGACTGAGCCCCATGAAGATACGTATCATAGGAACTGCCAACCTTCAACAATTGAGACTTGCTCGGATTAGCATACCGTCCATAGGCGATGTAACTATCCCAGTCGTGAGCCTGGACAATCTCTCCGATGCCTTCCGCAATGCGGCCGTGGGACCCCCAGTTGGCCGCTACATTAATCTGAAATAATACTGGCATAATCGAATTATGAAGTCTTATCACTCACCACTTCTTCCTCGTCCTTAACATTCACGTGAATACGCATCAGCCAGTCGAAGATGACAAAGAACACGAAGAAGGTGAGCCAACTGAGGATATCCGCACGAACCAAGAATACGCAATTGGCAAAAAGTGACATATAGAGAAAAAACTGATATTTAGACTTGGGAAACTCAACCAACGTCAACAAGAGGCCTAATAAGAACATCATGACAAAAACCCCTACAAGAGTGAAGTTCAGATAGAGATCGCCAACCATATTCGTTCCTAAGCCATAGGTAGAACCTACGAAATGCGACAAGATGTATCCAGAGGTGAGGTCTTCAATGGGTAGTCCCGTCATCAACTTCGTAAAGATAGAACCACCCATGGGAAGAAAAACAAACAAATACTGGATATAGGACAGACCATAGAGATAGCCATGTATCTGGGAATAGTCGATCGCTTCATAGAGCGTCTTGGCATTGACGACAAAGTCTGTCAGCAATAGCCATAATATATTCGGCGATTCTATGATGGTCTTGACACCATAAGTGACGGAATCGACCAGCGACACATCGAGCAGACTGTGCTGTGACACACGGGTAATCATCAATATACCCATCAGAATCATTCCTACAATGACTAACGGCACCAACACCTTGAACTTCACATTCATATAGTAAGTATTGACCACCAGCAAAATCATGAATAACAGGAGGAGAACCTCACTGCGACCACCAATATACAACTGGCTGACGGCAAATAGGGAAGTGGCCAGGATATTAAGTTTGTTTCTCCTCAACAATGCACGTAATCCACGTTCCCCTTCCTCAAGTAGTTGGGCCTGATAATACCATGAAAGGCCTATCAATGACATAATCATAGCCATCAGACGGGGATAGATATGTGTAAAGCCCTGGACGCGATTCGTCAGGAACACAAAGGCAAAGACTCCCAAGCCCGCCAATACAGACACGTATGCCGTACGATTGACAGCCATTTGGGGGATCCAAATCTTCTGATCCCTCTTCACCGTACCAGTTTTCTCGAATAAGACGCTGGCCAGCATATACATCGATATACCCAACTGTGCCACGGCAAGTGCACGGGGGATGACCTCTGATCGGGTAGCATACGCAAATGCTGGCAGGAACTGGTCATTTGGATAAATAAATACCGCATGGACATAGTTGATGAGCAGGTAGGTGGGAATGAAGAACGTATCGAAACAGATCAGTCCATTCCGCCTGATCTTATGTCTGAGGAACATGCCACCAAAAATCAGGAACAGCACCATCTCCAACGCACAGAATGGTCTGCTGAACAAGTCTGGAGAGAAGGCTATTCCTAAGAGGGAAAGCAGGGTGAATAGGAAAGACAAATAGACGATCATGTCACTTCTTGAAATAACTGATGGTGTGGAACACAATGGTATCCAAACCCCATGAAGCCAGGGTCAACAGGATCTTCTTTTTCAGTCCCAGAGATGAGTGCCACACGCTGACCTCCGGATATAAAGGTCGGATAAAACCGTAGTCCTTCTTGGCGGCTATACCATAGAGTGTTACCTTATTATGGAGTTTCGCCATCGTCAACGTCTCTGCATAGTCTGCTGAATCAGGAATCTTCGTAAAAAAATCCTCAAGGATCTCCATCGCCTGGGCAGTGGTTTCCAAACCTCTGAGTTTCACGCCCTTCGAACCCGCACCTTCATTATACCTTACATAATTGAGCAAGCAGGCATCCACCTTCGCTACCCGTTTTGCCAGATACACCATCCGAGGGATCAGTACAAAGTCCTCACTCATATCCAGTCCCTCTGGTGCGAAGAGTTGATGCTCCGTCACAAACGACCGTCGGAAGAGACGTCCCCATATCTCAATAGAGGTCTTACGCGTCAGAAGCATCTTCACATACTCTTGCTTGTCATCAGGCACGACATCATAATGAGGAATCACGCCATCACTCATCACGAAATTATGATCAGCCATCACGATGTCTGCTCCTGTCTCAATGGCACAGGACACATACTGACTGATAGCAACTTTCTCCAGATAGTCATCCTCGTCGATATAAAGGAAATAGTCGCCAGTAGCGTTTTCCACACCAGTACGTCGGGATGCTGCCAAACCGCGATTTCTATCATGGTTCACGATCTTCACAGCGTCTTTTCGTTCCGGATAGTCCTCTGCCACTTGCAGTACCACTTCGATACTCTTGTCTTTGGTACAATCATTCACAAAGACATATTCCATATTCTCGTAGGTCTGTTCAAAGAGAGAGCGGGCACATTGTGCGATATATTTCTCTCCTCCATAGACTGGAACACATATAGAAACCTTGATATCTTGCATCATCAATTCTTCATTTTTCGGGCCTTCTCATACATCGAGCCCACGATCAACAAGAGGAAGAACTGCCTTCGCCTGATAAGAGAAGTGATCACACGGGATGAAAAGCCCTGAGGACGGAACCACTTCCCGAACTGACAATAATAGTCTGCTGGTATCCCTTGCAGCAGTTGTATCTTCTCCCTGAAACTATAGTTCTGGTTGCCTGCATAGAGACATTTGGGACAACGGATAAAGGCATCTGCTATTTTGTTGCTCCATACCAAACGTTTCTGCTCTTCTGGGGACACATCCAGTCTGCCCACAAAATGTGTCATCTGCTCAAGGCATTTCTGGAAACAGGCATGTTCTGATTCGAAAGAGTAATAGCCTCTCGTCAGGGAGTCGATACGCATACGAACGATATAGTTAATGTCCTTCCGTATGGCAACATCCTCTATCACATTCAGATATGTGAAAAGATATACCATATCTTCCCCATAGTGGATACCCTCTGGAAAACAAATACCGTGCTTTATAAGCAGTTCGCGATTAAATAGTTTTGCTACGGGACCGGAAAGGAAGAGTGCAGAAGTATCAAGCAGATAACGCACCATCTCCTTGCCATGCTTGACGGTATTCTCACGAAGATTGCCACACATCCGCCCATCAGAAATGTTACCCATCACCATACAGCGGTCAGAGCAGATGGCTTCCACCATTTCCTTCAGGTAATCAGGCTTTACCTCGTCATCACTATCTACATAGCATATCCATTCTCCTTGAGCCTGTTGTACACCGAAATTACGGGCGGCACTCACTCCACCATTCTGCTGGTGAAACACCCGCACCCGGCTATCTCTTTCCTGATACGAATCACACAAGGCTCCACTCCCGTCAGTACTCCCATCATCCACCAGCAACAGTTCATAATCGTAGAATGTCTGCCTGAGGATGCTATTAATACAACAAGTAAGATAATCCTCCGTATTATACACTGGAACAACGATACTAACCTTCATCGGCTAAGACTGTTTGTCATAATAACGCAACATCAGACGGAGATAGGGCTCTGCCAATGGCAGAGGCAGCAATATGTGGAAGTCACGAACCTGTTTCTTCAGGTCGCTACCATTGATACGGCAACAGTCGAGCCAGGAGGTCGTCATCATACTGCGCTGGTCACGATAATAGTCATGGAACATCGTTGGAGCACCATTCATCACCTTGTTCAGGCAATCGATGCGGAAGTTCTGGATGATATTGTGTACATCCTTATTCTTATTGATGCCGTGCTGTTGGGAAAAAAGACACATCTCTTTCAGAATGACATTCAGGGACTCTGCCCGTTTTTGGGAAAAATTCCTGACCGTGATACTGCCCTCGCGGAGTTTGTAAATATAGGTTTCCTTCCTGACGGCTGCCATCGACTTCGCCAGACATGCGATCTGGAAACTCCAGAGTTCATCTTCATGAATGATACCTTCACGAAAGCGCAGGTTATTCTGTTTGAGGAAACCCACCCGATAGAGTTTGTTGACGGACATCATATACCAGTCTTTCTGGCGATAGGCATGTACGATCTCACCATCTCTCAGTATTTGCTGATCCGACAAGGCCAGCGGGATTTGGGGCATTCCAGTACCGATGACACGATAATCTGCAACCGTCATGTCAAGGTGCTCTTGTTTCAAGGGCTTGGCTAAAGTCTCTATACAATCTTCGGTGATCTCATCATCACTGTCGAGAAAATAGACGTAATCGCCTGTGGCAGCCTCAACGCCTGTATTACGAGCAGCAGACAGCCCTCTGTTCCGCTCATGGCTGAGCAGTTTGAAATCAATACTGTCATGATCATCCTGAATCATGCGACGTACCACTTCCATGCTGTCATCCTTACCACAGTCATCAACGAAGATACACTCCAGCCCTTCCTGCCAAGTCTGACGCATTACACTACGGATACAATCACCGATAAAGGGCGCCACATTATATACAGGAATGACAATCGTGATCTTCATATTGACTTCACACAAGTTCGCTGAACTTTTCATGACGATAGAAAAGCCAGAGCAATGACACGGCAACCAATGTCATGAGCACCTTCTGCCAGATGGCAATATACATCAGTTCGTTGGCAATCAGAAGGTCTGCAAGAATCACCAAAAGAATCACCATGATCTTCCAACGGCTTCCTAACCATTCGCTGACAGTTTTCCGATAGTAACCCACAAAGAAAGGTATTATCAGTTGACTCCAGTAAGAGACGATTGTGGAATAGATGGCTGCCCTATAGCCAAAGATGGGGATCAATGTATAGCAGAGCAGGAAGTTCAGGATGCCAGGCACGAACACCAGCCAGAGCAAGTGCATTGTATTCTTCTCAATGAATGCCGGCGCACTCATGAATACATAGAAAGAGAACACCACATTGGCGAAACAGAGCATACAGGCAATGTCACACGACTGGGCCAGACGGGCATTACGGATCAGTAGTGCATATATCTCAGGCATCCAGATGCAGATCATGAAGGAAGTGGCCACGGCAACAGCCTGACAGAGGAAATACAGTTTTCTATACGACAAAAAGTCTGAACTCCGGAAAGAACGCTGAATCTGTGGCGTGAGTGCCATAGCCAACGCTGAGGTGACCACTACAGCATAGTCACCCATTGTGCTGCCATGACTGAACAGGCCGATCTCGTCGTAGGATACATGATACTGGCTCATCACGATACGAGCAGAACTGGTCAATAATACGAAGCCCAAGGTATGAGGTACAAGCGGCATGGCTATTTTCAGCATCTTCAGCACCCTTTTCCTGTTATGGTCCCAGATGGGCTTGATGTGATAATCACCCCATACGAACTTAACAAATACCGTGAAGACAAAGATGGTTGACACAAAGCCGGAAGATGCTAGTCCCCAGTATCCTAACTTGAAGAAGTAGATCAGCACGAATGATACCAGCATTCCCAATACCGATCCCGTCAGGTTCGTGAACACCAGCGACTTTGGACGCTCCACCAACGGGAAGAGATGCTGCGCCAGCAGACCGTTTGCCAACAGGAAGATGGGAACAGAGCCCATAAGACACAGGACCAGTCCCTTCAGGGATATGCCCAATGGAAGCGTGAACAGCAGGATACCCACGTTCAGCATGCCGAAAAGGAATGATGACAGAAGAATCATCATCAACACCCTACCCCACACCAGATTATAGTGACGGGGCATCTCGAAATAACTATTAGTCAGATGGACATGCAGTCCTAAAGGTGCGATGGAAACGAACAGACTGGTATAAGAGGTCATCACGCCATAAATACCATAGTCGAATGTGGTCAGGAAGGGGGTTGTCAACGGCAAAATGACGATGCTCAACAGCATGGTCAATTTGGGAACGACTCCGTAATAAAACGTGTTTGTAACAATCTTCCTTGTGGACATCCCTCAGACTTTTCTGCTTATTTTACTCGTTCAATTTAGACCTTTGAACAAGGGTTTGAAAAGCCCTTCCCTGTACATTATCCAAATAGTAAGAAATACAAATGCCAGGAATGTAAACACCACTACGATGAGTGCGCGATTAGGACCCGCCTTCCCCATGGGAACTGTCGCACGCTCCAACGTCGTAAAGGCTGGTGTCTTTTCCTGAACCTTGGCAACGGCAGCCAACAGTTGGGCACTCAACGCATTATAGTTGTTATACCGCAACTGCATTTCGTTCTCCATTCTGTTCTGTTTCTGGCGCACACTCTCCAACACGACATCGCGGTTGGAGTCCATAAATTCAGCATAGAGGTCGCATGCCCTTTCATAACTCTGCTTAGTTTCCTTGTGCAATTTCTGGACATATGCAAGGTCGTATCGGGCCTTACTGGTCCGATACTCTGTCAGGCTTTTCTGAAGAAAACTTCTCACGGAATCAGCCACTATCGCAGCCACCACAGGATCCTGGTCCTTGACATCAATGGAGATGATATTCGTCTTTTGATCCACCAAGCATACCACCTTCGACACAATCTGCCCCATAACGCTCCTCTGCTCAGGGGTCAGGCGGAACAGATCCAGTTCTTCCATCTTCTTCTTGTCATCATCTGAAGAGAACAGATCAAAGAAGCCTTTCCGGGCTTCCTCCCACAGTGGTAGCCTCTGATGATCTCGCAGATACTCATAATAAGTCATTACCTGACGGTCGCTGTCGCGTTTTACTTTAATGTCAAACAATGACGTTACGAAATCCGTGGATTTCATTAAGTCAGGATAAAGGTCAGGTGTGATAGCATCAGCAGTCTTTCCACCACTGTTCCCCACGCTTACGCCAAACGTACTTGCCAATGAGAGCAAGGAGCCCATGCTATTACTTCCTGAACTCGACTCAGGCACCAACGTCACCTTACACTTGTAATAGTTAGGATAGCACAGCGTAAGGATCCACACTATCACCAAAGTCAGTGGAACCACTGTGTAATACAGTTTCTTGTTCTTTTTCATGGCAAGCCATAACTTGCCGAATTCAAACGTCGGTGTCTCTTTAGACTGACCTTTCTTCTCTTCTTCCATGTCTATCTTTTCTAAAATGATTCCCAATTACAGCGTCACCAGAAATGCAGAGGGAATAAATGCAATAGCCACTGCGGCCACATGTTCTATTTGCACCACCACACATTTATTCTTCTTTACTCTTTTGATGACCCCTTCAACTCCGGCGAAATCCCCTTCAACGACTTTCACCCGTTGACCAGCCTTCCCCGCAAATTCCAGATTCTCAATATAAAACACACGACCGTCTGTCACAGAAGCGACGCGCATGAAGTTTTCCATCTGCCCGTCAGGCACAGTTAAAATGTCATGCCCAACAATATTGTTCTTCTCATCATACCGCGGATGCATGATATAGCGTATAGCCGACATCTCCCGTCTCGTCATCTTCAGTTCCGTAATGTTTCCACGGGTGGAGTGCAGGAAAATCAGATTGCGTACGGCAGGCTTCAGCACCTGATGACGTGGATGCCTACCCTCCACCGGTTCATAATGCAGGGGAATAAAGTTTTCCACCCCTTGCTCATCAAGGAACGTCTTTACCATCATCTCACGCGAATAAGTGACACGCATCGGAAACCAGTGTAGTTCGTCTCTATCCAGCATTTCCTCTGTTATTACAAAGGTTAAAAGAGGGGGACACCGTACCTGAGGCTACGGTGCATAACTCATTCATTCCGTCTGTTACAGTATCCATATTGCACTGACATTCAGCGACATCACAGATCCGTTTCCACTCCATACCACCATCCTTAAGGATGGACTGAGCGGATATTCGGCACAAAGGTACAAAGAATTATCGACAAAAGGGAGAAAAAAATAATAAAATTACGGGATTTTCGCGATTTGTCAGAAAAGTGATATAATCAGATACCAGATCACAGGCACCAACAGGGCTGGAAGCAGGTTAAGAGTCTTACAATCTTTCAGGTTCAGAAGTCCAAGGCCACTGCCTGTAATCATCAGACCACCAACGATTAGCAGTTCAGCCATCAGACCATCACTGATAGCCGTACTCGAGATATGAGCAACAAGATAAAACATGCCCTGCCAACAGAACAGCACAGGTGCTGCCAGCACCATACCAATGCCATAGGTAGAAGCGAAAACCATCGACGACACAAAATCCCGCGTCGCGTTCGTAAACAGGAATGTATGGTCACCTTTCAAGGCGAAGATCACAGGTCCCAACATGGACAAAGGCCCGATGCAATACAGCAAAATAGCAGTCGCAAGCCCGTCAGCCAGGCGGTTGTCACTTTTCGATCCATCCTTTTTCAACTTATCTACCATCCTTTTAAACCGTCCATCGATGTCAAGCGCCGTACCCACCACTCCACCAATGGCCAAGGCCACAATGAACAACACAGGATACTCATTCTGTCCGAAATAAGAGATTGTCGCATTCAGGCCAATAGCCAGTGATGCCAGTCCCAGCCCCGTATAGAGCATCTCTTTATAAGAATCCTTCACACCACGGTGGAGAAAAGTTCCGATGACTGTTCCCACAATGATGGTACATGTATTGACTATTGTTCCAACCATCTGATTTCCTGTGCTATGTTAGTTTTTGGAGTACAAAAGTACAACTTTTTCCTCAATTCTGACAAATAAATCACAAAAAAATCAACAAATACAAGATTATTCAAAAAAAACAGATATCTTTGCAACCCATAAACATACGGAAACAAATGTCAAGGATCAATAGGGCTCCCGGACTATTATGCCTACTATTATTTTTCTGCCCATCCATGCAGATAAAAGCCGATAAGAAGATTTATCTCCTATCGGATATCCATGTGATGGCACCAACGCTCTTAGACAGCAGCAACAACGCAGCATGGCAGAGAGATCTGGCAAACCAAAGAAAAATGCAGGACCTGAGCATACCTATCTTCGATCAACTCATTGAACGGATTATCGCCGATAAGCCAGACTTGCTGCTCATCAATGGCGATCTCACGAAGGATGGTGAGTACGAGAGCCATGAATATGTGATAAAGAAGTTGACAGATGTAAAGAATGCAGGCATCCGTGTCTTCGTCATTCCTGGCAACCATGACCGTGGCTGGATGGAGGAAGCCAGGATCTATGCGAAAGACACTTTCACCATCGCTGAGAGTTACACGGAGAAAATGTTCCGTGAAGCATACAGGGATTTTGGATACGGCGAGGGAAGCACTGTCCATGAGCATTCTCTCTCTTATGCCACTGAACTCTTCCCTGGGCTGACGCTCATTGGCATCGACACAGGAAATATGGCACAGGTCGGCGAAGAAATCATTAACTGGGCATGTCAGAAAGCCGAGGAGGCGCGTGACAATGGTCAACAGGTAATCGTCATGGCGCACCACTCACTGATCCCACATATCTACGGACAAGAGGCAGTAATGATCTATTCTGTCATTGACACCAACGAACAATTGAGAGACGGTCTGATGGCTGCCGGCGTAAAAGTAGTGCTTACAGGACATTACCATATAACAGACAACACACGTTATAAGAATAGTGAAGGCCAGGAAATTTACGATATCGCTACAGGATCACCGATTTCCTACCCCTGCGACTATCGGATCCTGACATTTGACGACCAGTTCAAACTACTAAAAATATCAACAAAATCCATTACAACCCTCGACGGATACGACGACTTCCCCAGTTACGCTAAAAGCCGACTGCAGGATGCTTTCCTGTCATGGGCATACAATTGGATGAAGGAACGCACAACCCGTAAAGGCATCACATCCCTTCTGTCGAGATCCATAGCCGACGTCTTTATCATTCACGCCGAGGGCAACGAACCCAGAAACCCTGCCTCTATGGATGCCAACGCCCTATATGATGACATGCTGTTCTTTGCAAAATTCATTGAAGAGGAAGATGTCACAAACCAAGTTACGGAAATCAGTCTGTCAATGAAAAGCGCACTTGGCGACTACCCTTCTGCCGAGGAGCAGGATAATGTCGTGGATGACCATGAACTCACCATCATGATGCCCACCCTTCCAACAGGTATCCGCAGTATTCAGGATCAAGACGACAAAGACACTCCCTGGTATAACCTTCAGGGACTCCGCCTCAAGGAAAAGCCCTCAAGACCAGGCATCTATATCCACAAGGGGGAAAAGAAATCGCCATCACTCAGAACTGCTCCAAAATTCTGATTCTCTCTTCCGTGCTGGGGTGGGTGGCGAAGAGGCCGCTGATGAATTCCATCAGGCCATGCGCCATCTGCTTGGGATGGATGATATACATCTGGGCAATATCCTCGCGCTCTACGTCGCCGAGGCCTGGATTATTCGAGATCTTACGCAAGGCAGAGGCCAGTGCCATGGGGTCGCCACAGAGTTCTGCACCTCCTGCATCGGCCATGAACTCGCGCTTGCGGGAAATGGCAAAGCGGGTGAGCGAGACGAAGAGGTAGGCGATACCTGCACAGAGGGCACCGATGCCCATGATGGCCATCGTGGATAGACCATTGCCGCGATCATTACGGTTGCTGCTGAATCCTCCGAACCAGATGCGGTTATACATCATCCTGACCACCAGTGTCAACACGGTGGAGATAATGCCTACGAAGATGACGCTCGTAATCAGCAGACGGGTATCGCGGTTGCGGATATGTGTCAACTCATGGCCAATGACACCTGCTAATTCGTTGTCGTTCAGACGGTCGAGCAGACCGGTGGTAACAGTGACAGTATAGGAATTCTTGTCGATACCACTGGCGAAGGCGTTAAGTTGCGGGTCATCAATGACGTTCACTTTTGGCATATCCATGCCACAAGCCATACAGAGGTTCTCCACGATGTTATACACCCTCGGGTTCTCCCGTCGCATCAGTGGCTGGGCTCCTGTGGCCCGCTGGATCATCTTCGTATTGCTGAAATAGGCGATACAGAACCAGATGGCCACACCACCGATAATGAAGGGCACGACCTTCGAGAAGGTCCAGTTCACAGAATCGGCATCGAGTTGGTTCACGAAGTAGCCCGCCTGGTCATAGTAGCCTGTGCTGAAGTAGTTGATGATAGCCAGGAACACCCAAGTCATCCCCAGCAGAATGAGAGGAAAGGCGATGAGCAACAACGTACTCTTCATGTTGTTGCGCCTGATCTGACTTTGGATTCCGACGTATCTCATCCCGCCTTAGAACTTAATCTCGGGAGCCTTTTCAATGGTGGCACGGTCTTCCTGCGGAATCTCGAACATGGGCTCCTTGTGGAATCCGAACATGTTGGCGAAGATGTTCGACGGGAAGGTCTGCACGGCGTTGTTCAGTTCACGTGTAGCGGTGTTGAAGTAACGGCGTGTGGCAGCGATCTTGTTCTCGATGTCGGAGATCTCCTCCTGCAACTGCAGGAAGTTCTGATTGGCCTTCAGGTCGGGATAGGCCTCGACGGATACCTTCAGTCCTGCCAGTGCACTCGACAAGGCATTCTCTGCCTGTATCTTGTCGTTGATGCCTGTGGCACTCATGGCAGCAGCACGGGCCTGTGTCACACGTTCCAGCAATTCCTTCTCATGCTGGGCATAGCCCTTGACAGTAGCCACCAACTGAGGGATCAGATCGTGGCGCTGCTTCAGTTGCACGTCGATGTTGGCGAAAGCATTCTCGCGGTTGTTACGCAGTTTGACGAGATTGTTGTAAATACCGATACACGCAATCACTATGATTGCAACGACGACTAAAATAATAATCAGTGTCATAGTCAATACTTTTTTAGTTTCTTATTCGTCGGCAAAGATAGTGAATGTAATGTAATTGCGCAAATAATTTAGGAATTATTTCAAAAAAAGTCCGGTCGTCAAGCCTTGAATCTTGACAACCGGACTGGTATGAAACTAAAAATAGTTTTCTTTACTTCATCTTGGCCATAACCTTCTGGTAGTACCTGTTCGTGGCGCGGACACTGTATTTCGGTCCTCCATTCCATGCGCGGATGGCTTTTTCCACGTTGTTCTCCGGGTTATGGTAAGATTGGATCAGGAGAAACATCTCCTTGGATTTCTCGACGCTGTAACGGTCAGCCATTGTGTAGCGCTTCTTACTGTTCCGCTTTTCGAGGATGATGTTGCAATCCTTGACAAGAATCGGGGTAATCTGCATGGCGCCGATGGAGTTGCCACTCTTAGCGTTGGGATTCCCTCCACTTTCCACCTGGATGATTGCATCCATGATTGGATTCCAGTCGATACCTGATGTTTTAGTGCTCTTTGGTGTGCTCTTGACGACGGCTTTGCTTGTGTAAGCATTGCTTTGTGTGGAGCGGCCTCCCGCCGGAACTGTCATGTTGACCAGCATCAGAGCCATCAGGATCACACATGCTTTCTTTAACAAACTCATATTCTCTATACTTTAGACGGACACTCATCACGAGGGCCGTGTTATCCTTTAGAAGATTTCGGGTGCAAAGATACGGAGAATCAATGAGTTAGCCAAATATCTTTGGCATTTTAACAAAAATTGTGTGCGTGCACTGATTTAAATCAAGACTTCGGGAAGGTGGGAAAATAGCCAAAAACTACTCCAAATCAACCACCGTGATGCCCGCTCCACCGAACTGAACATGTTCATCTCGGAAGTGCGAAACGTTGGGAACAGTGGCCAGATACTGACGGATGATCTGCCTCAGGACACCCGATCCGGTACCATGCAGGATCCGCACACGAGACATTCCCACGAGGATGGCATCATCAATGAAATAGGTAACGGCATTGATGGCCTCATCGCCCCTCATCCCCCTCACGTCAAGATCCTGACGGAAGTTCAATTTGCGCGAGTCAATCACCTCACGGGTGTCACGCGTCACTTGCCCATAAGAACCGGCTATGTTGCTATTGCGCTCCTCCGTCTTTGTCTGCTGAGACTTAGGCTTCTCGGCATGTTCCAGACGGTCAGCACGCATCTTGGTTCGCATGCCGCCGAAGATGACAACAGCCATTTTCCCATCAGTGGACACCACCTCTCCGATGGAGGTAAGACCTTTGATGCGCACTGTGTCACCAGGACTCACAGGGGACGGTTCATGTTGAATCCTTGTCATCGAAGACTCAACATGAACCGTCCCCTGTGAGTCCTTATTTGCTTTTTCAGCCTTGCGCTTCTCACGGCGCACCTTACGCTCCTGAATCTGGCGAATTTTTCGGGCAATAATCTCGTCACTATCCTTCGTGTCAATGTCGGCAACCTCCTCCCTGAAGGTATTCAGTTCCTCACGGATACGACGCGTCTCCTCTTTCTCCGCCTGGGCCTCCTTGATCTCACGGATAGCATTTTCAATCTTCTTATTGCTCTCGCGCAACAGTTCCTCTGCCTCCTCCTTGGCTTTGCGAATAATCTCCTTACGCTGACGCTCTATCTCATTCAGTTCGTCCTCATAAAGCGATATTTTATGCTCCAGGGACTTCTCATGCTGGTGGATGGTCTGGCGTTTGCCTTCCCAGTACCGCTTATCGCGTACGATATCCTGCAAATACTTATCACTCTGGATATAGTCGGAGCCCACGATATCCGAGGCGTCTTTAATCACCTCCTCTGGTATGCCTGTCTTCCGAGCGATCTCGATGGCGAACGAAGAGCCGGGTTGTCCGATGGCCAGTTGGAAGAGGGCCTGCATTTCATGACGGTCGTAGAGCATCGCCCCGTTCACTACGCCTGGATGATCCTCGGCAAAGTGCTTCAGGTTCTGGTAATGGGTGGTTATAACGGCGAATGTCTGTTTCTGCCAGAACTGCTTCAGCATAGCCTCTGCAATGGCACCTCCAATGGCAGGCTCCGTACCGCTGCCGAACTCGTCGATTAACAACAGGCTCTGGTCGTTGGCCTGGCGCATCATCTGCTTCATGTTCACCAGATGACTGGAATAGGTAGATAGGTCGTTCTCTATACTCTGCTCATCGCCGATGTCTATCAGGATGCTCCTGAAGATGCCACAGGCAGAACGGTCACCAACAGGTATCGGCAATCCGCATTGGAGCATATACTGCAACAATCCTGTTGTCTTCAGACATACGGACTTACCACCAGCATTGGGACCTGAGATGATCAGGATCCGTTTCTCTTGTGTGAGCATGATATCCAGCGGCACCACCTGCTTGCCCTGTTTCTCCAGTGAGAGTTGTAACAACGGGTGGATAGCCCGTATCCAGTCGATGTGGGGGCGGTTCTCCACTTGCGGCTCAAAGGCCCCCGTCAGTCTCGCCCATTCTGCTTTAGCGTAGATAAGGTCTATCTGAGCCAGGAACTGATAGGAGGCGAGCAGTTCATTAACATGGGGGCGAACCTCATCGCTGAACACCGTCAGGATACGGATCACCTCACGCCTTTCTTCGGCCTCCAACTGGCGCACCTTATTATTAGCCTCCACCACCTCGGCGGGTTCTATGAACACCGTCTTTCCTGTGGCACTCTCGTCGTGCACAATGCCGTTAATTCTTCGCTTCACGGCAGGTGCCACTGGCAGTACCAGCCGACCGTCGCGCATCGTCGGAGCCGCATCCTTATCCACAAGGCCGTCCTTCTGTGCTGCGTGCAGAATAGTATATAATGTACGCGAGATACCACCCTGTGTCTTTTCCAACTCGTGGCGAATACTCGCCAGTGTCATAGAGGCCGAGTCCTTGATCTTCCCAAACTTGTCGAGAATGGAGTCAATACGGCGGATCATGGCGGGAAAGGTCACCACCCCTTCCGTCAATCTGTGCAAGGCTGGATAAGGATAGACTGGTTCCTTGTCGTCATCACCCGCCTCTTCGCTACGGTTCAGATAACGCACAATATTGACGATGGTCTCCAATGAACGCCTGAGATTCCACACCTCGTCCTCCTCCAGATGAGTACCCTCCAGACGAACACGACTGACGGCCTCCCTAATGTCGAAAAAATACTGCATGGGGAAGTCGTCTTTCTCATCCTGAAGCCTACGAAACTCACGCACCTGATTCAGCCATTCGTTCACTTCATGGCAATCCGTGGAAAAGGTCATCTCATCTACCTTCTCCTTACCCAGAGTACTGAGGCAACGATCCTTCAGGAGTTTGCGGATCTCATCGAAGCCAAGTTTATGTTCGAAGTTGTTCGGGTAAATCACGCTGCAAAATTACACAATTTACAAGAAATAGCCGAAAAAGTTTGCTTAAAATTTGGTTAATTACGAAAAACTACGTACCTTTGCACCCGCTTTCAAGCAAATCCCCACTGGAGAGATGGTAGAGTGGTCGATTACAGTAGTCTTGAAAACTACCGTACCGAGAGGTACCGGGGGTTCGAATCCCTCTCTCTCCGCAATATCACGTAATTATCAGTGATTTACAAAATTTACACCCAATTTTACACCCAAAAATGTAAAGTTGGGTGTTTTCTTTTCACTCACCCTTGCCTTCCTGCCATTCAGAGGGTGTAAGGCCTGTCAGCTCCTTGAACTTTTTGTGGAAA
>JAFRMM010000021.1 GCA_017430675.1 Prevotella sp.
AGGATCACCCACCTTACGCTCACCATTGTCAATAAAGCCAATCACGGAGGGCGTCGTACGCTTACCCTCGCTGTTGGCGATCACTACCGGTTCGTTACCCTCGAAGACGGCAACGCAACTGTTCGTAGTTCCTAAGTCAATTCCAATAATCTTTCCCATAATTCTATTATTTTTAATTTGTTTGTACTCAATTTGTCACAGTTTTGATTGCAAAGCGTATGCCAAAATGTCTTTTTTGAAGAAAAATGTTTTCAGTCACGTCATTTTGGCACAAATTATTTGGTGGTTCGACTGATTTATACTATCTTTGCACACGGAATTCTAAAAAATAAAACGATCGGTAGTTATGAAGAAGACTATTTTGACAACGTGCGCTGCTTTCCTCTTTCTGACAGCCATGGCTCAGGAAAATCCTTACATCGTGAAGACCAGTGGAGCCAAAAAGAGCGCGCAGGGTGGTATTGCGAGTGAGATGGCAGTTTCTCCCCAGGAAGAGGAGACCGCCACGGACTTTATCAGCCAGAACTTCAGGTTCTATAGCCTCTGCGACTGGCAGGAGGGCATGAAATTCATGGTGATACCGGAGAAATACGACCTTGTTGTCAAGACCTTCACCGATGCTGCCACCGGCAAGGACGTGAGCAGCATGCCCCTGAAGTACAAAATCATGATCTACAAGGGCCATCATGAGAGTTCGGACGGCCATTCCCGCATCGACTTCTACTGTCAGGACAATGGCCGCAGTTACTATTACGAGATCCCCAGCGGCTCCTTCGACGACTACTGCTATCAGAAGACAGGTGTGCCGACACTGGCCTATCTCGGTGATGTGGATATCGCCCGTGATAAACTGATGGGTAAGACGCTCTATACCAAGAGCCGCTTCTACCGCATAGATACCGAGTATGATGGCGACGGTTTCCAGGATGTCGTCGTTGACAAGGACATGGAGGTGCAGGTCACGAAGGTGGGCGTGGGTACGCGCAGTTATCCCGTGAAGATCATCGTTCAGGACAAGGACGGCAATGAGTTCTATCAGAACGTGGCCATCTCGAAGACCAACTGCGGCATGCGCGACGATGAGTTCATCATGGACGAGGCCAAGTACCTCTTCGGCAACTCCTTCGAGATGGTGGATGACATCATGGCCATCAACAGTTACAACTACCGTACATACCTTGGCAAGATCATCCACACGAAGTTCAAGACCAGTCTGATGAACGAGACCACGAAGAAGATGCAGTCCATCCCCCGTATGATGGAGTATCAGATCGAGGCCATGAATCCGCATAAGAACGACGACAAGTTCACGCTGAAACTGAAGAACACGACCCTTGGCACCTATTTCTATGGTGACTTCGTGCTCGATGCCCAGCGTGCAGAGAATCAGGACGAGTATTTCGGCTACATCTTCGCCCCCGGCCCCGGCAAGAAGATCCAGACGTCAGAGGGCAGCCGTGCCATGATGCGTGCAGGACACGTCGGTATCGGTTTCTCCGAGGATGAGGTGATGATGGCAGCAGGTGAGCCCGACAGGGTGGATCATGGCCAGGCAGGGTTCTATACGTGGACCTTCAACCGTTCCAACAACAAACTGCTCCTCGTGGAGTTCGACGGCAACGGCGTCGTTGTCAAGACCAGCACCAAGGATGCTCCGAAGACAGGTGCCTCCACGGCATCTGGCCGCAGAAGGGCCAGCCAGACCAATTCCGGCAAGATGAGCGTCAGCAGGGGCACACCCCTGGACTAAATAAAAAGAATCCCAGCCACGCGGCTGGGATTCTTTTTTACTCTCTAACCTCTAACCTCTTCTAACCTCTCCATAATCTTGGCCTCCAGTTCCTCGCAGAGTTCGGGGTTATCCAGCAGCAGTTGCTTCGTGGCGTCGCGCCCCTGTGCCAGTCTGGAGTCACCGTAGGAGAACCACGAGCCGCTCTTCTTGATGATGTCGTACTCCACGCCGAGATCCACGATCTCGCCTACCTTCGAGATACCCTCGCCGAAGGTGATCTCAAACTCCGCCTTGCGGAAGGGGGGCGCCACCTTGTTCTTCACGATCTTCACGCGCACCTGGTTGCCGATGGGCTGGTCACCGTCCTTCAGCGTCGTCACCTTACGGATGTCCAGACGCACTGAGGCATAGAACTTCAGGGCGTTACCACCCGTCGTCGTCTCGGGATTGCCGAACATCACGCCGATCTTCTCCCTCAACTGGTTGATGAAGATACAGGTGGTATTCGTCTTCGAGATGGTGGCAGTGAGTTTGCGCAGGGCCTGACTCATCAGACGTGCCTGCAGTCCCACGGCGGAGTCGCCCATGTCACCCTCGATCTCCTTCTTCGGTGTCAGGGCAGCCACGGAATCCACGACGATGATGTCGATGGCACTCGAACGTATCAGTTGGTCTGCGATCTCCAGGGCCTGCTCACCGTTGTCGGGCTGCGAGATATAGAGGTTATCCACATCCACGCCGAGTTTGGCGGCGTAGAAACGGTCGAAGGCATGCTCCGCGTCTATGAACGCGGCGATGCCGCCCGCCTTCTGAGCCTCGGCGATGGCGTGGATGGCCAGCGTCGTCTTACCCGAGGATTCCGGACCGTAGATCTCGATGATCCTTCCCTTGGGATAGCCGCCCACACCGAGGGCGGCATTCAGTCCGATACTGCCTGTGGGGATCACATCGACATGCTCTATCTGTTCATCACCCATTCTCATGATACTACCTTTGCCGAAGTCCTTCTCGATCTTCGACATCGCGGCCTGCAGGGCCTTCAGTTTCTCCTGTTGCGGGCTCATAGCCTCACTTTCCTTTTCCTTTGCCATAGTAATTTTTTTGTTTTTTACCTTCTCACACTTCCAAGTCTCCGTCGAACACCTCATGCCACGGCAGACCCTGTTTGTTCAACTCTTCCATGAACGGATCCGGGTCGAAATCCTCCACGTTCCACACACCGGGCTTCTTCCAGATACCCTTCACGAACATCATGGCACCGATCATGGCGGGCACGCCCGTCGTATAACTCACGCCCTGCATGCCCGTCTCCTTGTAGGCCTCCTGGTGCTTGCAGTTGTTATACACATAGTAGGTATGCTCCTGGCCGTCCTTGATACCGCGGATGCGACAGCCGATGCTCGTCTCGCCCTCGTAGTTCTCGCCGAGGTCCTGCGGATTCGGTAGCACCGCCTTCAGGAACTGCAGGGGCACGATTTTGACTTTGACTTTTTGGGGGGTTAGGGGTGAGGGGTTCTCATCCACAAGTTCCGCCTCGTAGATCACTTCGTCGATCCTGCTCATGCCGATGTTCTGGATCACCTCAAGGTGCTTCAGGTACTGCTCGCCGAAGGTCATCCAGAACCGTCCCTGCTTGATGGTGGGGTAGTTCTTCACCAGACTCTCCAGTTCCTCGTGGTGCAGCAGGTAACTCTCCCGCGGCCCGATGTTGGGGTAGGTCAGGGGCTTGTGTATCTCCAGCGGCTCCGTCTCTATCCACTGTCCGTCCTTATAGTAGAGACCCTTCTGCGTGATCTCGCGGATGTTGATCTCGGGGTTGAAGTTCGTGGCGAAGGCGTGGTGATGGTCGCCCGCGTTACAATCGACAATGTCCAGGTAGTGGATCTCGTCGAAGTAGTGCTTCGCGGCGTAGGCCGTATAGACACCAGACACGCCGGGGTCGAAGCCGCAGCCCAGGATTGCCGTCAGTCCCGCCTGTTCGAAGCGCTCCTTATAGGCCCACTGCCAGGAGTACTCGAAGTGCGCCTCGTCCTTCGGCTCGTAGTTGGCCGTGTCCAGGTAGTTACAACCGCACGCCAGACAAGCCTCCATGATTGTCAGGTCCTGATAGGGCAGGGCGAGGTTGATCACCAGTTCAGGCTTATACTCATTAAACAGCGCCTTCAGTTGCTCCACGTCGTCTGCATCCACCTGGGCGGTGGAGAGATTAGGGGTTACCTCCAACCTCTTATAAATCTCCTCCACGATCTTATCGCACTTCGCCTTACGGCGCGAGGCAATCATAAAGTCAGTAAACACGTCGGCATTCTGTGCGATCTTGAATGCCGCCACCGTTGCGACGCCCCCAGCGCCGATCATTAGAACCTTTGCCATATTGTTTATATCTTAACTTCTACAAATTTTTTCTTGTATCTCCTCCGCCTGGATGCCGAGGGCTGCCAGCAGCGAATAACCCAGGATATCTTCCCGGAAGTTCGTTTTCTTGGAACGGCTGTCGGTCTTGGGCTTCATGGCAAATAGCGTGATGAGTTTGTTCTGGTCCTCCATGCCGTGAAGTATCTCGCGTACCTTATTATATATAAAGGCATCCTCGGCATTGGGGATAACCATCACGCGTCTCACCTCCTTCCGGGTTACTATGAGCGACAGTACCTCCGTCAGCAGGTTATCCCCGTCAGTGATATCTTCCACAGGGTATGCGCTGATTAGAAACTCCCCCAACCTGTCGCTGAAGGCCTTGCCGTTGAGTTCCGTCTGGATGTCAGAAGGCTGGAATGCCTCCATCCTGGTCTTGTCTTTCCCGTGTATCAGTATCACCTGAGTCTGCTGGGGCTTTCTTTTTTCGCACATCTCTATATCAGGAGCCAGTCCTCCGTCGAGGGCCACGCAGTCTATCCATCGTGCAAAGTCAGCCGATGGTATATGCCTTTCGAGCATTTGCCCGAAATTGGTGATCATGTGTTGCGTGAGTCTATCTACGTAGTCCGCATCTACCAGAATCACATTCTCGCTCCATGGGGTTTTCTGTGAATAGTTGTTCATATCGTTGGTGCAAAGTTACAAGTTTTTGAGTAAATATAAAATAAATATCAAATAAAAAATCCTAAAACGCTGTGATTAGGGCATTATTTAAAGGTGAGGGTCGTGACGGGGCGGAGATGGGTCGAGTAATTGGTCGTATAGTTTGTATTCGCCCTTCCATTGCTGATACTGAAGACTCCTATCGTATTATCCTCTCTTTCAAAGAAATAGTTTTTTTTGTCGAGTCCTGGAGAGGTGATTTGCTCGGCTACGCTTACAATTAGTTGCAGCATCTCCTCATCCATCAGTTCCC
>JAFRMM010000196.1 GCA_017430675.1 Prevotella sp.
GTCGGTGATATGTTCCCCAAGAGCACCATCGGTACGCTCGTGGGACTGGGTACGGCTGTCGGCGGACTGGGTTCGATGGCGATCAACATGGGCTCTGGTTTCTTCTTTACCTGGGCGCTTGAGCAGGGTAGTGCATTCCAGTTCTTCGGCTTCGAAGGTAAGCCCGCTGCTTACATGGTGGTGTTCTGTGGCTGTGCCGTTGCCTATCTCATCGGCTGGTGCATCATGAAGACCTTGGTGCCGAAGTACAAGCCTGTGGTCTTGGAAGAAGATTGATTTTGTTATACGCGGTTATCGCAACTGCGTTAAGATATTTCGCTGCCCAGCGGTTGACCTCGCGTCACTGCTGGGTAGTTTCTTTTAATGAAAAAATCTGCTTACAGGAACCCTTGATGTTTCAACGCCTCGAGCAGACCTGCTGACATTGCCTCATTGTCTTTCTTTGTATAGCGGATGTCAGTGAAAATCTGCGCCAGCGTCTCCTTCTGGTTGATTTCGCAGAAATGACGGTTCTCAGGCAGTTGTTCCTTGGCGGTATAATAGGTGTCGATGTCGGCAGGCGTGTAGTCCTGATAGGTCTCGCTGTGGATAAACGAGGCGTTGGGCAGACGGTCGGAGAGGGGAGGCTCCTCCGCCGGCCAGCCAACGGTGAGCGTGGCTACGGGCATCACGAGTTTCGGCAACTGCAGCGTATCGATGATCATCTGAGGCATATAGACAGTGGTGCCGAGGTAACAGTAGCCCAGTCCTTCCTCATCCATCAGGTTGCAGAGCGTCTGGGTGAACAGCAACGCATCGGTGGCGGCGTTGATGAACGACAGGAAATTGTCGTAACCGGGAGTTGCCTGACGGTTGCGCGCCCACACACTTGTGCGGTTGAAGTCGGCACAGATAGTCAGCACGACGGGTGCCTCTTTCACCATCGGTTGATTGAAATGTGCAGGCGAAAGTTTTGTTTTCATCTCTTCTAAACGGGTGATAACCACGCTGTAAAGTTGCAGATTTCCCATTGTCTGCGTGCGTGCAGCCTCTGAAAATAAACGGTTTAGCAGCGTTTCGCTAACTTCGCGGTCGGCATATTTGCGGATGGTCCTTCTTGTGAGTATTGTTTTCATCTTTGAATCATTTCTTGGCTGCAAAGTTATAAAAAGTTTCCCATAACGGGCAACTTTTAACATTTAAAGTGAGGAAAGATTTGCTCATTCGGATAATTTTATGTATCTTTGCATCCGGAAAAATCAATCAAGTGATGGAAGAAGATATTCGTAAAGAGACATTGAAGCGTGTGGCGCATGAGTTGGCTGTGGCTGGTCAGAAACAGAACGCCCCGCTGAGTGAGGAGCAGATCATAGCGCTGCTGGAGCAGCGGCTGATGACCGTGATTCCCGAGGTGACCGAGGTGCGCCCGCAGGTTTTGGAGTGCGATGTGGTGCGTTTCCAGAATAATAAGGAGAAGTGGGTGGCGCTCGTAGGTTTGTTGGACGGCTATCCATACGAGATATTTACCGGTCTTCAGGACGATGAGGAGGGTATCATGCTGCCCAAGACGGTGACTCACGGCAAGATCATCAAGCAGGTGAACCCCGACGGATCGAAGCGTTATGACTTCCAGTTTGAGAACAAACGCGGTTATAAGACCACCGTGGAGGGGCTCTCGGAGAAGTTTAACCCAGAATACTGGAACTATGCGAAGCTGATCTCAGGGGTGCTGCGCTACCGTATGCCGCTCGAACATGTGATCAAGCTTGTGGCCTCGCTTTCGTTGAAGGATGAGAGTATCAACACCTGGAAGACTGGTGTCGAGCGTGCCCTGAAGAAGTATATCCCTGGTAGTGAGGAGGAAGTGAAAAACGAGGAGTGAGAAGTGAAACTGACTGAAGGATATGTCATTTTGAAGGATGTGCGCTTTCATGCCTTCCATGGGGTGATGCCTCAGGAGACGAAGGTGGGAGCCGACTTCATCGTCAACCTGCGCATCGGCTATCCGCTGGAACAGGCGATGGAGAGCGACGAGGTGGGCGATACGGTCAACTATGCAGAGGTTTATGACCTTGTGAAGCAGGAGATGAAACAGCCGTCGAAGTTGCTCGAGCACGTGGCTGGGCGCATCGTGCAGACCATCGGCCAGCACTTTCCTTCAGTGACATCCATAGACTTAACGCTGATGAAGCAGAATCCCCCGATGGGAGCCGATATTGAAGGGGCTGGCGTGGAAATACACTTAATAAATGATAAAAGTGTATAATAAACGTTGGGTTTCTGAAAGATAATACGTAATTTTGCACCGCTTTTATAATAAGGTATGCGTAAGAAGATTGTATTATTCCTGATAACCATATGTTGCTTTGTAGTGTCGGCCGATGCTGCAAACCAAAAATTCACCCTTGTCATCGATGCAGGTCATGGGGGTCATGATGCGGGTGCCGTAGGTGCCATCTCGAAAGAGAAGAACCTCACGCTGAAGTTTGCCTTGGCCTTCGGACGCATGGTGGAGCGCAACTGCCCGGATGTACGGGTAATCTATACCCGTAAGACCGATGTCTTTGTGGAACTCTATAAGCGTGCCGAGATTGCCAACCGCAACAAGGCCGACCTCTTTATCTCCCTGCATATCAACGCCTTGCCGAAGGGTAGGGTGGCACGCGGTTTCCAGACCTATACGCTGGGCTCCAGCAAGCGCACGGGAAAGAATACGGGTGTGACCCAGAACCTTGAGGTGGCCAAGCGTGAGAACTCGGTGATCTTCCTTGAGAAAGACTATAAGCAGACCTATCACGGCTACGACCCAAATTCGCCTGAGAGTAACATCATGTTTGAGTTCATTCAGGATAAGAACATGGAGAACAGTGTGGAGTTGGCGAAATATATGCAGCGCTATGTCTGTAGGGCTACGGGGCGTCAGGATATGGGTGCCCAGCAGGATAACCTGGCAGTGCTGCGCCTCTCGTCGATGCCCGGCTGTCTGATAGAACTCGGCTTCATCTCTACGCGCGACGAAGAGCAGTACATGAACTCAAAGGCTGCCGAAGAAGAATACGCCCGTGGTATCTTCAATGCCTTCCTGGCCTATCGGAAGAAGCATGGAGGCAATATCACCATTCCTTTCCAGGTAGAGCCTGAGGATAAGGAGATCGTCATTCCGCAGATCGTGCCTCAGAAAGAGGTGAGGGCAGAGCGCGTGAGGGAGGAACGTGTGAAGGAAGAGCCCGTGAAGGTAGAGACTATCGTCGTGCCTGAGGTGCCTGAGGGTTTGGATCAGATAGACCTGAGTCCTGTGAAGGAGATATCACAGCCAGTTCTGCCAGTTCAACCTGTTCAGCCAGTTCAACCAATACAGCCCGCACCTGCGCCCGTACCTGCGCCCAAACCCGCGCCTACACCAGTGCCCGAGGCAGCGCCACAGCCTCAACCTCAGGCTCAACTTCCTGCAGGCCCCGTCTTCAAAGTGCAGATTTTTGCCAGTTCGGTGAAGTTGAAGGCCACTGACGCCCGTTTCAAGAAGCACAAGGATGCCGTGTTCTATCAGGAGAACGGTATGTATAAGTACACGATAGGTTCATCAGAGGACTATAATGCCATCAACCGTCTCCGTAAAGAGTTGCTTGCCGACTTCCCAGA
>JAFRMM010000197.1 GCA_017430675.1 Prevotella sp.
CAAGGCAACTACTCCTCCCCCCCTCGGGGGAGGTTGGGAGGGGGGTCCTTTATTATGAAAATTCTTGTATTAAACTGTGGTTCGTCTTCCATTAAGTACGCCCTGTACAATATGGACGACAAGAGTGTGATGACCAGTGGCGGTGCTGAGCGTGTGGGCTTGGACGGTGCCTTCGTGAAGGTGAAACTGGCCAATGGCGAGAAGAAGCAGATTATGCATGATATCCCTGAGCATACGGAGGGCGTGAAGTTCATTTTCTCTCTGCTCACTGATCCTGAAATAGGTGTTATTAAGAGTCTTGACGAGATCGACGCTGTGGGTCACCGCATGGTGCATGGCGGCGAGAAGTTCAACAAGTCGGTGATTCTGACCGATGAGGTGCTGAAGGCTTTCGAGGAGTGCTCTGATCTGGCACCCCTGCACAATCCCGCCAATCTGAAGGGTGTGAACGCAGTGAAGGAACTGATGCCAGGTCTGCCGCAGGTGGGTGTCTTTGATACGGCCTTCCACCAGACCATGCCTCAGTATGCCTATATGTATGCCATTCCCTATGAGTTGTATGAGAAGTACGCTATTCGCCGCTATGGTTTCCATGGCACCTCTCACCGGTATGTCTCTGCCCGTGCCTGCGAGTTTCTGGGCCTGAATCCTGAAGACGTGAAGGTCATTACCTGTCACATCGGTAATGGTGGTTCTATTGCAGCCGTGAAGTATGGCAAGTGTGTGGATACCTCCATGGGACTGACTCCGCTTGAGGGACTGATGATGGGTACCCGTGCCGGAGACATTGACGGTGGCGCAGTGACCTTTATTCAGAAGAAACTCAATCTGAGCGCCGATGAGATGAGCGACCTGCTCAACAAGAAGAGCGGTGTGCTGGGTATTTCAGGTGTCTCTTCCGATATGCGTGAGGTGGAGGCCGCCCAGAAGGCTGGCAATCCACGGGCTATCCTCGCTCTGGAGATGTACAATTACTACATCAAGAAGTATATCGGCTCTTATGCTTTTGCCATGGGTGGTGTCGATGTCATCGTATTTACTGCAGGTGTAGGTGAGAACCAGATAGGTATGCGTGAAAGTGTATGTCAGGATCTGGAGTTTGTCGGTGTGAAACTTGATCCCGAGAAGAATAATATTCGTGGCAAGGAAGCCGTTATCTCTGCCGACGACTCGAAAGTGAAGGTGGTTGTCATTCCAACTGATGAGGAACTGATGATCGCCACAGACACGATGAATCTGCTTTAAAGACCAATAAAATGAAAAGAATTGTTCTATTTGTAGTGGCAGCATTTTGCCTCTCAGCCTGCGTCACTGACCTTAGCGATATCGAGAAGAAGATCGAAGAGGTGGAAAAGCAGGGCAAGGATCTTGAGAAGGCAAACCAGGAACTCCAGCAAGAAAGTGACAAACTGAAACAGCAAGGAGAGGAACTTGAGGCCGAAGCAAAAAGACGTCAGGAAGAAAATGAGAAGATCCAACAGCGGTTGTTGGCTTTGGAAGAATATGAGGATCCTGTTGAACCGAAGTTGCTCTCGATGGAGTTCGTCGCTGCAGAAAATCCTCTCTTGTTGATAGAGAACACGCCGTGCACCATTATCGGCGATAGTGCTGTGGAATGTAGGATCCTGAATATAAGTACCTATGATAAACTGCTCATTCCGCGGTTTACGTTCCAGGGTTCTGTTGTGACAATCAATGGTGTGGAGGCGGAAAGTGGTGTAACGCAGTTTAATTTCAACCATACAGTTGTGTTGAGTGTCATTACGGCCCATGAGATCAAGGACTATTTGGTATATGTTGGTTCTTATACAGGTCTGCCCAGTGTGTGGTTGGAGACGAACGGTCATGTAAACATCGTATTTACAAACCAGTATTACGGTGGTTATATTAAGGTTGTGAACAGTGCGATGACGAGAGCAGCAAGTGACATCGTACAGTCCAGCGTGAAAATCCTGGGGTTAGACTCGATTGAGTGGTACCGTCCTAAAGTCAGTGATGACTTGCAGTTGGCCAAGAACACCTATGCCATACGGTTCAGTAGTGATATCTCATTGCTTGACGATCCTAAGGGTGATGCCTGGAGGCTGATGCCGAATAAAGGAGATATGACGATGCTCCATAATCAGACAGCCTTTTATATGGGTAGGCTTAGTTGTCTGGAATATACGCCCAGGTCACATTATGTGGATATGTTTATGAATGGCAGGTACTTTGGTACCTACCTGATGGAAGAGCAGTTGCAGATATCCGAGAGCAAGGTGAATGTGGGTAACGGCGGCTTTATCCTGAGTATCGGTTCTAATGCACCAGGGACGATCTTCAGCACTGATCATCTGGATCGTGAGGTGAAGGTAATAGACCCTGCCACCACTCCTGACGATGACTATGCATATATATGCAACTTCGTGGGGACGGCTGAGGAAGTTCTTTTCTCGTCTAATTTCACCAGTGCTTCCTCGGGCTGGCAGAAATACTTGGATATGGACTCTTTCGTAGATTGGTATCTGATCAATGAGATAGCCAAGAATCCCAATGGGGCCTTTAAGGCCAACTGCGTGATGAACCTGGAACGTGGCGGCAAGTTGAAGATGGGACCCTTGCTGGATTTTGAGGAGGCATTCGGTGATGTGAATGAAATCAGTACCAGTGGTTTTGTCATTAGAAACGCGAGTTGGTATGCGCGGCTTTTCCAGGATCCTGCTTTCGTGGCAAGGGTGAAGGAACGCTTCACTTATTTTTATGATCACAGACAGGATATTGTATTGGAGATCAATGCCAATGCTGCCTATCTGAAGGATGCTATAAAGGAAGATAATAACAAGTGGGACACTTTTTCCGACTATAAGTATGTATCTTCAGATTCATGGGTGATTTATGAGTCATTGGTCGCCAATATGAAGATCTGGTTGTTGGACCGCATGGACTGGCTGAAGGGAGAGTTTGACGCAATGGATTAATGGTTGATGGAGTCATGCGATTTAGGATGAAAAAGATATTATTCCCTATTCTAATAGTACTTTGTCTGTCGGCCTGTACGAAAGACCTTACCGATTATTATATTCGGCTTGATCAAAGGACAGCCGCCAATAAAGAACTGGAAAAGAAGAATGAGGAATTGAAGGAGCAGAACGAGGCTCAGGAAAAATGGAATACGGCACTCGCAGAGATGAACGAACGGCTGAAGTTGGAGGCCGATGAACTGACAAGAATGATCGACAGTCTGGAGGTCGCCATGGCCGTTGTCGTCCCTGTTGAACCGAAGTTGCAACAGATAGAGTTTGTGACCAACGATAACCCCTTGTTATCTGAAAACCTGACCTGTGAGATAATCGGTGACAGTGTGATAGAGTGCTGGCTACCCATGATTACGACTGAGAAATATCTGATACCACGCTTTGCCTTTGACGGCACATTGGTGACGATTGATGGGATGGAGGCAGAGAGTGGTTCGTCCATGTTCGATTTCAAGGCTCCGGTTACGGTGACGGTACATACCTCCGAACAGTCTAACAGTTATCTGATGTATGTCCACTCCTATACAGGTCTGCCCATTATGCGTATTGATACCGAAGGTGGACAGCCCATTGTCTCGAAGGAAGAGTATATCAATGCCCATCTGTCGCTGACAGAAGATATCAGGACACGTGCTCCTGGCGATGTGCTGGAGGCTGATCTGCAGATTAAGGGTCGCGGCAACTCCACCTGGGTGAGATGGCCGAAGAAGCCATATCGCCTAAAGTTCTTCGATAAGGTGTCGTTGTTTGGAGAGCATAAAGACAGATCTTGGGTGCTGATAGCGAATTACGCAGATAAGTCGGCTCTTCGTAACCATGCGGCTCTCTACATGGGAAAGATCAGTAATCTTGATTATACGTCGAGTTCGCATTTCGTGGATCTGATTTTGAATGGCAGATATGACGGAACGTATGAAGTCTGTGAGAAGATTAAGATATCCAATCATCGTGTGGCTGTCGGTGACGACGGCTTCCTGTTGGAAGTTGACAACCGTGTACAGTATGAGGGAGGCCCGGATGCGCGTTACTTCTTCACCCCTCACATGACTTGTCCCATCAGTATCGAGGATCCCGATGTGGAAATAGACGACGAGAATTTCTGCTATGTGCGCGACTACGTATATACTGCCGATGAGGTGCTTTACTCCGAATTATTTCAAGACCCCGAAATAGGGTGGAGGCACTATTTTGATATGGATTCCTTCGTGGATTGGTATCTGATCAATGAGATTGCCCATAATCCTGATGCGACCATGCTTTACAGTTGCTTCATGCACCTGAAGCGTGGCGGGAAAATCACGATGGGACCTATCTGGGATTTCGACTTGGCATTCGGTAATACAGACTACTGGGATCGCGGCCCTTATGATTTCTGGATCAGGAAGTCGGACTGGATTCTGAGAATGTTCAAGGATCCCGCCTTTGTGGCCAGGGTAAAAGAGCGCTACGACTATTTCTATGAACGCAAATATGATATTATGCGGGAGATTGACGAGACGGCGGTCTATCTGAAACGATCCGCTCAGGAGAATGAGGACAGATGGCACACGTTCTACCACTATGTTCTGCCCAACTATGACGTCTGGGGCAGTTACTACAATGAGGTCCAGTCGGTGAAGGAATGGCTGAACAACCGTATGGACTGGCTCAAGGAACAGTTTGATAAAATGTAATCATCAGGGGCTTGCTGGAATTCGGCAAGCCCCTGATGATTATAGGATCGTTTTGTAAAGTGTACTTTTGTTGCGTCGTTGCATGAGTACATCCATGATTTCCTCATCCGTCGAGAGGTTGAAGTCTCCAGGGATAGTATTCTTCAGGGCGGCAGCGGCCAGTGAATAATTCAGTTGCAGTTGTCTGTCATCAGGGAATTTCTTGAGGGCATGGAGCCATGCGCCCATGAAGGCATCGCCCACGCCCACGGGATCCACCACGTCAGGAATATCTATGATGGGTGCCTGAAGCAGTTCTCCTTCCGTCCAAAGTAGTCCTGTCAGCGTGTGATGCTTGGATGATACGATATTGCGCATGCCCATCATCCAGTTTTTCAGACGGGGGAATTGCTCATGCAGTTCGTCAAACCACTCGCGGTATTCGTTCATCTGCATCTTGAAGTTCGAGTCCGTGGCTGTGAAGGGCGGTTGTGGATGCTGGGATAGCCATTCGAACTCAATGGCATCGCCGAACATCATGTCACAGCGTGAGAGCATACGGCTCAAGGTCTCACGGGGATCAGCACCATATTTCCACAGGTTCTTGCGATAGTTGATGTCGAAGCAGACGGTCACACCCAGTTCATCGGCGATGTCAAGTGCCTCGAAGGTGGCGTCGGCAGCCTGCTGGGAGATGGCGGCGGTGATTCCTGATACATGGAAGTAAGCACAGTCCTTCAGGATCTCACGCCAGGGAATCATGCCTGGTTTCAGGTCGTAGTAGGCGGAATTGGCACGGTCATAGATGACTTTCGCAGCGCGCATGCCGGCGGCTGGCTCAAAATAGTAGGTGCCGATGCGCTGACCGCCGTAGAGCACCTGACTGGTGTCAACGCCCAATTGGGCCAGACACATGGCTCCAGCATGTCCCACGGGGGTGTCTGGCAGACGGGTAATATAGGTCACGTCCTCGCCGAGCGTTGCCAGTGAGACGGCCACATTAGCCTCGCTGCCACCATATTTACTGGTGAACATATCCCCCTGCGAGAGTCGCAGGTGGTCAAGTTTCGAGAACCTCAGTAGCAGTTCTCCGAAAGTCACGATCTTCTGTCCCTTCATTGTCCGGTTTAATTTTTGATGTTTCATATCCTATGGTTGGCTTTCGCCCTCTATGTATTGTGACATCAGCAGGTGGTCGCCGTCATAGACCACGTAACTGAACTGCGTGATCCAGTCACCGAGGATGATCATGCGAGCCTTCTTCGTCAGTTGCAGATCCACCTCGATATGACGATGGCCGTAGATAAAATAATCGACATTGGAGTGATACTGGATGTACTTCTTCGTGAAGAGCACCAGATGCTCACGGTTCTCACCCATATAGGCAGGCTCCTCGTTGTTGGGCCGCTTCAGACGCGAGTGCTTTGCCCAGTTCAGTCCGAACCAGATAGCCCATCGTGGGTGGATGTTGGAGAATGCCCACTGACATAACTTCGAATGGAAGATGGCACGAATCAGTTTGAACTTCTTGTTGGGGTCTCCCAGTCCGTCGCCATGTGCCAGGAAGAACATCTTGCCATAGATCTCCGTGGTCTCCGGCTGTTTATGCAGGATCACGCCACATTCCTTTTCCAAGTAGTCGTAGGCCCAGATGTCGTGGTTGCCCGTAAAGTAGTGTACCTCCACGCCCATGTCTGTCAGTTCTGAGAGTTTTCCTAAGAATCGGGTATAACCCTTCGGCACCACGTATTTGTATTCGTACCAGAAGTCGAACATGTCGCCCAGCAGATAGATGGCAGCAGCCTTCTCCTTGATGGAATCAAGGAAGCGCACCAACCTCCGTTCCTGCATCCTTCCGTGTGGAATGGCCAGCGACCCAAGGTGGGCATCAGAGAGGAAATAGATATTCTTCATCTTAGTCAAATCCCAGTTCTACTCTTGCTTCTTCGCTCATCATGCTCTGGTCCCATGCAGGTTCGAAGACGAGGCTCACGTTGGCACTCTTGATACCCTCTACGCTCTCTACCTTCGTGCGTACATCTTCTAATATATAGTCGGCAGCGGGACAGTTGGGTGCTGTGAATGTCATGTCCAGTTCCACTGAATAGTCTTCCTGTACATCAATCTTGTAGATCATTCCCAAGTCGTAGATGTTCACGGGAATCTCTGGATCATAGACGGTTTTCAGCACATCTACGATCCGTTCCTCAAGCAGTGTTTTCTCTTCTTGTCTCATATTCGCGTGCAAAGATACGCATTAATTCTTAATTATTCGTACTTTTGCCGAAATAAATAGTATCATCTCCTTGGCTGTGGTGGTCCCATGCGGACTGGACCACGGGGCATCATCTCGTCCTTATGCCCCCAAATAAGACCTTTGAGCAGATGGCCGAAGTCGAAGCCGAACTTCTGCCCGTTGTTGAATCTGACGTAAGGACTGACGATGGGTTCTGTCACCCATTGGCCCGTCATAGGGTTCAGGTAACGCCTGACACCGGTATCCACGCCAAAGTTCTTGTGGAACTTGATATCGGCGTAACCGCCGAAGTTGGTCGTGGCCAGATAGGGGTTCACCGCAGGACTTATCATAGATGAGTTGCCATAGTAATAGCCGAAGGCATGGAGTGAGAGAGCATCACTTACCTTGTAGCCCACAGTACCCCCTACGCCATAGCGCGTCTGTAGGAATCCCATGCCCACAAAGCGGTACTTGTCGGCTAGGGCAGAGGCTGAGAAACTCCATCGCCCGACATTCTGATAGAGCGTCAGTGCTCCAGATTCACGGTCGAGAAGTCCTGGCATGGAGTCGGCACCTCCGCTGACAATGACAGCCGATCCCCGCCAGGGCGTGAACAACTTGCCGCCCTGTATCGTGTTCACCTCCCAACTGCCCCGCCGATTGTCAAAGAGGCTGGGGTCGGTGTCCAGTTTCATAGCCGCATGGGTCTCGTTCACCGACTGTACGGGTCTGAGCCATCGTGTGGAATCCCGTTGCATCATCAGCGAGTCATTCATCAGCATGCTTCCGTCCATACGTATGCTATCCGTCGGAAGCATCTTGCCTCCATTGGTTTCTGTCTGTGCAGCCGCTTCTACTGTTAGCACAGACAGTATCGCTAAGAGTATCTCCTTCCTCGCTATCATATCTCATAACCTTTGATGATGATGGCGGGACGGACGGGGAGTTTCTTGGTCTTTCCCTTCACGGCATTGCGATAAAGACCATTCTTCATGTAGGCTTTCATATATAAGAACCCCTTCTCACCATAGCCATCCACAACACAGATGCTGACGTAGTAGTCCTTCTTAGGTTTCAACACAATGTTCTCTTCTGGACGGATGTCTAAGGTGTAATTGTTCTTTTCGTTTGTCAATGTCTCGTAAATAGGCTTCTGGTGGATATTCACAAACTGCTTGCCTATCTTCTCATAGACATTGATGCTCACCTTGCATTGCTTAAAGGTGCAGCCCGAGATCTTTATCAGGATATCGCTGATGACATATTCTTTGCTACACGAGAACGCAATGCCTCCCTCTGGCCCTAAATCCGAACCATGCCCTGACGTACCTACGAGTCCTGGAGCAGGAATGCCTTTGCCGACGATGGTTTTCGGTTTATTCTTCTTGCCGACGACCACCTCTGTTAGTTCCACAACCTTGTCTTTCAGGACTATAGTTAGATCCTTTCCACTGGCATATTCCTGATAAGGGACCTCGGTTGTGAGATACGATACATGGCTGAAGGATAGATCCTTCTTCCGTCCTGCGGGAATTGTGAGTTCGAAGTTTCCCTTGGCATCCGAGATAACACCGACGCTATCTTCCTCGAATCCGATGCTGACGTATTCTATCGTTTCACCACGCTCATTTACTACCTGGCCTTTGACAGTCGTCTGGGCCATCATGTTCAATGAAAGGATGGCGAACAGTAATGTAGAAATGGTTTTCTTCATACATGAATGGTTGATGTTCTGTCTGCAAAGATAAGCATAAATGAGAGACGGCAGACGCGCTTTAACACATCTGCCTTCAATTCTAACATCTTTAACCTTCAGCAATGTAATACAAATTTATCAAACGGTAACCAATTTTATTTAATAGAGATGATATGACGACCTTATACTTTCCCTAATTCATGGTAGGAGTAGTACTGTCCGTCGGTGATGATGACGTGGTCGAGGAAGTGGATACGCATCAGTTCACAGGCCCGTTTGATGCCCTTGGTCAGATCGTCGTCGGCCTTGCTGGGTGAGAGGTTGCCTGAGGGGTGATTGTGGCAGACTGCGAGGATGGTGCAGTTGGCGAGGACGGCTTCACGCATGATGATCCTGATATCGACGGCTGTCTCTGTGATGCCCCCATGCGAGATGCGAACCTTCTTGATGAGGCGATAATGCTGGTTGAGCAGTAAGACCCAGAACTCCTCGACGTCGAGATCCTGCATCACGGGGTGCATGTGGTTGTAGATACGGGTGGCCGTTCCGAGGTCAGGGCGTTCCTCTGGGCTTTCCATCTGACGGCGCTTGCCGAGTTCACAGGCGGCGAGGATGGAGATAGCCTTCGCCTCGCCGATGCCGTTGTAGGCACATAGTTCGCGGATGGTCATCTTCCCGAGGGTATTCAGGTTGTTGTTACAGTCAGCCAACAGTCGCTTCATCAGTTCCACGGCACTCTCCTTTGTGGAGCCCGAGCCGATGAGGATGGCCAACAACTCGGCATTGCTCAGGGCTTCCGCACCGAGACTTGCCATCCGTTCACGTGGACGGTCTTCTTCCGCCCATTGGGTGATGTTGAGTTTTTCCATAGTGTTGCATTTAAGTTTGAAGGGTTTATACTATTTGTAGAATGTTCGTTCGAAAGCAGTAAATTCGTCTTGCTTGAGGATGCATCGTTTCCACCATGATTCGATAAAGCCGAGGCCGTATCCCATCAGTTGGACGAAGGCGGCAGGGATGCTGAGCAGACCCACCTTCAGGCTCCTGTTCCTAATGCTGGAGTCAATCCAGATGATGAGGCTATATATAATAATAGGTATCCAGGGAGCGAAGCACATCCAGTAAAACTGATCGCGATCCACATAGTGCATCAGCGCACGGCCTATGGCGGAAATGAGGATGAGGCCGATGACACCCACGGTGAAGACGGTGGGCAGCAGATGGACGAGTTTCAATGTGCCCGGGTGGCGCTTCTCTAAGTTGATGCGGGCAATACCACTGTTATATACCTGGCGGAAGAACTTGCGGAAGTCCGTACGGCGCTTGTGCCAGACCCATGCCTCGGGGAAGAGTTGTGGCCTGTAGTCTGCCTCTACGATGCGGTAGGAGAAGTCTATGTCCTCGCCGAAGCGCATCTTCGAGAAGCCGCCTAACTGCTGATAGACATCGCGACGGATGCCCATGTTGAAGGAACGTGGATAGAACTTGTCAAGTTTTGCCTTACCCCCACGGATACCGCCTGTGGTAAAGAAAGATGTCATCGAGTAGGATATGGCTTTCTGGATGGGCGTGAACGAAGGGTGGGCAGTGTCGGAGCCGCCGAAGGCAACCGTGTCAGTAGTGATGGCTGAGTCTATTGCCTTTATGTAGCCTTTGGGCAGGACAACATCGGAGTCGAGAATAATCAGCCACTCGCCCCTGGCGCGTTCGGCACCGTAGTTACGGCTCTGGCCAGGACCACTGTTTTCCTTGGCATAATAATGCAAGACAAGGATGTCTGCGTATTTGTCGCAAACATCCTTGCAGGTCTTTACCGATCCGTCTTCCACAATGATGACCTCGAAGTCCTTCTGTGTCTGATTAGATAGGCTTTCGAGTAACTCATCGACCTCATCGGGTCGATTATAGACGGGGACGACGATCGAATACTTCAATGTTCAATCTTCATTTTCAATAGGAGAATTACTCCTTCACGCGCTGCAGATAACTGCCGTCGCGGGTATCCACCTGAATCAGGTCGCCCTCGTTGATGAACAGAGGCACGCGTACCTCCACACCAGTCTCCAGGGTGGCAGGCTTCAGGGTGTTGGTAGCAGTGTCGCCCTTCACGCCAGGCTCAGAGTGGGTTACGCGGAGCACGGTCTTCACAGGCATTTCAGCATAGAGGATGGTACCGTCGGTGGTGTCGCTGACAACTTCCACGATATCACTCTCCTTCATATACTCATGGCCAATCACCAGTTCGTTGTCAATGGGAATCTGCTCAAAGGTCTCCTGGTTCATGAAGATACGTCCACTCTGGTCCTCGTAGAGATACTGATAGGGACGACGCTCGATGATCACGTCCTCCAGTTTCTCACCGATATTGAAGCGGCGCTCCAGTACGCGGCCGTCACTGACGTTCTTAACCTTGATGATCATGATGGTGTTACCCTTACCGGGCTTGCGGTGCTGGAAATCAATGCACACCCAGATACCACCGTCCATGCGGATGGCGGTGCCTTTTTTAATGTCTTGTGAATTAATCATATACCTAAAAATGTTACTTTTGTATCGTTTTCGTGTGCAAAGGTACGAAATAATTCTTAATTCTTAATTCATAATTCATAATTTTTTGGGAAAAACTTGCGTAATTCAAAAATAATGAGTACTTTTGCACCCCAAATCGGTAGAAACGTCATAAATTAAATAAGAATATAGCAATGAAAAGAACATTTCAGCCCCACAACCGCCGTCGCGTGAACAAGCACGGCTTCCGTGAGAGAATGGCCACAAAGAACGGTCGCCGTGTACTGGCCGCCCGTCGCGCCAAAGGTCGCAAGAAGTTAACGGTTTCTGATGAGCATCACGGAAAGTAAATCCGGCGCTTGATAAGGAAAAAATGGTAAAAACAGAAAGAAGTGGAGATTTTTCTTCGCTTCTTTTTGTTTTTCTCCCATTTATTCGTATCTTTGCACGGAAAATTGGAAGAAATGAAAGCAAAGGAATTCTTCGGTAAGTTTGCGAGCCCGTTCCTATGGGGTAATCTTCTGGCGATGGCGCTGGTGGTCATTGCTCTGGCAGTTGGCCTGAACTATGGTTTGAAGATCTATACGCGGCATGGTGAGGGCATCAAGGTACCTAAGATTGAGGGGATGCTCTACAGCAATGCCCGGACGATGATCGAGGAGGACGGCCTGAATATCATGGTCAGTGACTCTGGCTATAATAAGAAATTGCCAGCGGATTGCATCCTGGCACAGAATCCAGGGCCCGGGACGATGGTTAAATCAGGGCATACCGTCTATGTGACTGTGAACTCACCGTCGTCACCTTCGTTTGCCATTCCCGATGTGGTAGATAACTGTAGTTACCGTGAGGCTGAGGCTAAGTTGATGGCCTTGGGTTTCAAGTTGCAGCCACCTCAGTATGTCTCGGGTGAGAAGGACTGGGTCTATGGTATTCTCTGTAAAGGCCGGAGGGTCTCAACGGGTGACCATGTATCGATAGAGAATCCGCTGACACTGATGATTGGCAGTGGCCAGTATGACTCCGACGAGGAGATATATTATGTGGAGCCGGAATACAGGATGATGGAGAGCGGCAATGTCGATGAATTCGAGGAGATAGTGGAATAATGGACTTCTTGGAAGAGGACGAGTTGTATGAGCACTTCCGCATGGAGGTGGATAAGGGGCAGGATCCCGTCCGCATCGACAAATATCTGTCCGAGCATCAGCCCCATTCGAGCCGTAACCGTATCCAGAAAGCCGCCGACGCAGGATTTATCCATGTGAATGGTACGCCTGTCAAGAGCAATTATAAGGTACGCCCAGGTGATATAGTCACACTGATGCTCGACCGTCCGCATTATGACACGGCCATTGAGCCTGAGGACATCCCGTTGGAAGTGGTCTATGAGGATGATGAATTGATGGTGATCAACAAACCCGCAGGGATGGTGGTACATCCGGGCTGTGGCAATTTCCACGGTACACTGGTGAATGCTGTCGCCTGGCACCTGAAGGATCTGGAGAGTTATGATCCGAATGATCCGGAAGTTGGACTGGTGCATCGTATCGACAAGGATACCAGCGGACTGCTCGTTGTGGCGAAGACGCCCGACGCGAAGACCTCGCTGGGGAAGCAGTTCTTCAACAAGACCACTCACCGTAGTTATAATGCGCTGGTGTGGGGTAATTTCGTGGAAGACGAAGGAAGGATAGAAGGTAATATCGGGCGCGACCCGAAAGATCGTCTGCGAATGGAAGTCTTTCCTCCTGACTCGGAGATAGGTAAACCAGCGGTTACCCACTATCAGGTGATGGAGCGCTATGGCTATGTGACGCTGGTGGAATGTGTGCTGGAGACGGGGCGAACCCATCAGATCCGTGCCCACATGAAGCATATCGGCCATCCGCTGTTCTGTGATGAGCGTTATGGAGGGACGGAGATCCTGCGCGGCGAGCGTACGGCGAGTTATAAGGCCTATATCCAGAACTGCTTCAAACTCTGTCCGCGACAGGTCCTGCATGCAAGGACACTGGGCTTTGTCCATCCTACGACAGGACAGCAGATGGACTTCACCTCGGAGTGGCCTGATGATATGGCGGCATTAATAGAAAAATGGAGAAAATATATAAAGAGATGAATAAGAAAACGATTGCCATTGTCTGCGGTGGCGACTCTTCAGAACACGATGTGTCACTGCGCTCTGCACAGGGACTCTACTCCTTCTTCGACAAGGAGCGTTACCATATTTATATTGTCGATATCAAGAGGGATGACTGGCATGTGGAACTGCCTGACGGCACAACGACGAAAATTGACAAGAACGACTTTTCGTTCGTTGAGGACGGACGGAAGCGTCTGTTCGACTATGCCTATATCACGATACATGGCACCCCTGGCGAGAACGGTCTGCTTCAGGGCTATTTCGAATTGATCGGTCTGCCTTACAGCACCAGTAGCGTGCTTGTCGAGGCCATGACGTTCGACAAGTTCGTGCTCAACCAGTATCTGCGTGGCTATGGCGTGAGTGTTGCCGATTCCCTCCTCATCCTGAAGGGCTATGAGGAAGTGGTTTCCGAGGATGAGGTAGAAGAGCGTATCGGCATGCCTTGCTTTGTGAAGCCTGCTGCCGATGGTTCCTCCTTCGGCGTGACGAAGGTGAAGAACAAGGATCAGTTGGCCCCCGCCATTCGTAAGGCCATGTTGGAAAGCCCAGAGGTGATGGTTGAGAGTTTCCTGGAGGGTACTGAGATCACACAGGGCATCTATAAGACCAGAGAGAAGACAGTGCTGTTCCCCATCACAGAGGTGGTGACGAGCAATGAGTTCTTTGACTACGATGCCAAGTACAACGGTCAGGTACAGGAGATCACCCCTGCCCGTATTCCAGACGAGGTGGCTGAGCGAGTGGGTAAGATCACGAGTCATATTTACGACATCCTGCATTGCAATGGCATCATCCGTATCGACTATATCGTTTCCAAGGAGGGCAAGATCTCTATGTTGGAGGTGAACACCACACCGGGCATGACTGCCACCAGTTTCATTCCTCAGCAGGTGCGTGCCGCTGGTTTGGAGATGAAGGATGTGCTGACAGATATCGTGGAAAATCAGTTCGGTTAATGATAGAAGACTATGGTGAGTGAAGCGTTAAAGGAGTTTGATGAGATAAGGCCATACGAGCCGGAGGAGATGAGTCAGGCATTTGGTGACCTGATTCATGACCGCCAGTTTCAGTTGGTATTGAAGGGCTTTGCCCCTTGGCTGCCAAAGTCTGTGCGCAATGGCATGCTGAAACTGGCCTTCAAGGGCGTTAAGACACCCCTCGGTTTTCAGTTGCGCTTCATGAAGCCTATCGTGCAGTACGTCATCAAGCGTCATACCGACGGAACGTCTTTCGATGATTCTTCACTGCCGGCAGACAAGAGCCTGCGTTACACGTTTGTCAGCAACCACCGCGACATTGTGCTCGACTCCGCCTTTCTCGATCTCCTGCTTATCAAGGCGGGTCATCCTACCACCGTGGAAATCGGCATTGGCGACAATCTGCTGATCTATCCGTGGATCAAGCGCCTGGTCCGCATGAACAAGGCATTTACCGTGCGCCGTGGTCTCAGTCCGAAGGAGACGCTCCGCTCCAGTCAAGTGATGAGCCGCTATATCCATCATGCCGTGTTGGAGAAGAAGGAGAATGTATGGATAGCCCAGCGCGAGGGCAGGGCCAAGGATTCCAACGACCGCACGCAGGAGTCCGTGCTGAAGATGCTGGCGATGGGGGCTCCCGACGAACTGGTGAATCCCGCCGACAGGCTGCGCGAACTGAACATCGTACCCCTGACCATCAGTTATGAGTTTGATCCCTGTGACTACCTGAAAGCACAGGAACTGCAGGAGCGTCGTGATAATCCCGCTTTCAAGAAGAGTCGCCAGGACGATCTTGACAATATGAAGACTGGTATCTTCGGCTATAAGGGCCGGGTGCATTACCATTGTGCGGCTCCCATCAACCAGTGGATAGACGAACTGTCGGAACTGCCCAAGAACGAATTCTTCTCAGCCCTTGCACAGCGGATGGACAAGGATATCCACCGGGGGTATCAGGTCTTCCCGTGTAACTATATCGCTCTCGACAATCTCAATGGCAAGACCGAATATGCGGCACATTATACTGATGCCGACAGACAACGCTTTGACACTTACCTGTCAGGTCAGTTGGCGAAGATCACCATTCCCGACAAGGACGAGACCTTCCTCCGTGAATGTCTGCTGAATATGTATGCCAACCCCCTGAGAAACAAACTCGCCGCACAATGAAGAAACCGTTTTTTCTGCTGCTGTTGGCACTCCTCTTCACTTCCTCTTGTACTCAGGATGCGTATGACAAGGGTGAGGGGGAGTATTCCCTGATGCGTGGCGACTTCGCTGAGGCAATGGTCAATGGCGACAGGCAGATCGTGTCCATTACAACCGATGACGGTGATCGGCTGCCCCTGAAAGAGAGCCAGACGGCCAAGTGGGTCACGACGGCTGATACGACCTATCGCTGTATGTTGTATTATAATAAGGTGAAAGGTCCCGACGGTGCGGCGGTGGCTGAAGTCCTTTCCATTGGTGAGGTCCCCTGCCCAGGCATTCACCCGTTGTCGGAGTTTGAAAAGGAACTGAAGACCGACCCCGTCAAGTTCGAGAGTCTCTGGCTGAGCAGGTCAGGCAAATACCTGAACATGAGTCTTCAGGTGATGACGGGCTATACCGACGACACCACTGCCGTCCATCAGTTGGCATTTGTCTCTGATACTCTGATAACACATCCCAACAGCACCCGCACCCTACATGTCTGCCTCCACCACGACCAGAACAACGTGCCGGAATATTACTCCACCCAGGCATACGTCAGCCTACTCGTTGACAGCATCCTGGCCGATTCCGTCCGCTTCACGGTCAATACCTACAACGGCCCCGTCATCAAGACTTTACCTATACCTTATTAATAATATATAGGGACCGCTCCCGACACGAAAAGTGTAAATCTTACAATTAACGTAAAATGACGCAAAATGCAATATTGTAAGTTTTACACTTAATGTTGGTTTTTTGCAATTTTTTTCCGTTTTAAGTGCAAAAAATACCCTTTTTGTAAAAAAGTACCAACATTTAACAAAAAAAGATGATGTTTTTTAATTAATTTGTTTTAATTTTGCAATCGATTCAGTGTGTACTGACGTAACTATAACTTAATATAATATAACTTAAAAAGAAACCAAAACGTATGAACCAAAACAATTCTTCGTGACTAAATGCCTAAAAGCCTGAGGCTTGTAGGCTGGGGGCTTGTGTATGCTTCCCGACCATCCAAACTTGCGTTTATTATAAACCAATTAATCTATAGTTAATACTTAAGTATGAATCGAAAATTTAGAAAGACAGCGCTGCTGATGAGTGCCATGGCTCTCTTGGGACTCGGCTACTCATCAAACGCCTATGCCGCTGGTGACGTGCAGAACGTGCAGCAGGCAACGAAGAAGATTACAGGTACTGTAATCGATGCTCAGGGCCCCGTCATCGGTGCCAGCGTAGTGGAAAAAGGTACCACGAACGGTACCGTTACCGACTTTGACGGTAACTTCTCTCTCTCAGTGAATCCGGGTGCAACGATCGTCGTGTCGTTCATCGGTTACGAGACTCAGGAAATCAGAGTCGGCAATCAGGACAACTTCAACATCACGATGAAGGACGACAATGCCGTCCTGGAGGAAGTGGTGGTCGTAGGTTACGGTACCCAGAAGAAGAAACTGGTGACTGGTGCTACTGTTCAGGTGAAGGGTGAGGACATCGCCAAACTGAACACGACCAACGCCCTGACCGCCATGCAGAGTTCTACCCCCGGTGTGAACATCACACAGAGTTCAGCCCAGCCTGGACAGGGCTTCAAGGTGAACATCCGTGGTATGGGTACCATCGGTGAGAGTTCTCCTCTGCTGATCATCGACGGTATCAATGCCGGTACGGCTGATAACGGTCTGAATGGTCTGAACCCGAACGATATCGAGAGCATCGACGTGCTGAAGGACGCTGCTTCCGCAGCCATCTACGGTGCCCGTGCTGCTAACGGTGTGATCCTCGTGACCACCAAGCAGGGTAAGGCTGGTAAACTGCAGGTGCAGTATGACGGTTTTGTGGGCTGGTCAAATGCCTACAAGGTGCCCGCCATGGTGAACGCCCAGCAGTACATGCAGATTATCAACGAGACCAACTTCAATACTTACGGAACGGCTACCAACTGGTCAAGCCTCGTTCCGCAGTCTATCCTCGACAAGGTGAACCAGGGCTGGGATGGTACCGACTGGTTCAAGGAGTATGAGAACAAGAACGCCCTGCAGTTCAGCCACGCTGTGACGCTGACTGGCGGTACCGACCGTTCTAAGTTCTCCATGTCACTCAACTACAGTTCTAACGAGGGTATCATGGGTGGCGACAACGCCTCTTCTTACCAGCGCTATGGTGGCCGTATCAACTCTGAGCACGTGGTGCTGAAGGGTAAGGACCTGCTGGGTGAGGAGCACGAACTGCTGACCATCGGTGAGAACGTATCTTACTGGTATCACAAGAGCCACACCCTCGCTGAGAGCAACGGTTACTGGAATGTGATGCAGGCTGCCTACATCGCTTCTCCGCTCGTGGAGCCTTACGATGCCAATGGCAATCTGACCAGTTATGCCAACAACCATCTTGGCTATAGCGATATGATTTACGGCAACCCCTTGAACCACTTCCTCAATGGTGGTTTTGGTTCACTGAACAAGAGCCGTGACTTCGGTGTAGGTGCTACCTTCTACTGGATTGTTGAGCCGATCAAGAACCTGAAGTATCGCGGACAGTTCAATACAGGCTACAGCGCCAGCAACTATCGTCAGGCTGGTCTGCCTTACTCTTCAAGTTCAACCTCTGCCAGCAACTCTTATACGCTGAGCATGAGCCAGAGCCAGAGCAGCAGTTTCACGATCGAGAATACATTGTCGTATATCCTGCCGAAACTCGGTAAGCACACGATTGATGTCCTTGTTGGTCAGTCTATCGAGCGCTCTGACTGGAGCACAGGTATGAACATGAGTTTTGAGGTTACTGAAGATAATCTGAATACGATGGTTCTCAAGGGTTGGGACTACAACATTCCCGCAAATTACGAGACCCAGTACCTGAATGGTCATGGCGGTTATGATAATCCACAGCAGGGTAGCATTGCTTCGTTCTTCGGACGTGCTAACTGGAACTACGACGAGAAGTACATGGCAACGGCTATCATCCGTGCCGACGGTTCTTCCAACTTCGCACGCGGCAAGCGCTGGGGTTACTTCCCCTCAGTATCCGCTGGTTGGGTCATCACCAACGAGAACTTCATGGAGAGCACCAAGAGTTGGCTCGACTTCTTGAAGATCCGCGCATCTTGGGGTCAGAACGGTAACTGTAACATCTCCAACTTCAACTATGTGTCGAACATCGCTTTCTCTCCGACGGACTATGCCGACTTTGGTTACAAGTTCTCAAGCGATATGTACAACACGGTGAACCGTAACGTCTATCAGACTGGTGCTTACGCTTCTAACGCACCTAACCCCGACGTAACATGGGAGACTTCTGAGCAGTTGAATATCGGTCTCGATGCACGTCTTATCAGCGGTAAACTCGGCATCAACTTCGACTGGTATATCAAGAAGACGAAGGACTGGCTCGTACAGGCTCCTATCAACCAGGTGCTTGGTTATGAGGTTCCTGCATACGTGAATGCTGGTGACGTGAAGAACACTGGTATCGAGGTTGCCCTCTCTTGGCGCGACAAGATCGGCAGCGATTTCAACTATCATGCCAACGTGAACGTGGCTACCAACAAGAACGAGGTAACCCGTCTGGACAACAATGCAGGTTATATCAATGGACAGGATAAGGCTATCTTCGAGAACTCTTCATGGGTATCTCGCGTAGAGGTAGGTCACCCCATCGGTTACTTCAACGGTATGTCTTACAGTGGCATCTGGCAGAACCAGGCTCAGATTGACGCAGCCATTGCCAGTGGCAAGGCCGTCCTCGCTGGTGCACAGCCCGGTGACTGCATCTGGGACGACTGGAACGGTGACGGTCAGATTTCTCTGTCTGAGGACCGTCATGAGATCGGTAACCCGCATCCCGATGTGACCCTTGGTGTCAGCCTCGGCTTCGAGTGGAAGGGTCTTGATTTCGGCCTGACTGGTTCAGGCGCATTCGGACAGCAGGTGATGCAGTGCTACCGTACCGCTTTGCTGGCAAGTCCTTACGGCAACTATACCGTATCTGACTTCGACCGTTGGCACGGTGAGGGCACGAACAATAAGTATCCTCGTCTGGCCGTTGGCTCTATCAATGAGCAGTGGGTATCTACCCGCTACATGCAGAATGCTGACTACTTCAAGATTCAGAACATCACACTGGGTTATGACGTTGCCCAACTGTGGAAGGGTTCTCCGTTCAGCCAGTTCCGCCTCTATGTACAGGCTCAGAACCTCTATACCTTCACTGGTTACACAGGTGTTGATCCTGAAATCGGTTCATCCGGCGGTAAGGACTCTTGGGCTCGTGGTATTGACGTAGGTCTTTATCCGACAGCACGTACCTTCATTGTGGGTGCAAGCATTAAGTTCTAATATAATATAAATAAGGTATATAAGAATATGAAAAAGATATATTTAATGGCAATCGCGGTCCTCTTCGCAGTCGGACTGACCTCTTGCGAGGACTTCCTCGATAGCACGAATTATACAGGAGCAACAAGTGAAAACTATCCTGCTACGGCCAGTGACCTGACCAAGCAGTTGGCTGCCCTGTATGGTGTGATGAACCAGATGAGCACCTCTCCGCTGGAGACCCCCTGGTTCGTGAACTACATTATGTCTGACGATGCCAATGGCGCCGGTGGTACTGGTGACGTGGAGTCACATGCAGTAGGCCACCTGATGACCAATAAGGAAACGCTTTATGATAATGCATGGAAGAATGTCTATTTAGGTATTTCCCGTGCCAGTTCTGTGATTTATGGTGTCGATGCCTTCGACTGGACAGGTCAGGAATCAACCCGTAACCAACTTCTCGGTGAGGCTTACTTCATGCGCGGTCTGTTCTACCTCTGGGGCGTACAGTTCTGGGGTGACATTCCCGCCTATTGGGCTGTTGCTGCTCCCGATCCCTGTCCGCAGTTGAGTGCTGAGGATGAGATCATGCCGCACATCCTGGCTGACTTCACCAGTGCTGCCAACCTGATGAGTCACGGTGCTACCACCCGTGGCGACGGTCATGCCACCAAGGGTGCCGCTGAAGGTATGCTGGCTCGTGCCTATATGTTCTATGAGGGCTTCTATAAGAAGGCTGGCGAACTGGCTGGTGCCAATCTCGCCGACGTGTCTTTCGAAGGTTTTGATCAGGAGGGTGCTGGCACTTCTCTGAGCAAGGCTCAGGTGGTTAGTTTCCTTGAGGATGCTATCAACAACGGAGGCTACAGCCTCGTTGAGGACTTCCGTCTGCTCTGGCAATATACCAACGAACTGACCATTCAGGACTATGCTTACGTGGCTGATCTGAAGGCTGCTGGTAAGGTATGGGCTGGCAACGGTAACAGTGAGGAGATGTTCCAGATTCAGTATATGAACTCCAACTCTTGGAACGGTACCATCGGTATGGGATTCTGTAACCAGGTGGAACTCTACACCGGTCTCCGTTGCGATGCTGACGAGAACAGTCACTCCAATGGTGGTCCCGAGACCTTCCCCTTCGGACAGGGCTGGGGTCAGGGTACTATCAATGCCAACCTCTGGGACGAGTGGCCCGACAGTGACCCGCGTAAGGCTGCTACCATCCTCGATACTTCCAGCGAACTGCAGGCCTACTACTACACGACCTCTTGCTCTGAGGATGCCGGTTACTATAACAAGAAGTGGATTGTTGTGACAACAACAGAATCCAGCGACACGGGTGGTGACTATTATTCATGGTGGGGCGTATGGCGCATGAAGAACACTGATACACCTGCTCCTAACGGTAACTCCTTCCAGGGCGACCACTTCTCTGACATCGTACTGCTCCGTCTGGCTGACGTGATGCTGATGCACTCTGAGTTGACAGGTACCAATACTTATATGAATCAGGTTCGTGCCCGTGTCGGTCTGCCTGGTGTAGATTATTCTTGGCAGAACATCCAGAATGAGCGCCGCTTCGAACTCGCTGGTGAGGGTCTCCGCTTCAACGACCTGCGCCGCTGGTCTGGTAAGGACGGTGGTGCTGGCTGCTTGGCAGCAACTGCCCTGCAGAAGCAGGAAGGTACTCGTGTGAACTACTGCGGTACCTGGACGACAATGTCTCACGGTAAGGGTGTTGGTGGCAGCAGTTGGGCACAGCGCTATGCTGATACCGACGGTTTCCTGCCGAAGCCTCCCTCACAGATCGCTATCGTCAACGATCCTGCCATCCTGAGCCAGAACAAGGGTTGGTACGACGGAACAGGCTGGAGTATGTCTGGTACACCAATCTATTAATTAAGAGTTAATAATTAAGAATTAAGAAATTGCAATATGAAAAAATCAATATTATTGTTCGCAGTAGCGCTGGGCATGCTCACGGCCTGTAATCCTATCAAGGAAGACGGCAGCATGGACATCGACAACTTTACTGCCGCCAACCTGCTCGACGGTGCTACGTTCTCGCAGTATGCTGACGAGGCCTGCACAGAGGCCAAGGCCGACGGTAACTGGATCAAGTACAGTGTGCCTAAGGCATCGAGTGTGTATATCTACTACCTGAAGCCCGACGGCAGTGAGTTCAAACTGGCCAGTGGCGCTTCAGCAGGTGTGTTCAACTTCGTGCCTGCACGTGGTTCTGATCCTAATCAGACTGTATATTTCAAGTTCGTTAATGCTGACCTCCAGGAGGTTGTTGCCTCTCAAGACTTTACTGTCGAGGTGGCTGGTGAGTTGAATCCTGAGATCCGGCTGCTCGCTTCTAACGACTACGGCTCAAAGACCTGGAAGTGGGATCCCACAGCTCCTGATGGTGTTGTTTGGGGTAACATGGGTTACTGTGGCGGTAATGGTGCCGAGGTAGCCACCACAGGTAGTGCCAAATGGTGGGGCGTTGTTGCTGAGTCTGAGACTGAGGCAGGTTCTGGTAACGGCTTCCTGCAGCAGTTACAGCACACTCACGATGGTGCTTATCATGGTGATGGCGATGTTGATAACTCTTACATGGTGTTCACTGAGGATGGTATCGCTACTACTTATGATGCTAGTGGTGCTGAGATCCGCAAGGATGCTTATGCTGTTCAGGGTTACAATCCCGCTGGTGAGTGGAAGGTTGGTGACCTGGTTACCACTGCTATCCTCTGGCCGTACGAGATCAACTCTGGCGGTAATGTTCCTGGAACCTATGAGATTCTTTATCTGACTTCAGATAAGATGACGCTCTGCTATCCTGACGGTGGCGACTATGCAGGTCTTGGTAACTGGGGTGAGGCTACATTCTGGAACTTCCGCAGTCTGAGCGATATCAAGGGTATGGCCTATGGCTATGACAACGGTAAGGACTGGACTTGGAATACTGAGGCTCTCGACGGTGTTGTCTGGGGTAACATGGGTTACTGCGGTGGTGCAGGTGCCGATGCTGTTGCTTCAGGTAAATGGTGGGGTGTCACCAGTGAGGCTGAGTTCATGGGTCAGTTGAACCACACCAACGATGGTCAGGCTCATGGTGACGAGAGCATGGATGCTTACTTCACACTGACTCCTGACGGTGTTATTACCCGTCATGCAGGTGATGGCTCTGTCATCAACAGCGGTGTATTCGATATCGACGAGACTGTAGCTAACGACTGGAAGGTTGCTAACCTGAACACAACTGCTGGGACTATCCTGTTCCCGTATGAGATCAACTCAGGTGGTAACATGCCTACAACCTTCGAGATGCTCTACCTGACTGGTAGCACAATGACGCTCTGCTATCCCGACGGTGGCGACTTCGGTGGCCTCGGTAACTGGGGTGAGGCAACATTCTGGCAGTTCAAGGCTAAGTAATTATTGCCCAATATCTTTCATAATCCGCTCCGCATCCTTGCGGGGCGGATTCTTTTATACTGTGATTTTTTTGAAAAATAGGGTGTCAGGGTGTACAAATGCCGATAAACACAGGTGATGGCACCCTCTTTTGTAGGGTGCGAGGGTGTACAGAGGGTGTACAGATATTCATGTAACTCAATTCTCACGAGAATTTGATCGTCCAGAGGCTCCTGACGATGCTAGGGTACTGCCTTTTGCCCCAATTCTCTCGAGAATTGGGGCAAAAGGCAATGCTTTTCAAGCGCAGGGCATTGATTGGCAAGTCTAAGGTAATCTCTAATTTACCTCCCACAGCCTGTACACCCTCTGTACACCCTGACACCCTACAAAAGAGGGTGCAAAGTCCCTGTACATAGGCATTTGTACACCCTGACACCCTATTATTCTAAAAATTCCAGTTTGTTATTAACTTTCTTTCTCCGACAACAGATAGTCTGCCAGATAAGGCACGGCAAACACCAGTTCCCCTCTTCTCGGAGTTTCGATAACACCTGCCTCAAGCAGACGTTTCCGATAAGGTTGGATAGACGGACCTTTCTTCCCCAGTGCTGCCTGAAGTTTGGCAGTAGTCACTATATCCCCACAACTTGCCATCCCTCTCAAGAAAATCTTGTCATTGTCTGATAAAGGAGTCAAGATCGGTTTGAACACGTTATCGTCCATATCACTCATGGCCGCCTTCTCCGCTTTGTCCATCACTGCGTTGGTCACAGCCTTGCCTTGTGGCGTATATTGAATAATGTAGTAACCTATCAACTGCATGAGGTATGGGAAACCGCGGGTCGCCAGTGCAGCACGTTCAAGAATCTCATCCGAGACTAATAATCCTGTCGTCCTGAATGCACGCTCATAGTAGGCCCTGATCAGATTTGTCGAGATCGGTCCCAGTTCCACCTTAGTGGCTCGGTTCAGGAAAGTGAGGACATTGTCATTCAGTACACCTGACACGGCATGTGGCAATCCAGCCATTGCTATCGCAATATTCTTCTGGTCACCCACTAACTCCTGATAGGCTGCTGCCACTTCACGCATGGCAGCAGATGTGCGTACCTCGTCAATCAGGATTAGCGCACCTTTATCCTTCTCTGCAAGTTTATCGCACAACAGCGACATTTTCGAGCGGAAACCATACTGCCGCTCTGCTGCCTCTGAGAAACTAAGACCGAATGAGAATCCCAAAACCCCAGCACTCACGCCCGTCAGTTTCCTTCTGTCGTCGTTGAAGAATTTCGAGCCATTCAGTTGAAACTGCTCAATGATGGCTTGCGCCATTCCTTCATGAGCCGTAACACGGGCCACTACATAACCTGCTTTCTGGGCACGATCGCTCAGTTCAAGTAACAAGGCGGTCTTACCCATACCGCGTTGCCCCAAGAACAATGTACAGCGATTACGCGATCCTACTGGTTCCCGCAGACCCTCCATAAAATGATCTATTACGCCATCACGACCGATATATTGCTCAGGGCGATTTCCGAACGTCGGCTGAAACAAAGTCTGGCCTACTTCTGAATTATTCCTCTTCATTTTTATTCTCTTTTATTCTTCTTTATTCTCTTTTATCCTTCTTTATTCTCTTTTATTCTTCTTTTGTTTGCAAAGATACAAACAAAAGAAGAAACCACCAAATAAATGCCAGACAATTTTCATGGATACAAAAAATCCGCCCCGCATGGATGCGGAGCGGATTTTTGTTTGTACACCCTGACACCCTCAGATATGATATTCTGCTATTTCATTTGTACTTTCTTCATTTTGTCGCTGATGGCCAGTGTTTCCAGTGCAATAATCTTGCAGTTGATGGATCTGCCATTGGTCTTCACAAAGTCGGCAATCTCAGTGGGATCCCACAGACAGCCGGCATACTGTGCAGGCCAGTCTGGCTCGTTCTGGATGGAGATGGCATCAAGTTCCACGCCGTTCTCGCGCAGATACTGCACATAGTCTTCCAGATACTGTGCATAGTCGGGCCAGTTCTCTTGTTTCAGTTTGCCAGTGGTGCCGTCGTCGTTCTTGGATGTGGTTATAGGCAAACGAGGGGCTGCATACGAATCCGCCGAATCCCGTGATGCGCTGGTGAGTGGTCTGAGAGTCAAGGGTTAATGTGACTTCTTTTTGTGCCATGGTGCTTATTGCCACAAGGAATAAACCGATGCATACTATGAGTAATTTCTTCATTTTTTGATTGTTTTTGATATTTTGTCCACAAATATAATCAATTTCCGTGAATTATGCAACTTTTTTATTAACTTTCAGCCGTTATGAGAAAGGACACACTAAGAAACAAACAAGAATCCGCCCCGCGGGTAGCAGAGCGGATTGTAAGAGATATAGGGCGGGATTACTTGGGGTCTTCCAAAGATTTCTTATCTTCTTTGGCTAATCGGCGTTCCACCTTCTTGACATCCTCTTCTGCAGGAAGTTCCTCTGGAACGATTCCACGTTCCAGCATGATCTTTCGGACTGCAAGGTTATTGTCAACATGTTCGTCGGTAATAGGCTCAACACCATATAGATCCTTTGTCTGCACATTCACATTTGTCATCTCAGCGGCAAAGTCCTTAGCCTTAATATTCACCGTCGGCAGGAAATCTGCAACAGGGCGCTTGTCTGGAACACCAAGTTTTTTCTTCAGTTCTCCTGTGCTGAGATTAAACAATGCCTGATCTCCTTTAGAACGGATAATAGCAAAGCCTCTTCCGTCAACACCTCTCTCATAAAGGATACCGGACATCTTCTTCTCTGTCTGTTGCAGTTTTGCTCTAGCCTTAACCCGCTCTCTTTCGTTGATTCTTTGTTCAATAATTTCTGCTTTTCTTGTTTGAACAGCGAAGTAGGTCTGCGCAAAGGCTATTTGTTCCTTTTTCGGGTCTCCATTTTGCGCAATTAAGTAACAGGCATAGCGAGTCAGATAGTAGTCATCTATCTGACGTTCAGAGCCTTTTGCGCCTATTATCAATTTCCTGACATCAGGAAATTGATCGGCAACTTTCTGCCCAGCATTTTTACATGCATCCTTCGCTTTTTCGATGACTTTTGTAAAGTTTTCTCACTTACTGTAGCCAAGTAAGACCTGCAGGTCTCTTGCACTCCAGCATTCCACACCCTCAATGTGCATGGCTACCTCCTCGAAACTGCCATACATCTTCTTGATCATTTCTTTTTTCATTGTCATAGTATTATATGTTATTCATATATCGTCTGCAAAGATAGGCATTATTTCCGAAACCACCAAAGAAATACGTGATTATTTCCACAGACAAAAAATCCGCCCCGCAGGGATGCGGAGCGGATTGTAAAGATATAGGGCGGAAATTACTTAGCCTTGAAGTGCCAGTAAGTAGCCTCACCCCAGTTGCCGAGGCCGGCGAAGTCGCCACCGTCGGGATAAACAAGACACATCTTGCTGCCTGTCATGTAGCAGACTTCGAACAAGGTCGGCATGTTACCACCGGAGTTGATCTCGTACGGGAATAGGATTGTACCGGCTGTCGTGGTTAGGTCAGCCACCTTCCACTCGTTTGCAACAGAGGTGTCAAACGAGAACGAACCGCTGTTGATGACAGAACCGTCGCCAGCATGGCGGACGATAGTACCTTCTGCACTGAGCGTGAAGTATGCATCCATGCTCTCATCACCGTGGGCATTACCGTCGTTAGTGTGCTGGAGTTGCTGCATGAAACCGTTGCCAGAACCAGCCTCGGTCTCTGATTCGTCAACAACGCCCCACCACTGGCCAGCGTGGTCTTTGCCGACTTCTGCGCCAGAACCGCCGCAATAACCCATGTTACCCCATACGGTATGTTCGCCGTCGTAGTCCCATGTCCAGTCCTTGGAAGCAGTATCATAGCCGCCGGTAGCCATACCTTCAATATCGGTGTTGCTGCAGAAGTGCCAGAAGGTAGCCTCACCCCAGTTACCTAGTTCGCCATAAGCGCCGCCATCGGGATATACGAGTGTCATCTTCTCAGGTGTCAGATAGACAATCTCATACTCGCCGGGAACATTACCGCCAGAGTTGATCTCGTAGGGCCACAGGATAGCAGTGGTCTTCAGGAGACCCTTTCTCCACTCAGCGTCCAGATTAAACTCATCCACTGAGTAAGGAGCCTGGCGGATAATCTCTCCGTTGGCATCATAAGTCGTGGCCACACCCTCATCGTTGAAAGTCATATACGAGTTATCGACGTCACCATCACCATGGTAGTTGCCGTCGTGAGTGTGCTGGAGTTGCTGCATGAAGCCGTTGCCAGAACCAGCCTCGGTCTCAGACTCAGCGACGACGCCCCACCACTGGCCATTTCCATACGTACCGACATCAGTACCAGAGCCACCGCAATAGCCCATGTTACCCCATACGATACCATTATTGTCAAGTGTGTTATCCCACTTCCAAATTTTAGTTCCGTACGCATTGCTGGCCAGATAGCGGACACTCATATCCAGGTCTGTCTGCACAAAGACTGTGTAAGTCTTCGAAATGGCAGTCTCAGAGTTGTCAGAGTTGATGGTGCGGATATAGAACGTTTGGTTAGGATCGGCACCGCGTGCGGGCTTAATGCTGAATGAACCAGTAAAGCCATAGGCCAACTTGTTCTCAGAACCGTCGCTAAGGTAGTTATACACCGTCACCATCATTGCAGGATTGGTCGTATAGGTAAAGTAATTACCATCCGCAGCAGGATTGCCATTTTCGTCAGTCTGAGTGATGGTGATACAATTCTCCAGAGCGCTGGCTTCCACTGATACGGGATCAAAGTCTTTTTCACTCTGACTCGGGTCGCAGGCAGTGAAGAGTCCCACCGCTGCCATCAGGAAAAATATTGATTTTTTCATGTCTTTATTTCATTTATAGGATTAATATACAGGTGTACCTGACATCTGGGCGTCGCTAACGGTGCTTCCCCAGCCGGCATTCTGCTTCAGCACGGCCTCATCACCGGCCAGTTCAATCTGAGAGGTAGGAATCTGGAGGAATCCGTCGGTCTCTGCATAACGCTGTGCCCAAGAAGAGGTGCCATGATGCATGGTCGTCCATCGACCCATATAGTTCACGCGTGAACCATTCTGCTTCTCCAGGGCTACGGCAGCCTCACAACTCTGACCACCGTCCTTACCCGACCAGCGGCGTAAGTCGTTGAAACGAACGCCTTCAAAAGCCAGTTCGAAACGACGCTCTGCCTTGATGTTGGCCCAAGAATAGGTGGTCTCAGGGAGACCGACACGGGCGCGTACCTTATTCATCTGGGTAGCGTCGCCAGTGAGTTCAGAGTGCATCAGCATCACGTCGGCAAGACGAATCAGCGTCACGTCGCAGAAATGAGAGCCTTGCATGCAGTTGCCGTTCTTCGGACCTGCGTAGTTCTCCAGGTCAGCCACGTCCCACCAGGTGTAGGGACCAGCACCAGTGTAATTATCCCAATTGGCCTTCATGGTCGTAACAGGCATCAGTTTCTTGTTATAATAGCCGGCATCCTCAGTACATGTCGTTGTAAACACGAAGTGATTTAACTCGTTGGGAGCATCACAGATAGAAGCCAACTTACGAGGGTCGCTATCAGCCCACTCATCCCAAAGCGTAGCCTGAACGGTACCCTGTCCCCAACCCTGTCCGAACGGGAAGGTGTTGGAGTGACCATTGTAATAAGTCTTACCGGTGACGGGATTTGTCTCGCCAGCAGCATCATCATCGCAGCGAAGACCGCTATAGAGTGATAACTGGTTGCAGTAACCCATACCCGTGGTACCATTCCAAGACTGGCAGTTCATGAACTGGATCTGGAAAATCTGCTCCTCATTGCCATTGCCAGCAAAATACTTGCCATCGGCAACTAAGTCGGCAACATAGGGATAATCCGGAGCCGTGAACTCATTGGTATATTGCCACAACTGGCGATAGTCGCCAACTAGGCTGTAGCCACCATTGTTGATGACATCCTCAAGGGCGCTGACCACCTGAGCCTTCGTCAGTTCCTGCTCACCCTCATCGGTGATAATGGTCACAGGCGACAGACTGGCAGAAGCCAACTCACCAGCCTTCTTATAGAAGCCCTGGTAGAACATATAGACGCGGGCCAGAAGCGCCTCAGCGGCATACTTCGTAGCATGACCGTCGCCCTGTGTCTTCTGTGTCATCAGCGAAGCGGCCTGAACCAGATCACCCATAATATGCGGATAAATCACTGTCTCGGCATCCTGCTGAGGGCATGGTGAGGGAACGCCTCCCTGCCAGTAAGCAGGAATGTCGCCAAACATCTGAGTTCCCCAGAAAAGATAGAGTGCACGCATGAACAGGGTTTCGCCCAGCAACTGGTTACGCTCTGTCTGATCCTTCCATTCCACATTGTCAATGTAATATATGATGGAACTTGAACGGGCCAGTCCTTCATAGACATGCTTCCAAGCATTCTGATAGAGGTTTTCATTGTTTGTCGTAATATGACCAACAGCATGTGCCTCTGTGTCACCATTACCACCGGCACCATTAGTATCGTCGGACATCAGATTCCAAACAAAATAGGGAGTTTCCAACGGTGTAGATACAAAACCGTTGAGCACCGAATAGACACCATTCAACTCGCTGACAACATCGTCTGATGAGCCAGGGAAGTTGGTGCTGTCCTGCTTGGTATAATTGATTGAGTCGAGTTGATCCTCACAAGCGGTAAAGCCAATTGCGAGTGATACAGCCACGACCATGGTTAAAATCTTTTTCATATTCTTTCTTCTAAAAATATTGTTGTGATTACTTTAGAACTTAATGTTGACGCCAACGAGGTATGTGCGTGAGGTAGGATAGAGACCTACGTCGATACCGCGTTCCCAAGAGTTATTACCGCCAGATGAACCGATTTCAGGATCGACACCCGTGTAACCAGTGAAGGTGTAGAGGTTTTGAGCCTGCACATAGAGGCGGAGTTGCTGGAACGGACTTCCCTTCCAAAGTTTGTTGAAGTCGTAACCCAGCGTGATGTTCTGGATACGGAAGAAGTCTGCATCCTGCATATAGCGGGTAGATACCCACTGGTTGTTGTCACCAGCCAGGATCAGGCGGGGCTGCGTGTTGCTGGTGCCCTCACCGTGCCAGCGCTCAAAGATATCCTGTGTGAAGTTGTCATAAGGATTGGCGAGTTGGGCGGTACGATAGTACTGCATCACTTGCATGCCGAACTGACCACTACCTGTGACGGAGAAGTCCAGTCCCTTCCAGTCGAAGCCCAGGGTCGCACCGAGGGTGAAGTCGGGATGCGGGTTTCCTATCTCATGACGGTCGAGGTCGTAGTTGATGACACCGTCACTATCCCAGTCGGTCCAAATCATATCACCAGGCTGTGCATCGTCGCGGACGGCCTTACCGGCTGCGCGGGCAGCGTCGATCTGGGCCTGGCTCTGCCAGATGCCCTCGTAGTCCATGCCATAGAAGTAGGCAATGGGATGACCCACCTCCACGCGAGACACGTAGGAAGAATTCTCGAAGAGCGCTTTGTCCCGACCGTTGATCAAACCCTGCTCGTTGGCAATACGCGTCACCTTGTTCTTGTTGGTTGCAAAGTTCAGGTTAGCACGGTAGTTGAAGTCCTTGCCAATCTTGTCGTTCCAAGAGAGCGCAATCTCAATACCAGTATTCTCGATGTCACCACCATTGATATAAGGTGCATTGGTACCCATAACCAATTCAATAGGCGCCTGGATCAGCCAGTCCTTCGTGGTCTTCTTATACCAGTCGAAGTTCAAGCCGAGACGGCCACCGATGAAGCGGGCATCCAGACCGATGTTCAACTGCTCGGAGGTCTCCCAAGTGATGTCTTCGTTAGGAACGATATCAGCGTATGCACCCGGGCTGTAGTTGGTCTGCGACAGTGTCTGTGCCATCGAACTACCGAACTTGTAGGCGAAGTCGGCATATGATGTCGGAGAGTAACTGATCGTTGCCAAATACTGGAAGTTGGGAATCTGACAGTTACCGTTCTGTCCCCAAGAAGCACGAATCTTCAAATAGTCCATCCAACTGCGTGTAGCCTCCATGAATTTTTCACTGGTAATCACCCAACCTGCGGATACTGAGGGGAAGTAGCCCCAGCGGTGCCCGCGGGCGAAGTTAGAACTACCATCGGCACGCATGGTGAAGGTAGCCATGTACTTCTCATCGTAGTTCCAGTTCACACGGCCAAAGAATGAGGCCAGCGAACTGTCGCCCCAAGGTGCGCCGCTAAATGAAGAGATCTGACTGGCAGAGAAATTGCTGGGCCAAGCATAGATGGGATTATGCACCATGGACTTCTCACTGCCCTCGTTAGCCTGAACACCGACGGAAACACTCTGTCCCCAATCCGTCCTCTCGAACGACTGACCAATCATCACGTCGAATGCATTCTTACCAATCATCGGGAGTGTGTAACTCAGTGTGTTATCAACTGAGAAACTGCCACCATCACTTGCACTTTGGCTTACAGTATAAGCACCAGATGATGAAGACTGGTTCTGAGAGAACGGTCTGCCATAACCACGAGAGGTGTTTGAACTGTAACCAGTATTGAATGATCCGCGATAACGCAAACCCTTGATCGGCTCAATAATCCAGAAGAAGGTTGCACCAACACCGAAGTTACGCTCTTTTGTCGTCGAGTTGAACTGACCGTTCAACAAGCCCTGAAGCGGGTTAGACCACATCTGACCGCTATAGCCACTGGAATTCTCGGCGAAACTCGTCAGATTACCGTTGGCATCGTATGGCTCCACCAGCGGAGAAGCAATATAAACGGGCTGGATAGAGTTCCAGTAGCCAGTACCTTCCTCAAGACCACTGCGACTGTTATACCAATATGAGATATTTTCACCAATGGTGATGATATTATGATCCTTGCCTTTCAACAGTACATGTTCTGAGTTGATACGGCCACCATAGCGTTTGTACTTCGGTGCCACATCACCGCCGAAAGTTCCTTCATTGGAAGTGTAGTTCAGACCCATGGCAAACTTCGAACGCTCGTTACCGCCAGTCAGGCTGAACGAATGGTTGAACTGCATGGCGTTCTCGTTGCGATATACATCAAACCAGTCAGTACCTTCCCAGCCCTGGTTCACCTTGTCCAGAGTAGATTGTGGAACGATGGAGCCCCAGTTTACAGCACTACCAGTGGTGTTGTACTGCAACTCGTTGATGATCTGCATATACTGCTGGGCATTCAGCGTAGCGGGACGCTTGGCAGGATTGCTCCAACCCACATAGCCGTCGTAACTGGCCTGGATCTTACCTTCCTTACCCTGCTTGGTGGTCACGAGGATCACACCGTTAGCAGCACGTGCACCGTAGATGGCTGCAGAAGCAGCGTCCTTCAGCACGTCAATCGACTCGATGTCGGCGGGGTTCAGTCCGTTCAGACCATCGTCAGCCGTACCACTGGAGATACCGTCGATAACGAGCAGCGGAGATGAGGTGCCCATGGTGCCGACACCACGGATGTTCACCTTAAAGCCCTTTCCTGGCTGGGCCGAAGTCTGCGTGATGTTTACACCGGGGGTGCTGGCCTGCATGGCGGTCAGGGCGTTGGTCGTGTTCATCTTGGCGATGTCCTCGCCCTTCACCTGAACAGTAGCACCAGTCACCAGTTTCTTCTTCTGGGTACCGTAACCTACGACCACCACTTCCTCCAGGACGGCATTGTCGTCCTTCATCGTGATGTTGAAGTTGTCCTGATTGCCGA